>NZ_CP073104.1:6453486-6782730 GCF_018138145.1 Pseudomonas sp. SCA2728.1_7 | reverse complement strand
GCAAGCCTGCTCGCGAAAGCGCTGGGTCAGTCACCGGAGATGTTGGCTGTGCCGGCCTCTTCGCGAGCAGGCTCGCTCCCACATTTGATCTCGGTTCGACCGAAGTTCTGCTGATCAACCCGATCCCCTGTGGGAGCGAGCCTGCTCGCGAAAGCGGTGTATCAGTCACAGGAGATGTTACCTGTGCCGGCCTCTTCGCGAGCAGGCTCACTCCCACCGTTGAACTGTGCTCGGCTGATGATCAACGCCATGAGCATCAAACGCCACCGCTACGCCAAAAGTGATGTGCAAGCCGCTGGCAATGGCCCGTAGCCGGAGCTTGTGTCGGATCGCCCGCCGCCAGTGCAAACACCGCGCCCATCACCGCTGCCCCGGTGATCAAGCCGAGGTTGCGCGCCAGCCCGAGCATCGCGGAAACCACACCGCGCTGCTCCTGACGGACGCCGGCCATCAACCCGGTGTTGTTCGCCGCCTGAAACAGCGCATAGCCGACGGCGACCACTGCAATCGGCAGCAAATAGGCGGGCAACCCCAGACTCATCGGCAACAGCGCCAACGAGCCACAACCGCAGGCCATGGCGAGCAACGCGCCCGGCACGATGCGCCGAGCGCCGAAGCGGTCCACCAGACGCCCGGCCGGCACACCGCCAAACGCAGACAACAACGGCCCGACCGATAACGCCAAGCCGACCACGGCACTGCTGAGGCCCAATCCGCGACTCAGGTAAAACGGCCCCACCACCAGCGTGGTCATCATCACGGTCGTCACCACAAAGGTCAGCGCCAGGCTGCTGCTCAATCGCCGGTCAGCGAACAGTGACAAGCGTATCAGCGGCGCCTTGGCCTTCTTCTCGATCATGAAGAACAACCCCGCGCCGCACAGGCTGGCCAACAGCAACGGCACGGTGAAACCTTCAAGCGTCATCGCCAGCGCATAGGCCGCCAGCGTCAACACCAGCACCGCGCTGCCTGAATAATCGAACGCGACACGCGGCCTTGGCCCTGCGGCCCGATCCGCTGGCAAAAAGCGGTACACCAGCCAAATATTGAGTAAACCCAACGGCACGTTGAGCAGAAAAATCGCCTGCCAGCCGACATGCGTCATCAATAGCCCACCCAGCGACGGCCCAAGACTGGTGCCCGCCGCCGACATCGTCGCCAGCAAGCCCATCGCACTGCCCGCCCGCGCCTTCGGCACCGCATCGGCCACCAACGCCACCGTCAAGGCAAACATGATCGCCGCACCAACACCTTGCACCGCCCGTGCGCCGATCAGCCAACCCAGTCCCGGAGCCAACGCGCAAGCCAACGAAGCGCTGGTGAAAATGCCGATCCCGATCAGCAGCAATCGCCGCCGTCCAAAACCATCGCCCAGACGCCCGACACTGACAATCAATGTAGTGATCGCGAGCAGATAAGCCAGCACGATCCATTGCACCTGTTGAAACGTCGCCTCAAACGCCGTCGCCAAGATCGGCAACCCGGCGTTGGCAATGCTGGTGTCCAGCGACGGCATCAACATCGACAGGGCCAGACTGGTCAGCGCCCAACGGGCGGGAGTGCTCAGGGATTCTCGGGGCATGGACGGCTCGCAACGCATAGGTGATGCGTCATAGCCTGAGCCTCGACAACACACGGCGCAAGACGCATGCTTTGCACTCAATACCTGCATGGAACGCCATGTCATGACTGCGCCGGACCTGAACCTGCTGATCACCCTCGACGTATTACTGCGTGAAGGCAGCGTCGCCCGCGCCGCCAAATGCCTGCGGTTGAGCCCGTCGGCCATGAGTCGCGCCCTCGCCCGTCTGCGCGAAACCACCGGCGATCCGCTGTTGGTGCGCGCGGGTCGAGGCCTGGTGCCGACGCCCCGCGCATTGGAATTGCGCGAACGAGTCAGTCATTTGGTGCAGGACGCCGAGGCGGTTTTACGGCCCGCCGAAGTGCTCGACCCCGGCCGCTTGCAACGCACCTTCACGCTGCGCAACACCGACGGCTTTGTCGAAACCTTCGCCGCCGCCCTGCTCGCGCGCATCGCTGAAGAAGCACCCGGCGTACGCCTGCGCTTTGTGCAGAAAGCCGACAAGGACAGCACGCCGCTGCGCGAAGGCCGCGTCGATCTGGAAACCGGCGTGGTCGACGACAGCACCGACCCGACGCTGCACAGCCGCATCCTGTTTCAGGATCAATGGATCGGTGTGGTGCGTGAGGGGCATCCGTTGAGCGCGGGGAAAATCACCAGCAAGCGCTTTGCCGACGGCGAGCACATTCTCATTTCACGGCGCGGACGCAGCAGCGGGCCGGTCGACGAAGCCTTACTCGCGCTCGGCCTGACGCGGGACATCGTCACTTCATTCGGTGGATTCTCGGCGGCGCTGACGCTGGTGCGTGAATCCGACCTGATCGCCACTGTCCCACAACGTCACACCAGCAAACTGCGCACCGGCCTGCACAGTTTCGCCCTGCCCTTCGCGATGCCGGACATCAGCGTGTCGATGCTCTGGCATCCGCGCATGGACGCCGACCCGGCGCATCGCTGGTTGCGCGAATGTGTGCGGCAAGTCTGCGCTTAACGCGCGTCGCCGCCGGCTGGTTTGTAGAAGAGAAATTTTTTCGTTTCAGCGGTTCTGCGGTATTCCTTGGCCCAGCTCGGATGAACATTACGGTCATGGAAATACAGCGCGCCGTTAGTGCGATCCTTGAGCTGGCGGTTCAGCGCTTTGCGGGCTATATCCTTGGCCAGCGTGTATTCGGCATCTTCCTTGACCTGATCCGGACGCCCGTCGCACCACCAGGAAAACTGGCAGCTCTTGCTTTCCGAGCCTTGTTTGACGACGGCACACACCGTGTCAGGAAAGCCTTCATGGCCGAGGCGATTCATCACCACACTGGCCACGGCTTCCATTTCCGGCGTGTCTTTGCCTTTGGCTTCCCAGTAGATACTGCGCGCCAGACAGGTGATCGGATCATCCAGCGGTGCCGCGCCGGCCGGATCGACCGCCTGCACTTCGGTCGGGGTGATGGCTTCGGCTTTCGGTGCCGGTGCGGCGCTGACTTTGTCCGCCGCTTTCTCTTCCAGCACTTGGGCTTTTTCTTCAGCCTTCGCTTTGATCGGGGCCTGATCGGTGGCCCATGCAGAGCCTGCCAACAGGGTGAATACGAGACAACCCGCCCAGCCTTTCAATCCCATGTCTGTTCTTCCGGCAGCGCCCGAGTCGGGCAAGGTGTTACGTCGGGAGACACCCGTATCCCGGGGTCTTCGGTGAGTGTAGACGGCAAACCCAGAGACAAAGTTGCGCAGAAAAACCGCTGAATGAAGAAAAAAGACATTGCACTCACCGGGGGCGTTTCGCGCATCATGGGCGCATTCAGCTCAAGGGAGATTTCCATGCGCTTCATGCCATCCGTTTTGCGTCTTGCCGCGTTGTCCGTGGGCGTTATGTTTGCCATCCCGGCGCTGGCCGGCGATGAGTCGCAACTGATCGAGTCGATCAACAGCTACCGCAGCCAACCGCAGCGTTGTGGTTCGCAGGCGTCGAATGAACTGCCACCGCTGTCGGCTGATCCGAGGCTGAGATTACGCGCCACCGGTGCTGTCGATCTGCAACAAGCCATGGCCAGCGCCAGTTATCCGATGGTCAATGTGCAGGCGATCACTCTTAACGGCCCGCGCGATGCGGCGTCGGCGATGCAGGCGATCAAGGAGAGTTTCTGTCAGGTAGTGCTCGATCCGCAGTTCGTCGATGTCGGTGTCAGCCGTGATGACCGTGACTGGCGCATCGTGCTGGCGCGACCGCTGCTGTCGGCCAAATTGGGCGATGCGCAAAGTGAGGGGCAGAAATTGCTCAGTGAACTCAACGTCGCCCGCAGCCAAGCGCGCCAGTGTGGTGGTCAGGCCTTCGCCGCTGCCGCACCGCTGGCCTGGAGCGCGACACTGGGCACGATCGCCCAGGATCACAGCCGCGATATGGCCAACAACAATTACTTCGATCACAAGGACCGCGACGGCCGCACCCCGGGCGATCGCGCAGAACTCGCCGGTTACAGCGGTCAACTGGTCGGCGAAAACATCGCCGCCGGGCAAGACACGGTGCACAAAGTCGTCGAAGGCTGGCTCGCCAGTCCCGGCCATTGCGCCAACCTGATGAACCCGCAATACCAGGAACTCGGCGCCGCCTACGCGACCGACCCGAAAAGCAGTGCGGGGATCTACTGGACCGCGATGTTTGGCGCCCAATAACTCAAATCTCAAAAACACCACAACACCTGTGGGAGCGAGCCTGCTCGCGAAGAGGCCTTTACAGTCAACATCAATGTGTCTGACCTGACGCCTTCGCGAGCAGGCTCGCTCCCACAGGTGTCCGGCGGTGTTTACATATTCTCCAACCACCACAAATCCCTTTAGGATTGAGCCTGCTCGCGATGAGGCCAGTACATTCAACATCAACGTTGTCTGACCTGACGCCTTCGCGAGCAAGCTCGCTCCCACAGTGTCCGGCGGTGTTTACATATTCTCCAACCACCACAAATCCCTGTAGGAGTGAGCCTGCTCGCGATGGGGCCATTACATTCAACATCAATGTTGTCTGACCCGACGCTTTCGCGAGCAGGCTCGCTCCCACAATGTCCGGTGGTACATCCAAAATCCCCGACCATAAAAAACCGGAGCCAGGCTCCGGTTTTTTATGATCAATGGGTCCTCATCCCCGCGGCGTACATCGCCAGTTTCAGCAGACTGGCGACAACCGCCAGCGACACCACGCTGCCCAGCCAGATCAACAACAGCCAGCCCAAACGCTTGTACCAGCGACTGCTTTTCACTTCACGCGAATCAATGATAGCCATCGCCAATCCTCACTTTGCCGCGGAATACGTAGTAGCTCCAGAAGGTGTACATCAGGATCACCGGCAGGATGAACAGTGCGCCGATCAGCGCAAACAACTGGCTCGACGGCGGTGATGCGGCGGCCCAGATGCTCACCGACGGCGGGATGATGTTCGGCCAGATGCTCAGCGCCAGGCCGATGTAACCGAGCAACATCAACACCAGCGTAAACACGAATGGCCAGTGCGTATGCCGCTGACGCAACGTGCGCAGCAACCCGAACACCGCCAGCAATGCCAACACCACCAACCCGGCAAACACCTGCAGATGCCCGTGCGTCGACCAACGCGCCGCCAGCTCCGGATGCAGTTGCAGCGTCCACACGCCAATCACCAGCACCATCGCCATCAACAGCAAGGCCAGCGGCCGGGTGAACAGGCGCATCCGTGATTCAAGCATGCCCTCAGTCTTGACCAGCAACCAGGTGCTGCCGAGCAACGCATACGCAATCACCAGGCCCACGCCACACACCAGAGGAAACGGCGCTAACCAGTCCAGACCGCCACCGGCAAACTGCCGATCGACCACCGGAATTCCGGACACATACGCGCCGATCACCACACCTTGGGAGAACGTCGCCAGCAGCGAGCCACCGATAAATGCCTTGTCCCACCAATGACGTTTTTGCGGCGAAGACTTGAAGCGAAACTCAAACGCCACGCCACGGAAAATCAAACCGCACAGCATGAGGATCAGCGGCAGATACAACGCTTCGAGAATCACCCCGTACGCCAGCGGAAACGCGCCATACAACGCCGCGCCACCGAGCACCAGCCACGTCTCGTTACCGTCCCAGACCGGCGCGACGGTGTTCATCATCACATCGCGTTCCTGCTCGTCCGGGATCAGCGGAAACAGAATCCCCAGGCCCAGATCGAAGCCGTCCATGATCACGTACATCATCACCCCGAAAGCGATGATCACGCCCCAGATCAACGAGAGATCGATACCTTGAATCGCCATGACTCAATGCTCCTTCATAGGGACGATAGCCGCCGAAATCGGTCGACGCGGCGTCTGCAATTCATCGCCTTCAGGCGGATGTTCGTGGTGCGGTTGCGGGCCTTTGTTCACCAGTTTCATCATGTAGCCAATGCCCACGCTGAACACGGTGAAATAGATCACCACGAACAACGCCAGCGAGGTGCTCATCTGCGCCACCGAGTGATGCGACGCGGCGTCGTGGGTGCGCAGCAAGCCATAAACCACCCACGGCTGACGCCCGACTTCCGTGGTGATCCAACCGGCCAGCAGCGCAATCAAGCCGCTCGGCCCCATCAACAACACCAGACGCTGGAAACCGCGATGCTGATAAAGCTTGCCGCCCCGGCGCAACGCCAGACCGAGCAAACCGACGAGGATCATCAACATCCCCAACCCGGCCATGACGCGAAAGCTCCAGAAGATCACGGTCGAATTCGGTCGGTCTTCCTTCGGGAAGCTCTTCAGCGCCGGGATCTGCTTGTCGAGGCTGTGGGTGAGGATCAGGCTGCCGAGATAGGGAATCTCCAGCGCATACTTGGTCTTCTCCGCGTCCATATCCGGGAGACCGAACAGCACCAGCGGCGTCGGGCCGTTGTCGGCGTTTTCCCAGTGACCTTCGATGGCGGCGATTTTTGCCGGTTGATGCTCCAGCGTGTTCAAGCCATGGGCGTCACCAACCACTGCCTGGATCGGCGCAACGATCAGGGCCATCCACAACGCCATGGAAAACATCTTGCGCACCGGCGCGGTGTTATTGCCGCGCAGTAAATGCCAGGCAGCCGAGGCACCGACGAAGAACGACGTCGCCACAAACGCGGCAATCGCCATGTGTGCCAGACGGAACGGGAATGACGGGTTGAACACGATCGCCAGCCAGTCCAGCGGCATCACCCGCCCGTCAACGATTTCGAAGCCCTGCGGCGTCTGCATCCAGCTGTTCGACGCAAGAATCCAGAAGGTCGAGATCAGCGTGCCGATGGCGACCATCACCGTAGCGAAGAAGTGCAAGCCACGGCCGACACGGTTCCAGCCGAACAGCATCACCCCAAGGAACCCGGCCTCAAGGAAGAACGCGGTCAGCACTTCATAGGTCAGCAACGGCCCGGTGATGCTCCCGGCAAAATCCGAGAAGCCGCTCCAGTTGGTGCCGAACTGATACGCCATGACCAGTCCCGAAACCACGCCCATGCCAAAGTTGACCGCAAAGATCTTCGACCAGAAATGGTAGAGATCACGGTAGGTGTCGTTACGGGTTTTCAGCCACAGACCTTCGAGTACCGCCAGGAAACTCGCCAGGCCAATGGTGATCGCCGGGAAAATAATGTGGAACGAAACCGTGAACGCGAATTGAATTCGCGCCAGGTCCAGTGCCTCCAGATTGAACATGATGATGTCCTCATCCAGGCTGAAAAGCGGCAGCACGAACCCGGGCCACCGCCAGGCGCGAACGCCTGCAGCCAGTCAAATTGCTATGGTTTTTATAGGTTGCGGATTACGCCACCGACGACGGAATAAGGTTGCTGACCTTCGCAGCTTCGAGGCGGATCGCCACGAATTTGGACGTCGGCGTGTAGGTCCGGTCGCCGTAGCTCTCCAGCGGCACCAGCGGATTGGTCTCCGGGTAGTAAGCCGCTGCTTGCCCTGCGGGAATGTCGTAGGCGATCAGGGTAAAACCGCTGACCCGACGCTCGCGCTCGTCATCCCACAGCGCCACCAGATCGACCTTCTGCCCCGGTTCAAAGCCCAGGCGCTGGATGTCCTGTTCGTTGGCGAAGATCACATCACGCATGCCGTAAACACCGCGATAACGGTCATCAAGGCCATACAGCGTGGTGTTGTACTGATCGTGGGAACGCATGGTTTGCAGAATCAGATGTGGCTTGACCGGCAAGTTGCGCACGCCTTCGCTGATCAAGTGCTCCGGTAGCACGCACGGCGTGAACTGGGCCTTGCCGCTGGCAGTGTTCCAGACCCGATCCGAGGCGTCGTTGCCGAGATGGAAGCCACCCGGAATCAAGAGTTTCTCATTGAAGTTCTCGAAGCCCGGAATCACATCGGCAATCAGGTTGCGGATGCGTCCATAGTCGCCCACCACCCACTCCCAATCGATCGGGTGCTTGCCCAATGTCGCAGCGGCGATCCCGGCAATGATCGCCGGCTCGGATTTCAACTGCGCCGACTTCGGCTTCAACTGACCGAACGACAAATGCACCATGCTGAACGTGTCTTCGACGGTCACGCCTTGTGGGCCTTCGGCCTGGATATCGATGTCGGTACGCCCGAGGCAAGGCAGGATCAGCGCGTCGCGACCGGTGACCAAGTGGCTGCGGTTGAGCTTGGTCGCAATGTGCACCGTCAGGTCGAGTTTGCGCATGGCGGCGTGGGTGCGCGGGGTGTCTGGCGTGGCTTGGGCAAAGTTGCCGCCCAGACCGATGAACACCTTGGCTTCGCCACGTTCCATGGCGCCGATCGCCATCACCGTGTTGTGCCCGTGCATGCGCGGCACGTCGAAGTTGAAGCGCTTTTCCAGCGCGTCCATCAAGTCTTTCGGCGCCAGCTCGTTGATGCCCATGGTGCGGTCGCCCTGCACGTTGCTGTGACCACGAACCGGGGATAGCCCGGCGCCCGGACGGCCGACGTTGCCGCGCAGCAGTTGCAGGTTGATGACTTCCTGCAAGGTCGCCACCGAATGCACGTGTTGGGTCAGGCCCATGGCCCAGCACATGATCACGCTCTTGGCGCGGCCATACATGCGCGCGGCCAGTTCGATGTCATGCAACGGCACGCCGGACTGCTCGAGAATGTGCTCCCAGCTGGTTGCCTCGACTTCAGCCAGATAGCTGTCCAGCCCCGTAGTGTGCTCGGCGATGAACGCGTGATCGAACACCGGCTCGCCGCCAGTCGCCTGCGCCTCACGCTCCCACTGCAGAAGGAATTTGACCATGCCGCGAATCATCGCCATGTCGCCGCCAAGGGCCGGACGGAAGTACGCGGTATTGGTCGCTTCCCAGCCGTTGCTGAGCATTTCGATCGGGTTCTGCGGGTTCTGAAAACGCTCCAGGCCACGCTCTTTCAGCGGATTGATGCAGACCACTTGGGCGCCACGCTTCACCGCTTCACGCAGCGGTTCGAGCATGCGCGGGTGGTTGGTGCCGGGGTTCTGGCCGATCACAAAAATCGCGTCGGCGTGATGCAGGTCCTCGTAGACCACGGTGCCTTTACCGACGCCGAGGGTCTCGATCATGCTCACCGCACTGGCTTCGTGGCACATGTTCGAGCAGTCGGGGAAATTGTTGGTGCCGAATGCACGAACGAACAATTGATAGAGAAACGCGGCTTCGTTGCTCGCGCGGCCCGAGGTGTAGAACTCGGCTTCATGCGGCGATTTGAGGTTTTTCAGGTGATCAGCGATCAGCGCGAACGCATCTTCCCAACTGATTTCCACATAGCGGTCGACCCGCGCGTCGTAGCGCATCGGGTGGGTCAGACGACCCTGATATTCCAGCCAGTAGTCGCTCTGCTCGGCCAGGCTCGACACCGTGTACTTGTTGAAGAACGCCGGGTCGACCAAACGCCCGGTCGCTTCCCAGTTCACCGCTTTCGCGCCGTTTTCGCAGAACTTCAACATGCTCGCGCCCGGCGCCTCGCCCCAGGCGCAACCCGGGCAGTCGAAGCCGCCGTTCTGGTTGGTCTTGAGCATGGCACGGATGTTTTTCAAGGCGTTTTCACTGCCCAGCCAGCTCTTGGTCAGGCTGATGACAGCGCCCCAACCGGCAGCGGCGCCTTTGTAGGGTTTGTAACGGTCGACTTGTGACATGGGACTCTCCATGACGATGCACACAGGCATGAACCTGATTCGGTTAAACAGCGACGGCCGACTTGCAAGGTTGCAAAGTGGTCGTTGGGTTTGCCGGGGCAAGGATATGAACCGTTACAAAACATTGTCTAATCGCTATTAATGACCGACTTATCGAAAGCATCTATCACGGCCAAAAACCCTTTATTTACGGGACTTTGCGAAACTAAAGAAACAACTTTCAGCGAAAAAAACTTCATCATCGACGGCATCAATCAGCTGTTCATTAACAGTGATTGGACGGCACTGAAAGTTGCCCATAACCTGCGCTGACCAAACCCCTTCCACAGTGGTTTTCACTCCTGCGAGGCTGTCATGTCAGAGCGTGTCTTGATCGATGGTTACAACCGCCGCGTCGACTATCTGCGCATGTCGGTGACCGACCGCTGCGACTTCCGCTGCGTCTATTGCATGGCAGAAGACATGCAGTTTCTGCCACGGCAAAAAATCCTCACGCTGGAAGAGATCTATCAACTGGCGCAGAGCTTTGTGGCGCTCGGCACGCGCAAGATTCGCCTTACGGGTGGCGAGCCGCTGATCCGTCCGGGCGTGGTCAAGTTGTGTGAGCAGATCGCCGCCCTGCCCGGCCTGCGCGAGTTGTGCATGACCACCAACGGTTCACAACTGGGCAAACTCGCGGCGCCGCTGTTCGACGCCGGGGTCAAACGCCTGAATATCAGCCTCGACAGCCTCGATCCGCAGCGCTTCAAACAAATGACCCGCACCGGCGATCTGGTGCAGGTGATCAAAGGCATCGATGCTGCGCGCAAGGCCGGTTTTACCCGCACTAAACTCAATGTCGTGGTGATGCAGGGCCGCAACGATCAGGAGATCAACGATCTGGTCCGCTTTGCGATCGACCGCCAGCTCGACGTCTCTTTCATCGAAGAGATGCCGCTGGGGATCATCAGCGAACACAGCCGTGCCGAGTCATTTTTCTCCAGCGCGCAGGTGCGGGAAAAGATTGCCGAGCGCTATACCCTGATCGACTCGGCGGAGTCGACCCAAGGCCCTTCGCGCTACTGGCGGCTGGCGGAAGCGCCGGAGATTCGTTTGGGCTTTATCTCACCACACAGCCACAACTTTTGCGGCACCTGCAACCGCGTTCGCCTCACCGTCGAAGGGCGCCTGCTACTGTGTCTGGGTAACGAGCATTCGGTGGATCTGAAAGCGGTGCTGCGCGCCCACCCGGGGCAACCGCAGCGGCTGGAGAAAGCTATCGTCGAGGCGATGAAACTCAAGCCGTATCGACATAATTTCGAAGTGAACGATGATGTTCAGGTCGTGCGCTTCATGAACATGACCGGCGGCTGATCCCGCCAGTTTCATCGGTTATCGGAACCGCACAGCATGATCATCAGACCCAAGGTCAACCAGTTCGCCATTCTCTTCACCCTCAAGGGTTCGATCGCCAAGCGCATCGCCCTGCGCACGTTGATGGTCACCCTGCTCGCTTCGGCTATCGTGCTGGTGGAAATCCTCCATCCGAGCAACTTCACCAAGGTCAACGCAACGCCGTTTACCTTGCTCGGTTTGTCGCTGTCGATCTTCATGAATTTTCGCAACAACGCCTGCTATGACCGCTGGTACGAGGCGCGCAAGGCCTGGGGCGAAGTGATCGTGCACATTCGCTCGGTGATCCGTGAAACCCATGTGATTCGTGAATCGGCTGAGCGCAAGCCGTTGCTGCTCAATCTGTGCGGCTTCGCCCATGCGTTGAACGCGCGGTTACGCAAGGAAAGCGAGGCCGATGCGAGCAGCCAATGGATCATGCCGAAACCCGATCCACAGACGCCAGATTACAGTGGGCGCATTCTGCAAACAGTCGGTCAGCAGTGTTCCGATCTGCATCAAAACGGTGAGCTGACTGAGTGGCGCTACATGCTGCTGGCCAACCATTTGACCAGCCTGACCCAGGCGCAAGCGGTGTGTGAGCGAATCAAAACCACGCCACTGCCGTTTCCTTACACGCTGTTGTTGCACCGGACGATTTATCTCTTCTGCATCCTGCTGCCGTTTGCCATGGCTGAACCGCTGGGCTGGCTGACACCGTTGTTCACGGCGATTGTCAGCTACACGTTCTTTGGCCTGGATGCGATTGCCGATGAACTGGAAGACCCCTTCGGCCGCGACGAAAACGACCTGCCCACCGATGCACTGGTGCGCACCATCGAACGTGACATCCTCAGCGAACTGGGTGCAGAAGTACCGCCGGCGCTGAAGCCTGTGGACTATGTGCTGAGCTGATCCTTAGCTCTCCAGATACCCCAAAACCCTGTGGGAGGGAGCCTGCTCGCGAAGAGGCCGTATCAGCCAACATCGATGTTGACTGACACTCCGCATTCGCGAGCAGGCTCGCTCCCACAGGGTTCGCGTACACCGCAGATATTGATGACCACCAAATCCATTGTGGGAGCGAGCCTGCTCGCGATGGCGCCGGCCCAGTCAACATCTTCGTCGATTGACCCTCCGTCATCGCGAGCAGGCTCACTCCTACAGGTTTTGCATTCACACCCGGATATTGATGAGCGCCATAAAGCTCGCTCCCACAGGTTGAATTTGTGTTGAGGTCAGAAGAGTTCGTTGAAGGGGATGAAGCGCAGCGGGTCGCCGAGGTTGTGGGTGCTGTTCTCCGGGATTTCCACAAGGCCATCGGCCCAGGTTGCACCGAGCAGGACGCCGGAGCTTTGATTCGGATAAAGCACTGCACGCCCCGCTTCCAGCCTCACCCGCAGGTATTCACGGCGGCTGCCAGCCTTGTGCCAATCGAAGCCCGCGTTAACCGTAAAACTCAGCGGCATGACTTCTTCCACGCCTTGAATGCGCAACAGATACGGCCGCGCCAATAAGCCAAACGTTACCAGCGCCGACGTCGGATTACCCGGCAAACCAATCACCGGCACCGTGCCGAAATGCCCGACCGTCAGCGGTTTGCCAGGCTTGATCGCCAGTTTCCACAACAGCGGTTTGCCATTGTCGCGCAGCACCTGCCCCAGGCAATCAGCATCACCGGCAGACACGCCACCCGTGGTCAGAATCAGATCAGCGCTCACTTGCAGCTGCTCAAGCTTAAGCCGAGTCTGCGCCGGGCGATCCGGAAGGATCCCGGCGTCGATCACTTCGCAGCCCAGCTCAAGCAACCAGTGGCCGAGCAATACGCGGTTGCTGTTGTAGATACTGCCGGGACGCAGTGGCTGGCCGGGCTCGACCAGTTCGTCACCGGTCGACAGCAGCGCCACACGCGGGCGACGCACCACGTGCAGTTGCGCCAGCCCTTGCCCGGCGGCGACCGCCAGCTCGAACGGTCCAAGGCGTTTGCCGGCGCGCAGCAGGATGTCGCCGACGCGATTTTCCTGACCTTGCGCGCGGATGTTCTGCCCCGCCTTCAGCGGCTGCAAGAAGCGCACGCGGCCGTCCCCCAGCACTTCGACGTTCTCCTGCATCTCGACGCAAGTGGCGCCGGGCGGCAGTGGTGCGCCGGTAAAGATCCGTGCGCAGGTGCCGGGCAGCAACGTGTCCGGCGCCAGCCCGGCGTAAACCTTTTGCGAGACCTGCAGCGGCTGTCGGTGCAGATCGGCGAGGTTGAGCGCGTAGCCATCCATGGCGCTGTTCGGCCACGGCGGCAAGTCGAGTGTCGCCACCAGATCACTGGCCAGCACCCGCCCACGCGCATCGTCGAGCGCCAGCAGTTCGCTGTTAGCCAGACGTTGCTCATTGGCCATGCCGAGCAATTGGTCGAGAGCGTCTTCGACCGGCATCAGCGGTGCTTTGCTCATCCGCGTGACCCGCAGGCTTGCACGGCTTTCAGGTGCGGGACGAAGTTGCACGGGCGATGACGGTTATCCAGTTGTTCGGCAAGAATGCCTTCCCACGCCGTGCGGCACGCACCGGTCGAACCTGGCAGGCAGCACACCAGCGTGCCGTTCGACAGTCCGGCCAGCGCGCGGCTTTGCACGGTGGATGTACCGATATCCAGAATCGAAATCGCCCGGAACAGTTCGCCGAAGCCGTCAATCTGCTTATCAAACAAGCAGGCCACCGCTTCCGGCGTGCTGTCGCGACCGGTAAACCCGGTGCCGCCGGTGATCAGCACCACTTGAATGGTTTCGTCGGCAATCCAGTTCGCCACCTGTGCACGGATCTTGTACAGATCGTCCTTGAGCAAGTTGCGCTCGCTCAAGGTGTGCCCGGCCTCCAGCAAACGACTGACCAGCAACTGGCCGGACGTATCGCTGGCGTAATCGCGCGTATCGCTGACCGTCAGCACAGCAATATTCAGGGGGACAAACAGGGCATCGGCTTTGGCGCTCATGGCAGTTCTCCGGCAGCAGTCAATCAACATTGCCGAGCAGCCTAAGTGCCACTTATGAGTACTGTCTAATCACTCTCGCCAACCGCATTATCGACCCGCTCTATCGGTGCTTTTCACCTCGCCAGACGCCAGCAGAACCGGGCCTGATAGAGCTGATCGATTGGCCCTTAAACAGTTCCGATTGGACGAATATCCGTCCAGATGAGATCGTCGCACCCTGCGCTTTTCGTGCGTCTCGCGCATCTGCGTCAATACTCAATCAAAAAATCCCCATCGAGCAGGTGCCATCGTGGACATCAAACAACTCAAGTTCCTGATCGCGCTGGACGAAACCCGCCACTTCGGCCAGGCCGCCGCACGCTGCCACATCACTCAACCGACGCTGTCGATGCGCCTGCGCAACCTCGAAGACGAGCTGGATCTGGTGCTGGTCAACCGTGGCCAGCGCTTTGAAGGTTTCACTCAGGCCGGCGAGCGCGTGCTGGCCTGGGCGCGCACCTTGCTGGCCGCGCATGACGGTTTGTTCGCCGAAGCGGCGGCGTGTCGCGGGCAACTTGTCGGTAGTCTGCGTTTGGGTCTGGTGCCGCTCAGTAGCTTCAACCCTGTCAATTACATTCAGGGTCTGTCGGCGACGTATCCGGAGTTGAAGTTCAGCCTGTCGTCGCTCAGTTCTGACGAGATCATTGCCGGGCTGGGCAATAACCAACTGGACTTGGGTGTGTGCTATCTGGATCACGTCAACCCGAACTATTTCGAGTTTTTCGAGATCGGCGAAACTCGCGTCGGCCTGCTCTACGACAACCGGCATTTCCATTTCGAAGGCTCGGAAATGAGCTGGGAAGACGCCGCCGAGCTACCGTTGGGGATGATCACCGCCGGCATGCATTACCGTAAATCCATCGACTTGAGTTTCCGCAGCCGAGGGCTCAGCCCGCAGCCGATCATGGAAAGCGATTCGACCTATCAGCTGTTGCAGGCGATTCACCAAGGCTTCTGCTGCGCGATCATGCCGCTGGACAGTGGCCTGGAAGAACCCATCGAGCACCTGTCGTTCATGCAATTGCCAGATGCCAGTGTGCTCGCACCGCTGGGCCTGGTGATGCGCAAGACCGAACCGCGTTCAGCGATTGCCGAGAAGTGTTTTGCCGAGGCGCGGAAGTTGTTTGGGGTTGAGGTTTCTGCCGAGTAATTGATGTCGTATATCAGGCCGCCTTCGCGAGCAGGCTCGCTCCCACACTTGAAATGCATTCCCCTGTGGGAGCGAGCTTGCTCGCGAAGAGGCCCGAACAATCGATACAAATCCTGGTTGATCGACCAAAGCAATCACCACATCAGAACAAGCGATTGGACGCACTTTTAACGCCCCCGTAGCCTGAACACTCTTCAGCGCCTCGGGACTTTCAAGATGCTCTGCCAAGTCGAAACCATCACAGAATCCACCAGCGAACCCAACGCCCCCGCCCCACAACCAGCGCAGGTGGCGTTTCGCGAATACCTGCCCGACACCGCCATCTCCCACGCCGCACTAGCATCGGAAATCGCTCTCGCCATTAGCTACAACGGCCTGAGCCAGGCAGTGATGATGGTCTCGCCCGGCAACCTCGAAGACTTCATTCGTGGCTTCAGTTTGAGCAACGCGATCATCGACAGCGTCGACGAGATCTACGACATCCGCCTCACGCATTTCGATCAGGCCTGTCAGGCCGAGGTGCAGATTTCCAGCCGGGCGTTCTGGGCCTTGAAAGATCATCGTCGGCAAATGACCGGCACCAGTGGCTGCGGCATCTGTGGCGTCGAAGCGCTGGAGCAGGCACTGCCGCAACTGCAGATCCTGCAACCTTCAGCACTGCCGCCGGCCGAGCATTTCGACGGCATTCGCCAACGTATCGAAGCCGCTCAACAACTGGCGCGCAGCAGCGGTGCTCTGCACGCCGCACTGTACTTCGACGTCGACGGTGAAGCGCTGCTGTGCCGCGAAGACATCGGCCGCCACAACGCCCTCGACAAGCTGATCGGCGCGATGCAACTCGATGCCATCGACGCCGCTGCAGGCTTCGTCGTGGTCACCAGCCGTTGCAGCCTCGAACTGATCCACAAAGCCGTGCGCGCCCGCCTCGGCACCCTCGTCAGCCTGTCCGCGCCGACCGCTTTGACTGTGCGGTGGGCACTCAAGCATCGACTCAATCTGATCCATGTGCCGCACCGCAACGCCCCGCGAATTTACAGCCCGATCCAGGAGTATTCCGCATGAGCCACACCCTCACCCACCTCGACGATCAGGGCCGCGCCAACATGGTCGACGTCAGCGATAAAGCCGCGACCCGCCGCGAAGCCAGCGCGCAAGCCTGGGTGCAGATGCGCCCGCAAACCCTGCAGATGATTCAGGCCAACGGTCATCCGAAAGGCGATGTCTTCGCGGTGGCGCGGATCGCCGGAATTCAAGCGGCCAAGCGCACTCATGAACTGATCCCGCTGTGCCATGCGCTGTTGCTCAGTTCGATTCACGTCGAACTCAAGGCCTGCGAACCGGATCGCGTGCAGATCACCAGCACCTGCCGCCTGACCGGCCAGACCGGTGTCGAACTCGAAGCGTTGACCGCCGCCAGCGTCGCCGCGCTGACCATTTACGACATGTGCAAAGCGGTGGATCGGGCAATGGTGATTGGCGACATCCGCCTGCTGAGCAAACAGGGTGGGCGCTCGGGGCACTTTCAATGGGAGGATGCGCAATGATCCTGATCAACTACTTCGCCAGCTACCGTGACCGGCTCAATCTGGGTGGTGAAAAAATCCCGCTGACTGAGGCTTTGGGCTGTGTTGAAGATGTGCGGCAGATGCTGATGCAGCGCGATGCTCTGTGGCGCGAAGTGCTCGGTGCCGGGAATCTGATGTGCGCCGTGAATCAGGAGTTGTGTCAGCCGAGTCAGGTGATTGAGGATTTCGATGAAATCGCGTTTTTCCCGCCGGTCACCGGGGGTTGATGATGACGATTCGAGTCCAGCACAAAAGCTTCGATGTCGGCCAGTTGACTGCTGATCTGCACGCGCGCAATCCACGGGTGGGCGCGGTGGTGAATTTCATTGGTTATGTGCGTGATCTGAATATTGGCCAGAGCGTGAATGAACTGTATCTTGAGCACTATCCGGGGATGACCGAAAAAGCCCTCAAGCAGATCGCCGAAGAAGCCCGTGAGCGCTGGCCGCTGTTGGGGGTGGAGATTGTGCATCGGGTCGGCGCGTTATCGGTGTGCGAGCCGATCGTGTTTGTCGGGGTCAGCAGCAAGCACCGGCATATGGCGTTCGAGGCCTGCGCGTTCATCATGGACGTGCTCAAGACCCGTGCGCCGTTCTGGAAGCGTGAGAGTACGCCTGAGGGTTCTCACTGGGTCGAGGGCCGTGAGAGTGATCGGGATGCGGCGTTGCGCTGGAGTCTGGCGCACGCCTGAAAAGCAAAAGCCCCTCACCCTAGCCCTCTCCCGGAGGGAGAGGGGACTGATTGGGGGATATTGCAGAAGTACGCCGACGTGAAGGAGTTGTGGTGAATCCATAATCGATGGGATCTTTCAGGTCGATGGATAACACAAGACACCTCGGTCGGCCCCTTCGGGTGACCATCAAATCCATAATCGACTCGATCTTTCAGGTCGATGGATAACGCAAGACACCTCGGTCGGCCCCCTCTCCCTCTGGGAGAGGGCTGGGGTGAGGGTTGAAAGTCTGATTAGATAGCCACTCCGCCAGGACCCAACTCCGGAGTCTCGCTTGAGCACAGCGCCGAACAACCTGCCCCGCCCCGATCCCGTCACCCTGCGCCAGGCCTGGCGCTTTTGGCTGAAACTCGGCTGCATCGGTTTCGGCGGGCCGGCCGGGCAGATCGCGATCATGCATCAGGAACTGGTCGAGCGCCGGCGCTGGATTTCCGAAAAGCGTTTCCTGCACGCACTCAACTACTGCATGTTGCTGCCCGGCCCCGAGGCTCAGCAATTAGCGACGTACATCGGCTGGCTGCTGCATCGCACCTGGGGCGGAGTCATCGCCGGTGCGCTGTTTGTGTTGCCGTCGTTGTTCATTCTGATTGGATTGTCGTGGCTGTACATCGCCTTCGGTGACGTGCCGACGGTGGCCGGGGTGTTTTACGGGATCAAACCGGCGATCACCGCGATTGTGTTACACGCCGCGCATCGCATCGGCGCGCGTGCATTGAAGAATGCCTGGCTGTGGGCGATTGCCGGGGCATCGTTCGTGGCGATTTTCGCCTTCAATGTGCCCTTCCCCTTGATCGTCCTCGGGGCTGCATTGATCGGCTATCTGGGCGGGCGATTCGCCCCTCAGCGGTTCAGCAACGCGGGTGCGCGCAACAGCGAGAAATCCTTCGGCGCGGCGTTGATCGACGACGATACGCCGGCGCCCGAACATGCCCGTTTCAGCCTGCCGAAGCTGCTGCGCCTGGGGTTGATCGGCGCAGTGCTCTGGTGTTTGCCGATGGCGTTATTGACAGCATTGTTCGGCTGGGACGGCACCTTCACGCAAATGGCCTGGTTCTTCACCAAAGCCGCGCTGCTTACCTTTGGTGGCGCTTACGCGGTGCTGCCTTACGTCTATCAGGGCGCCGTCGGGCATTACGGCTGGTTGACGCCAACGCAGATGATCGACGGCCTCGCCCTCGGTGAAACCACCCCCGGCCCGCTGATCATGGTGGTGGCGTTCGTCGGTTTCGTCGGCGCCTACGTGCAACCGGCGTTCGGCCCCGAACATGCCTTTGCCACCGGGGCGCTGGCGGCAACGTTGGTGACCTGGTTCACCTTCCTGCCCTCGTTTCTGTTCATCCTCGCCGGTGGGCCGTTGGTGGAATCGACGCACAACGAACTGAAGTTCACCGCACCGCTGACGGCGATCACCGCTGCTGTGGTCGGGGTGATCCTGAACCTGGCGTGTTTTTTCGCTTATCACGTGTTCTGGCCGAACGGTTTTGCCGGGGCGCTGGATCTGTTTTCGCTGATGCTGGCGGTTGCGGCGGCGTTGGCGCTGTTCGTTTTCAAGCGCGGCGTGATCAGTGTGTTGATCGTTTGCGCCCTCGCCGGGCTGGGCTTTCACCTGATGCGTTGAACCCTGGCCTGCGAATCTCCCGTTTACACGCCCGCGAATTCCCCCTTACTATCCGGGCACACCGGTCGGCGGCTCAGCCCGCCACCGACGTTTTCCGCCAACGGAAACACGCGTTATGAGTACGTCACCACAACAACGAAAATCGTTGAACGTCTCTACCCTGCGCGCCCTCTCTCACAGGGGCGGCGTATGAATCGTATCGTCAATCTCCCCATGGCCCTGCGCCGTTCCAAGCTGCGTCACTCCGCGCGCCCGCCGGATATCGCCCGGTCTGTCTGATCGCGTCCGTTAAAGAACCGCGACAGTCCCCTGCTTCTTGATATCCCTGCCAGGACCGCCACGCCTATTGCCGCGTCGTGTCCGGCCCGAATCTGCGCGCCCGTGCGGCGCCATCGTGAGTGATTGATTATGAAATTCGCAGCCATCGAAGACGCACGCCTGTTCCTTGAACAGAACCCCGATATCGACATGATCGAACTGTTCATCCTCGACGCCAACGGCGTGCCGCGCGGCAAGCTGTTGCACCGTGAAGAACTGCTCGCTGTGTACGAAAGCGGCCGGCCGCTACCGAGCACTATTCTCGGTCTGACCGTGCAGGGTGAAGACGTCGAAAACTCCGGTCTGGTCTGGGACGTCGGCGATATCGACTGCCGCGCCTACCCGCTGGAAGGCAGCCTGGTGCGCCTGCCGTGGCGGCAGATTCCGACCGCCGCCGTGCAGGTCAGCATGCACCCGACCGAGGGCATGCCAGCCAGCATCGCTGACCCACGCCACCTGCTGATCAAGGTCATCGACGGCCTCAAATCCGAGGGTTATTACCCGGTGATGGCGTGTGAACTGGAGTTCTATCTGCTCGACGCCAAACGCGATCACAACGGCCGCCCGCAACCGGCACTGGACGCTGACGGTGGTCGACCGCGACACACCCAGGTTTACGGTTTGCGTGAGCTGGAACAGATCGAACCGTTCCTCGCCGACCTCTACAGCGCCTGCAAACTGCACGGCATTCCGGCGCGCACGGCGATCTCCGAGTACGCGCCGGGCCAGGTGGAAATCACCCTCGAACATGGCGACGCGCTGGAGGCGATGGACCAGGCTGTGCGCTACAAACGTCTGGTCAAAGCCATCGCCCACAAGCACGGCATGCAGGCAACGTTCATGGCCAAGCCGTTCGATGATCTGGCGGGCACTGGCATGCACATGCACGTGAGTCTGGCCGATGGCGAGGGACGTAACCTCTTTGCCTCGGAAGACCCGGCCGGCACGCCGCTGCTGCGCACAGCGATTGGCGGCATGCTCGCCTCCTTGCTGGATTCATTGCTGCTGTTCTGTCCGAACGCCAACTCGTACCGGCGCTTTCAGGCCAACAGCTACGCGCCGCTCGCGCCGACCTGGGGCGTCGACAACCGCACCGTAAGCCTGCGCGTTCCGGGCGGCCCGGCCAACACTCGGCACATCGAACACCGCATCTGCGGCGCCGACGCCAACCCCTATCTGGCAGCGGCGGCGATCCTTGCCGGGATTCATCGTGGTATTCGTGAAGACCTTGATCCGGGTGCGCCGGTTGAAGGCAATGGTTATGCGCAGGCGAAGGAATTGCTGCCGACTGATTGGCTGACCTCGCTGCAAGCGCTGGAGAATTCGGTATGGGCGCGGGATGCCTTGGGGCAGGAATTTCTCGGGGTGTATCTGGCGGTGAAGCGTGCCGAGTATCGGCAGTTCATGGCCGAGGTGGGTGAGCAGGATTGGCGCTGGTATCTCACCGAGGCCTGAAGACTCACCCCTACCCCCTGTAGGAGTGAGCCTGCTCGCGATGAGGCCATGTCAGTCAAACCATCTGTGAATAACACACCGCTATCGCGAGCAGGCTCACTCCTACAAGGGACCGCGTACAACCTAAGAATTCGTGTGGACACTGACATGACCGAACGCTGCAATTCCTACTACACCGCCACCCTCAACCAGGACACCGACTACCCGACCCTGCAAGGCCGGCACAAGGTCGACGTGGTGATCATCGGCGGCGGCTTCACCGGCGTCGCCACCGCCGTCGAACTCGCTGAAAAAGGCCTGAAAGTCGCCATCGTCGAAAGCCAGAAGATCGGCTGGGGCGCCACCGGCCGCAATGGCGGCCAAGTCACCGGCAGCCTTTCCGGCGACGGCGCAATGCGCAAACAGATGCGTCCGAAACTCGGCGACGAGGTCGATGATTTCATCTGGCACCTGCGCTGGCGCGGACACGAAATCATCCAGCAACGCGTCGAGAAATACGCCATTCAGTGCGACCTCAAACATGGCCATTTACACGCGGCGTACAAGCCCAGTCACATGACTGACTTGCGCAAGGATTACGAAGAAGCAGTGCGCCGTGGACTGGGCGATGAGGTCAGTCTGCTCGACCGCAGCCAAGTGCGTGACCTGCTGCAAAGCGATCTCTACCACGGCGCAATCAAGAACACCCGCAACATGCATCTGCACCCGCTCAACCTGTGCATCGGTGAAGCGCGGGCGGCGGATAGTCTGGGGGCGCTGATCTTCGAAAACAGCGAAGTGCTGGAGATTATTCACGGCGCTACGCCGGGCGTACGCACGGCTCACGGCCAGATCGATGCCAATCAGGTGATGCTCGCCGGCGACGTCTATCACAAGCTCGAACCGGGGCAGCTCAAGGGCAAGATTTTCCCGGCCATGGGCGGCATTGTCACCACCGCGCCGCTCGGCGATCTGGCCAAGCAGATCAACCCGGAAGATCTGGCGGTGTACGATTGCCGCTTCGTCCTCGACTACTACCGCCTCACTGCCGACGGCCGCTTGCTGTTCGGTGGCGGCGCCAACTACAGCGGCAAGGATTCACGGGACATCGCCGCCGAACTGCGCCCGTGCATCGAGCAGACCTTCCCGGCGCTCAAAGGCGTGCAGATCGATTACCAGTGGAGCTGCGCGATGGGCATCGTCATCAACCGCATCCCGCAACTGGGCAAGCTCTCGGACAACGTCTGGTATTGCCAGGGCTACTCGGGGCACGGCATCGCAACGACGCACATCATGGGCGAAATCATGAGCCGGGCGATCACCGGGCAAATGGAGCAGTTCGATACGTTTGCCGCGTGTCAGCACATTCGTGTGCCGATGGGGGATTTGCTCGGCAATCCGTTACTGGCTGCCGGGATGTGGTACTACCAGATGCTCGAAAAGTTGCGGTGATTGCATTGGCCCTATCGCGAGCAGGCTCACTCCTACATTTTGGAATGCGATCCCCTGTAGGAGTGAGCCTGCTCGCGAAGAGGCCCTCAAATCCAGCAAAAATTCAATCCGGGAGTTGCTCCACCACAATCCCCAACCGCCGATAATCCTCGACACTCCCCGACGCCACGTGCCGCTCGGTAATCAGCGTATGCAGGCGCGTACACGGCGCCACCACAAACGGCTCCACCGCTCCCAACTTGTCCGCCGAAGTCACCGCAATCACCCGCGTTGCGCCCTCCAGCATCGCCTGCTTAACCGGCACTTCATCAAAATGCAGCGAAGTAATCCCCACTTCCGGATGAATCGCACACACCCCGGTAATCGCCAGATCCGCCCTGATCCCGGCCAGCAACCGCAGCGCCTCATGCCCACCCGCCGCCATCGTTCGCGGGTTCAACTGGCCGCCAGCGAGAATCACTTTCACACCCTTGAATTCAGACAAGGCAATCGCCGTCATCGGTGAAGCGGTCACCGCCGTGATGCTGATACCTGCACGCAACGAGCGCGCGACCTGCAACGTGGTTGAGCCGGAATCGAACAGCACAATCTGCCCGTCATCAATCTCCTGCGCCGCCCGCTGCGCCAGGCGAATTTTCACCTCATCCGTCTCGTCCAGCCGCGTGAAGTAATCCTTGCCGGAGTCCTTCGGACGCGGCAGCGCGCCGCCGTGCACGCGTTGCACCAACCCGGCAGCGTCCAGTTCGGCGAGGTCGCGGCGAATGGTGTCTTCGGACACTGCGAAGTGCTGGCTCAACTCGGACGCCATGACTTTGCCGTCGCGTTCGAGGAGCAAAAGGATTTTCTGTCGACGCAGGGATGGCAGTTCTGCCGCTGAGTGATCGTGCATGGTCATGCCTGTTTATGCTTGTAATTGCAGGTTTTTGCGAGAGTAGCGAAAGCCTTGAACAAACACAAACTGGCGAGGTATCAATTGTTTCGATCATTGGAATCAACAAGGCGAATTTTTTCTTTGCTTTCAACCTGTTCAGAATGGCCGCACTTCTAAAAGGCTCAGGATGAACACCTCATGAATCTCAATTTTGCGTTCGCGTGCATGATCGTTGTGTCGTTCGCGATTGCCCTCGGCCACGCCTGACAGCGCCTCAGACCGACGCCAGCAATTGCTCGCGCAGCCATTTGTGCGCCGGATCACGATGCGAACGTTCGCCCCAGAACATCGCCATCTCGTAACCCGGCACTTCCAGCGGCGCGTCGACCACTTGCAACGCCGGGTTGCCGCGCACCAGGCGTGACGGCAGCATCGCCACCAGATCGGTGCTGGCCAACACCGACATCGCCATCAGAAAGTGCGGCACCGACAACACCACTTTGCGCATCAGCCCAACATCGGCCAACGCCCGGTCGGTCACCCCGAAAAAGCCCCCGCCCTCGCGCGACACCATCACGTGCTCCAGCGCGCAGAACTGTTTGCGCGTGGGCGCAGACTTCAGCCCCGGATGGCCGACTCGACCGGCCAGCACATAACGTTCGGTAAACAGCGGACGTCGATGCAGCTCCGGCGGCGCATCTTCGCTGATGTGCAGCGCCAGATCGAACACGCCCTGCTCGGCCTGCTTGACCAGATGCGCCGGCGTCAGATCGATCACCGCCAGACGCGTGCCCGGCGCCTGTTCGCGCAAACTGCTCAGCGCCGGCAACACCACCGTCGACTCGCCGTAATCGGTCGCGGCGATCTTCCAGGTGTGGGTCGCCAGCGCCGGGTCGAACGCACTGGCTGGCGCCACCGCCCTTTCCAACGCCTCCAACGCTTCGCGCAATGGCTCGCGCAATTCATCGGCGCGTGCCGTCGGGCGCATGCCACGCGGCCCGGGCAACAGCAGCGGATCACCAAAGATGTCGCGCAACTTGGCCAGATGCACACTCACCGAAGGCTGCGACAGGTTCAGGCGCTGCGCCGCGCGGGTGACGTTGTGCTCCGACAGCAACACATCGAGGGTCAGCAGCAGATTGATATCCAGTCGTCTCAAATTATTCATGGCTATACCAGACATATCAGACATTCATTTCCAATATACCGGTTGAACGCCGATCCTGCAGTCACTCAGCTAACGGAGCTTCAACATGAAAGTTTTACTGGTTTACGCCCACCCTGAACCGACGTCCCTCAATGGCTCGCTGCGCGACTTCAGCGTCCAGCGCCTGCAAGCCGCCGGCCACACTGTGCAGGTCTCCGACCTCTACGCAATGAACTGGAAAGCCAGCCTCGACGCCGACGACGCCCCTGAGCGCGATGCGACGAAACCGTTCCACGCCTCGCTCGACTCGAAAGTCGCGTACGCCGAAGGCACTCAGGCTGCCGACATCGCCCGTGAGCAGGAGAAACTGCTGTGGGCTGACGCGCTGATTCTGCAGTTTCCGCTGTGGTGGTTCACCATGCCGGCGATTCTCAAAGGCTGGGTTGATCGTGTGTATGCCTATGGCTTTGCCTACGGCGTCGGCGAACACTCCGACAGCCGTTGGGGCGAGCGTTATGGCGAAGGGAAAATGAAAGGCAAACGGGCGATGTTGATGGTCACCACTGGTGGCTGGGAATCGCACTATGCGCCGCGTGGGATTAATGGGCCGATGGATGATTTGCTGTTCCCGATTCAGCACGGGATTTTGTATTACCCCGGTTTTGAAGTGGTGCCACCGTTTGTGGTGTATCGGACCAGTCGGATGGATGCGGCGCGGTATGCGGAGACTTGTGATGAGTTGGGGCGGCGGCTGGATGAGTTGTGGAGTGCGCGGCCGATCGGGTTTCGGCAGCAGAATGCGGGGGAATATGAGATCCCTGCTTTGACGTTGAAGAGCGATATCGCGCCGGATAGCGAAGGCTTCGACGCACACATCCGCTAGCGCCGCATCGACCACGTAGAGCAAAAGCCCTCACCCTAACCCTCTCCCAGAGGGAGAGGGGACTGACCGAGTTGTTTTTTCGAGCTACACCGACCTGGTATATCGAGCCGAACTCAAGTTTTGAACAGCCCACAATCGGCTCCCTTCCCCCTCGCCCCCTTGGGGGAGAGGGCTGGGGTGAGGGGGACGGATCTAACTGACACACCGCAACATGCAGGCATCAGTGGCTCCGGTCAGGCCTCTTCGCGCGCCCGCCGCACCTGAACCAACAACGCCGGCGCAAAATGCAGCAACACCATCCGGCTCAAATGATGCGTCAGGATAAACACCACATTCAGCCCCCCACCAAACGCGACAATCGCAATCGTCTCAATCGCCCCCGGCATGTACGCCAGCCATAACGAAAGCGGATCACTGCCCAACCAGCGCGCCGCGACTTCAGCAAATACTGCGGCAACCACAATCATCAAACCGACCGAGACCAACGCCGTGCGCCCGTGCCGTCCCAGCTCCGCGACGCCAAGCCCCTGAAACCTTGAGCCGATCCGCACGCCGAGAATCAGCGCCGCCAGATTCAAACTCCAATCCGGCATATGAAAACCGTGCAGCCATCCCGCTTTCACAAACACCGCCGTGATGATGATCGCCGTAAGCATGAACGGCGCCGGTACGCCAATTACCAACAGCAAGCGCCCAAGCAGCACGCTCAGCGCGATCACCGAACACGCGGTCAGCGCCATGCCCGTCGTCAAAGGATCGCCATCGGCAACCGCGATGGCCGCTTGGCCGGGGATCAGGAAACTCACCAGCACGGTGATCAACAGCAACCGCATCAGGTGCACGATGATGACCTTGCTCGACGCCTTTTCCGACTCCAGCAAATCGAACACCGCTGCCAGTGCGCCGGGATAAACCGCCAACAGCGCATCGGTGCGATTCCAGCCTGCGCCGCGCGTCAGCCACCATCCGGCCAACGCGATCTGCACTGCCAGACAAATCAGCAACACACCGAGGCTCGGCAACATCGTCGAAGCCGTCTCGCTGTCCCACGCTTCGAACATCAGCCCGGTGGCGATGCCCAGCGTGATCTGGATGTAGCCCAGTCCATAAGGAGTTGCCGGGGCGATACCGGTTTTACTGGCAAACAATGCGGTGACGACAATCGAGCCCAACAGTAAACCGTGGGGCACACCTTCGAACTGCAACAGCGCACCGAAACCGGCAGCAATCAACAAACACAGAATAGATTTCATCAATCCTCCATCGACTTGAAAGTGTGACTTACGTCGTCTGAACCAATGAGTCAGGATGTACTTTCATGGCGCGTGATCGATGGTTTCTTCGGTGTTTGCGCAACTAGTATTCTGGGGGTGTGCTGTTCCTGTGACTGAACCAGCTTCTCGCCCTTGATAATCTTCAGGCATTCAAGCAACGAGCTGACACCAAAGAAACCCGCGACCGGCACGGTGATACCCATCCAAAAGGCGAATTTCGGTTCAAGCCCCATTGGCTGGATCAACAGGAGTGGAGACATCGCAATAGCGGACCACACGATATACAGGGTGAAACTCCAGGCTTTTCTCCAGATCCTGGAAAAACGCTTTCTATACTTCGGGCAGAAATCAATCCTGTGGCGCTCGACATCAAGCTCAACGTACTTTCTGGAAAGCACATAGTCCCTGAGGTTTCTGGCCGGATTAACGAGGGAAATCAGATACGCGACATCGGCGGGATTGATCGTCGAAGTACCCGCGATAGCCAGGTAGCCGCGCTCCCTGACCAAAAGAGGTAAATCAGGGTTTTGCTCAATATCCTTCAACACCTCTTTCGCGACCCGGTACTCCTCCGCAAGCCGGCTTTTGCCCATAAACGATAATTCGCGAATCACCTTTGTCGCAGCAGCGACGACTCCGATTACCGTCAGTAGCTGAACGATCGTTGCAAACTCCATCCTTGGTTCCTCCCTCTGTGCCTTGCATGGCAGTAAATCGATCGGGAAATGACCTGAGCGGGCAATCCCCTGTTAACCGCGCAACCGTCCAATTGCCCGGCGGTATTTTTCGACCCGTTCCAGATCCTCCCAACTCGGCGAAGCAATCCGCGACAGGTCGCTGTTCTCTTCCAGATCCGCCAGCTTCACCACCCGACCGATCGGGTTCTGTGCCGCGCGGTCGACGAAGTCTTCATAGGATTCGCCCTGCACTTTGGTCACCGACTCAATCGCCGTCAGCACTTCTTCGCTGAAACCTTCATTACGCAAGTCATCGAGGCTGACACCGCAATCCTCAACCACGTCATGCAGCACGGCGACAATGCGTTCTTCCAGCGTGCTCACGCGTAACATGACTTTCAGCGGATGCAGAATGTACGGCGCACCGCCCTTGTCGACCTGCCCGGCATGAGCCGTGGCGGCGATGGCGATAGCGCGTTCGAGGGTCTGGGTCATGGGAGTCTCCGTGGGTTAAACGCCGTAGCGGCCGCCGACGTGGATGTTGCGTTTGAGCCAGTTGCCGATCGCTTTAAGCCGCCCGGTTGGCTTCGCTGGCCCGGAATGACGCTGAAGAATCAGCGTCACCAATGTGGCCTGATCGGCTTTTGGATGGGCATCGATCAACTCGGCAACCCACGCGCAATCAGCCTTTTTCAGATGCTCACGCCACTCACCGGGCCAGGCGTCCAGCTCATCCAGCGCCAACCACCGGGCACCGCCATGCTCCATATGCCCGCCGGACATCGACTGCTCGAAGCAGAAAGGCGTGGATGGCTTTTCAGGGTCAATGTGAAACAGGTAGATGTCGTGAAATGGATGCTGCGAGGGGGGCGCATTGTTGCGGCTGCCGATTTCGATCATGGGCAATATTCCATTCCTTGGGCGCTGATGTTTCCGATTGTTTCGCAGTGTACGCCACGGGAGCAAATCAAAAACCCGATGGAACCTCCCTCCTCCACGCCATCTCGAAACTATAAAGCGCCAACATCATCGATCAGACACGGCGCCCTTGAAGAGGAAATCCCGATGAACATTCGCTTCCTGCTTCTGCTCGCCACCTTCGCCGTCATCCCCACCTGCGTCATGGCCGAAGGCTGCGACGTGCAGACCCAATCCTCCAGCGCCTCGGTGCCAGCGGTGGAAACCCACAGTTGCTATGAATACGAAGGCATGCCGGTCAACTCCATCGACTGGTCGTGCAGCAATGAAAGCAAAGACATGCTCAACAGCACGAAAACCAAGGTTGAACATTGCGCCGATCACTATCAGGCCACATGCATCGCCACGATTACCCAGGAATCTCTGGCCAACCCCCACTCCACCAGCAAAGACAAAAACGCCAAAGCGCTGAACATCCCCGACAACGCGCAAGTGACCACGTATTACTACGACGTGGAGCATTTGGCGCAGGCGCGGATTGATTGTGAGAATGGCGGCGGGCATTGGAAAACCAAGTAAACGTTTGATATCCGCGCTTGCGACAGACAAAGAAAAGCCCGGCATAAAAAACCGGGCTTCTTAGGGCGCGATATCCATTAACCACCGCCATTACCACCACTGCTGCTACCGGACGGTTGACCCGCAGGGCTGGGCTTGGAGGCAGAAGGCACCGGCCCATTGTCGGTCTTGCCACCATCACCACCCTTGGGCAGCGAATTGGCATCCGGGTCAGCATTGGTGGCCGGAGACGCCGGTTCACGCGCCTGGCTATTGCCGTCGTTCGCCGTCGGGGTCGGCGTTTCGCCGGCCGCGATCGCGTATAGCGAACTGCCGGACAGCAACGCCGCGAGGGTTAACACCGCGATTTTATGGTTCAGCATGTTGGCTCTTCCTTTGTGTGGGGAGTTACAGCATTGGAAGAAGGTAGGCGGCGAACGTGCGGTGCAGCGGACCAATGGTTATCGCCCAAAAGGCTCGCGCAATTTCGACGTCTGAAAACTTCGTAGGAAAACACCCCATGTGGCGAGAGAGCTTGCTCCCGCTGGGTTGCGAAGCAGTCCCAAAACCGGATAGTCCATTTCTCCCAGACATACCGCACGCCCCGAATTACGACGGATGTGTCGCCGAGCGGGAGCAAGCGCGCTTGCCACGGGTACGGATTTCACGTCCTACAGGTCGGTTGTGGCTGGTGAAATTGATGCCTAGAGTGAGTCCGTCGCTGACCACAGTCAGCGATGGGTTTCGCAGCCCTCAGAAGTGACACACACCGCCAAATGACAACTGTGGCAAAATCCGCCACCGCTTCATTTTATGGCGGCTGTGTGTGGGAGACCTTCGGGTCTGCCGGTTTGACTCTTCTCCGGTCTGCGAACCCGCATACAGCTGCCACCCATTTGTTTCGCAGCAGAAGGTGGCACTTCCTGACACATTGAAGAGTGCAACCTATGACGATCAAAACACCGCTCCACCACTACGCCCACATGTCCCACCCCGCCACCGACCACCCCGTCCTCATCATCGACACCAACGCCCCACTACGCGATCTCCACGCCTGCGCTGCCGAACGCCTCAATGCCGTCCTCAATACCTCGACCTCATGGCCTGCACGCGCCTCCAGGACCACTCGGAACACGACATCAACACCGTTACCAATATCGCCAGAATTATGGTGCAGGATGTGAGTGACGTGTTTCGGATAATTGAACTGCGAGGATTCGAGTCGAGCACTTGAAATAACGGACATTATAAAATAAACGAAAAACCGCAGAAAAGCGGTTTTTCTCGAAAACCCTAAGACCCGAAATTTAAAAAAATACTACAACTTAAAACAAGCTTATGCACCATGGCATCTCTTGAATTTCTTTCCACTTTGACAGGGGCATGACTCATTTCTATCAATCGATCCAAATCTCTTCACAAACTCCTCCATCTTACTCTTCCGATCAAACAATCTTATCTTTTCATCGATTGTAGTTTTCAGCACATCATCTAAAAACAACGAAGGCCGCCACCCTCCAACTAGCTTATCAACCAAATAACTATCGAGCACAGAAGCCCCAAGCCCGACAAAAGGATTTAAAACACCAATTACATTTGGATAAATCAATCGAATAAATCTAGATGCTGCGCTTTGCTTGACAGGAGTTAACAAAGCAGACATAAGCAACTGTCCATCAAATTCCGCATTCGAATACCACTTCCTAAAAACACTCCCATTGAAAGACTCTCTACAGACCAATATGTCATCCAAGGAAACGACACCCTTTGAATACAAATAATAAATATCAGGTATTCCCTTGGCGCCGATTACTTTTTCAAATCCCTCAATTGGATCGGAACCGACGACATTCCGGAACGCCCCAAGCTTAGCGTTAGCATAATCTTTAACGTATGCATCCTGACATATAGAATCAATACTTAGTTTGTTCTGAATAATTAAAGACTGAGCACATTCTGAAACCCTTAAAATTCTGTACCCATCATGAGGATCAACTTGAGTCACCCTAGATGTCTTAAAATCAAGTTGACTCCTAAAATCCTGCCGACTAAAATCACCATTCAACTCGGATAATGCAACTTCAGTAAATCCATCAGCTCTTACCGAAGAGTTATCAACATATTGAACAATCCTAGAGCGAAGTGTAGGATGCAAACGTTCCGGCAAACGTTCCTCAAAACCTTCGAGCTCCGCCCAGTCAAACTTCATAAAAGACAACTCTAACGCAGCCTTACCACTTTTCACAACAAAGTCATCGACTCCAAATACTACTTTTACTATTTTTCTATCGAGTAATTTTAGTGTATTTTCAGCCCCAAGCGTCGACAACACTACACCAAGATCACCAGGCTTTAGATATATGTCATCATGGGTCACCAATGACATAAAAAATGCAGAAACAAACCCCCGCACTACAGCATCAACTTCCTCCCCCTTATCTAAAAAACCATAAAAAAACTCAACCTCTTCTTCATCACTTAAAGATTTAGCTTTAACTCTACATTTATTCGCAACCTTGTTAGTAATTAAAATACTACTCACGACTCCCCCTTACAAAGATTACGCTAGGTAAATGCCAAAATTAGAACCACCAACACTCAGATTGAAAAAGTGCATTTACCTCACGCTTCGCGAAGCAAACAACCTTTATTTTGCTAATTTTTAAAAATTCGCTGGCGTATTCGCACTAATAATCTCAGCCTCATCCGCCCCTATATTCCGAAACTTATGCGGCAGCGTCGTCGGAAAATAATACCCATCCCCCGCATTCAACACGCTCACCGCCCCATCCACGGTCAACTCCACCGTGCCACGCGTCACCAACCCACACTCCTCGCCCTCAGCATGCACAATCGGCTCTTCCCCGGAACTCGCACCCGGTGCGTATTGCTCGCGCAGCAGGCGCATCTGGCGACTTGGCACGGAGGCGCCGATCAGCAGCAGGCGCAGGCCGTGGCGGCCGAGGTCGGGTTGTTCGTTGGCGCGGAAGACGTATTGGTGTTCGCGCGGGGGTTGGTCGAAGGTGAAGAAGTCGGCCAGGGACATCGGTATGCCTTCGAGCAGCTTTTTCAGTGAGCTGACGGAGGGGCTGACGCGATTCTGTTCGATCAGGGAGATGGTGGCATTGGTCACGCCGCTACGCCGGGCCAGCTCGCGCTGGGAGAGTTTGTAGCTTTCGCGTACTAGTTTGAGTCGAGAACCCGTATCCATGACTGCCTTATGTGAGAACGACTTAAGGGCGATGGGGGTGGGTGGCGGGTGACGCGCCGAGGGCGCGGATCACGTTGCTCCCGTGTCCCGGAACCGTGAAAGGCGGCTATTAAATCACGTTTGCCGGTGTTGCTCAGCAGGTTCGATGGACGGTGCGGCAAAAGTCCTTCTGGCCTTGGTAATGCGGACCTGTAGGAGTGAGCCTGCTCGCGATTCGGTAGCACATCCAACATCAATTTGCCTGGATGACCGCCTTCGCGAGCAGGCTCGCGCCCACAGGGTTTGTGGTGTTTCTGTGGGAGGGATGGTGGCTGGGCTGGCCTCATCGCGAGCAGGCTCACTCCTACAATTTGATCTTTGGTGCTTCAGTCGGATTGATGTTGTTTTTGCTGGCCTCTTCGCTGGCAAGCCAGCTCCCACACCTGGATATCTGCGGTGTGGCGATAAGAAAAACCGGCGGGGTCTTGGGCCGCCGCCGGGGAGGTAACTTAGAGGCCGAAGCGGTCGCGCAGTGAGTAGTAGACGGCGCCAAGGGCGGTCAGTGGGGCCGAGAACGTGCGGCCGCCGAGCATTGGCATGTGCGGCAGCGATGCGAAGGCGTCGAAGCGTTCGGCGTCGCCGCGGATCATTTCCGAGATCAGTTTGCCGGCCAGGTGCGAGCAGGTGACGCCGTGGCCGCTGTAGCCTTGCATGTAGTAGGCGTTCTTTTCGATACGGCCGAATTGCGGCATGCGGGACATGGTCAGCAGGAAGTTGCCGGTCCAGCGGTAGTCGATCTTGACATCTTTGAGCTGCGGGAAGGTCTTGAGGATCTTCGGGCGAATCAGTTGTTCGATGTCGTCCGGTTCCCGCGCGCCGTAGACCACGCCGCCGCCGTAGAGCAAGCGGTTGTCGGCGGTGAGGCGGTAGTAATCCAACAGATAGTTGCAGTCTTCGACACAGTAGTTGTTGGTGATCAGGCTGCGCGCCTGCTTCTCGGTCAGCGGTTCGGTGACGACGATCTGCGAGCCGCACGGCATGCTTTTCGCGGTCACGCGGTTGTCGAGGCCTTGCGGCAGGTAGGCGTTGCCGGCGATCAACAGGTACTTGGCGCGGACCTGGCCTTTGGCAGTGCGCACGACGTTGGGCTCGCCGTATTTGATTTCCACGGCAGCGGACTGCTCGTAGATCTTGCCGCCCAAACGGGTGATCGCAGCCGCCTCACCGAGCGCCAGGTTCAGTGGGTGAACGTGACCGCCCTGCATGTCGAGCAGACCGCCAACGTAAGCATCGGAACCGACTTCGCGACGAATCTCAGCCGCGTCGAGCATCTTCAGATTGCGGTTGCCGTAACGTTCCCAACCGCGCTTCTGCTCGGCCAGACCGTTGAGTTGCTTTTTGTTCATCGCTGCGAAGATGCCGCCCGGGCGGTAGTCGCATTGGATGTCGTATTCCTTGATGCGCGAACGGATGATGTCGGCGCCTTCGAAGATCATGCTGCCGAGGATTTCCGCAGTCTTGTCGCCGTAACGCTCTTCGATCACGTCGACATCGCGGCTGTACGAGTTGACCAGTTGACCGCCGTTGCGACCGCTGGCGCCGTAACCGACTTTCGCCGCTTCCAGCACCGTCACTTTGTAGCCGGCTTCGGTGAGGAACAGCGCCGAGGACAGGCCGGTGTAGCCGGCGCCGATGATGCAGACATCGCACTCGACCGACTCTTCCAGAACCGGGAAGTCGATGACTTCGTTGCGAGTGGCGGCGTAGTAGCTGTTTACGTGTTGTTGCTTCATTTTATTGTTCTCCGAGGGTCGCTCATCAAAAGCGACCACCGTTGTAGAAAATCAGAGCTTGATCCAGGTCGCTTTCAGCTCGGTGTACTTGTCGAACGCGTGCAGCGATTTATCGCGGCCGTTGCCCGACTGCTTGAAGCCACCGAACGGTGCGGTCATGTCGCCGCCGTCGTACTGGTTGACCCAGACGCTGCCGGCACGCAGGCCTCGGGCGAAGGTGTGCGCCTTGCTGAGGTTGCTGGTCCAGACGCCGGCGGCGAGGCCGAAGATGCTGTCGTTGGCGATCTGCAGCGCTTCTTCAGCGGTGTCGAAGGTGATCAGCGACAGCACCGGGCCGAAGATTTCTTCCTGGGCGATGGTCATCGCGTTGGTCACGCCGTCGAACAACGCCGGTTGCACATAGAGGCCACCGGTTTCTTCGAGGGTGCGTTGGCCGCCGGCGATCAGTTCGGCGCCCTGCTCGCGACCGATGCTGATGTAACGCAGCACGTTGTCGAGTTGACGCTGATCGACCACGGCGCCGACGGTGGTGGCTGGATCGAGGGCGTGACCCGGTTTCCACGCTTGCAGCGCTTCCACCAGCAGCGGAATGAACTGCTCGCGAATCGAACGTTCGACCAGCAAACGCGAGCCGGCGGTACACACTTCGCCCTGGTTGAAGGCAATGGCGCCGGCCGCTGCTTGTGCTGCCGCGCGCAAGTCCGGTGCGTCGGCAAACACCACGTTCGGGCTCTTGCCCCCTGCTTCGAGCCAGACGCGTTTCATGTTGCTAAGGCCTGCATAAATCATCAGTTGCTTGGCAATCGCCGTGGAGCCGGTGAAGGCCAGCACGTCGACGTCCATGTGCAACGCCAACGCCTTGCCGACGGTGTGACCGAAGCCAGGCAGCACGTTGAATACGCCTTTCGGAATGCCGGCATCCAGCGCGAGCTGGGCGATGCGGATCGCCGTCAGTGGCGATTTTTCCGAAGGTTTGAGAATGAACGAGTTGCCCGCTGCCAGCGCCGGAGCGAATTTCCAGCTGGCCATGATCAACGGGAAGTTCCACGGCACGATGGCCGCAACCACGCCGGAAGGCTCACGGGTGACGAGGCCGAGTTGGTCGTGCGGTGTGGCAGCGACTTCGTCGTAGATCTTGTCGATGGCTTCGGCGCTCCAGCGGATCGCGTTGGCGGTCGCCGGGATGTCGATGCTCATCGAATCGCTGATCGGTTTACCCATGTCGAGGGTTTCCAGCAGCGCCAGTTCTTCCTGGTTCTGCAGGATCAGATCGGCGAAGCGGATCAGGATGCGCTTGCGCTCGGCCGGGGCTTTTTTTGCCCACACGCCGGACTCGAAGGACTGGCGCGCGACGTCAACGGCAAGGTTGGCATCGGCTTCATCGGTACTGGCCACGGAGGCGAGGAAACGGCCGTCGACGGGGCTCAGGCATTCGAAGGTATCGCCACTGATGGCCGGGCGGTATTCACCGTTGATGAATGCGCGGGCTTCGATGGTCAGGGACTGGAAGCGTTGTTCCCAGTCGTTGCGGGTCGTTGTCATTGTTGTGGCTCGACAAGGGGGGATTGGGGGTGTCGGGGTGTTGTGTCTGGGTTGAGATGGCTGCCCTCACCCTAGCCCTCTCCCAGGGGTAGAGGGGACCGACCGAAGTGTCTCGGGATCTGCACCGACCTGAACGACCGAGTCGAATATGGATTCGGCAAAAATCGTTCAGGTCGGCGGATTGCCCGAGCATCCCCGAATCAGTCCCCTCTCCCTCTGGGAGAGGGTTAGGGTGAGGGGCTTTTGCCTTTTGGGGCCCTCAAACACTCACACCGTATGCAGATACCAGTTGTACTCAAGATCAGAAATCGAGTTCTCAAACTCGGCCAGCTCGCTCTCCTTACACGCGACAAACACGTCGATGTACATCGGGTCGATGTAGCGGGCCATGACTTCGCTGTCGTCCAGCTCACGCAGTGCGTCGCGCAGGTTGTTCGGCAGGCTCTGTTCGTTCTGCTCGTAGCTGTTGCCTTCGACCGGAGCGCCCGGCTCGATCTGATTGGTCAGACCGTGGTGAATACCGGCCAGCACCGAAGCCATCAGCAAGTACGGGTTAGCGTCGGCACCAGCAACGCGATGCTCGATGCGCACGGCGTCGGCCGAACCGGTTGGCACACGGACCGCAACGGTGCGGTTGTCGATGCCCCAGCTCGGTGAGTTCGGTACATAGAACTGCGCGCCGAAGCGGCGGTACGAGTTGACGTTCGGGCAGAGGAACGCCATTTGCGCAGGCAGGGTCTCCAGCACACCGCCGATCGCGTGACGCAGTGCGGCGTTCTGCTCGGGATCCTCGCTGGCGAAGATGTTGTTGCCTTCTTTGTCCAGGATCGAAATGTGTACGTGCAGACCGTTGCCCGCCTGGCCCGGATACGGCTTGGCCATGAAGGTGGTGTCCATCTCGTGGTCGTAGGCGATGTTCTTCACCAGACGCTTGAGCAGGACGGCGTAGTCGCACGCCTTGATCGGGTCGGAGACGTGATGCAGGTTGACTTCGAACTGCGCCGGGGCGCTTTCCTTGACGATCGCGTCAGCCGGGATGCCCTGCTCTTTCGCGCCTTCGAGGATGTCTTGCAGGCAATCGACGTACTCGTCGAGGTCGTCGATCAGGTACACCTGAGTCGACACCGGACGCTTGCCGGACACCGGCGAACGTGGCGACTGCGGACGACCGTTCACGTTGTCCTGGTCGATCAGGTAGAACTCGAGTTCGAACGCGGCGCAGATGGTCAGACCGAGGTCGTCGAATTTGCGTACGACGTTGGCCAGCACTTCACGCGGGTCAGCGAAGAACGGCTGGCCTTCGATCTCGTGCATGGTCATCAAGAGTTGTGCGGTTGGGCGCTTCTGCCACGGCTCGATGCTCAGGGTGCCGGGGATCGGGTAGCAGATGCGGTCAGCGTCGCCGATGTCCAGACCCAGGCCGGTGCTTTCCACCGTGGAGCCGTTGATGTCGAGCGCAAAAAGCGAGGCCGGCAGGTTGATGCCTTTCTCGTAAACCTTATGAAGACTGGTGCGTTCGATGCGCTTGCCGCGCACCACACCGTTCATATCCGCAATCAGAAGGTCGACGTACAAAACCTCAGGATATTTCTTAAGGAATGCGTTTGCTTCGTTGAGTTGAACGGTACGCAGAGGGACCGACATGATGCACCTATTTAGCTGTTAATTATTATGTTCACTGCTGTTTCGCCGAGCCAGTCAACCCGAACGGCAAAGTGAAGTCAATAGCGAACAGATGGCCGCTCAGGGTTTATTTTTCGGGCTTTTTTTAACACTTGCGTGCCAATACAGGCGTCACAGCCCCGGGAATCATGAAGATTTGATGAACGGCGTTTAGAATTTTTTACATGGCAGTTGTTAATTAAAATCAACGAGACTAAGCTCCGGAAAAGCTCGTTCAAGTGTCAAACTTCGAGGTGAATAAAAATGGCATTCAAGCCATTGATCGGCGTTACTGCGTGCGTCAAACAGATTGGCCTGCACCCCTATCACATCAGCGGCGACAAGTACGTACGTGCTGTCAGCGTTGGCGCTAACGGGCTGCCAGTGGTCATTCCTTCCCTTGGCAACCTGACTGAAATCGAAGACCTGCTCGGTCAACTCGACGGTCTGCTGCTGACCGGCTCGCCCTCGAATGTGGAGCCCTTCCACTATCAAGGCCCGGCCAGCGCCCCCGGCACGGATCACGATCCGGCGCGGGATGCCACCACCCTTCCTTTATTGCGTGCAGCCATCGCGGCGGGCGTTCCGGTGCTCGGCATTTGCCGTGGCTTCCAGGAAATGAACGTGGCGTTCGGCGGCAGCCTGCATCAGAAGGTGCATGAGCTGCCGGGCATGCTCGATCACCGTGAAGCCGACAGCCCTGATGTGGCCGTGCAATACGCACCGGCCCATGCGGTGACCGTGCTTGGTGGCGGTGTATTCGAAGCGCTGGAGTTGCCGGGCGAGTTCCAGGTCAACTCGATTCACAGCCAGGGCATCGATCGCCTCGCCCCCGGCCTGCGTGCCGAAGCGGTGGCGCCGGACGGTTTGATCGAGGCGGTCTCGGTCGAACACAGCCCGACCTTCGCCCTCGGCGTGCAATGGCACCCGGAATGGCAAGTGCTCGACAACCCGAACTACCTGAAGATTTTCCAGGCATTCGGCGCGGCTTGCCGGCAACGGGCGGCGCGGCGCAACCAGCGCTGATCCAACCCAGGAATACGTAACGATTTACTGCCCCCACGGACGTCGGGTGTGCCTGCGCACATCCGTCATTCGTGAACAGCAACACCCGTAATAACAACAAGTACGACCCAGGCAGCCAGGACGGCGGCGCCGACCAAGCCCTCGGCAGTGCAAGGTCAGTCAGGCATGCGCAATTCCCCTGTAGGAGTGAGCCTGCTCGCGATAGCAATAGACCAGTCAACAGAGATGTCGACTGACATGGCCTCATCGCGAGCAGGCTCACTCCTACAGGGGATGTGTAATGACTGAGATTGCGCTTACAGGCTTGCAATCCACTTAAGCCCGGCCACATTGGCCCGGCGAACGAAACCTGTTGGGAGTTTCACATGGCAAACGCCTCCAGCACTTACAGGAAGGCACTTGAAGGTCATCAGCAACCGAAAAAGGTGCTGGTGAAAGTCGATCGTGTCACCAAGAAGTTCGACGAAACCGTGGCCGTGGACGATGTGTCCCTGGAGATCCATCAGGGCGAAATCTTCGCCCTGCTCGGTGGCTCTGGTTCGGGCAAATCGACCCTGCTACGCATGCTCGCCGGTTTCGAGCGCCCGACTGAAGGGCGGATTCTGCTCGACGGCGTGGACATCACCGACATGCCGCCGTACGAGCGGCCGATCAACATGATGTTCCAGTCCTACGCGCTGTTCCCACACATGACCGTTGCGCAGAACATCGCCTTCGGCCTCAAGCAAGACCGTTTGCCCGCCAGCGAAATCGACGCCCGTGTCGATGAAATGCTGCGCCTTGTACACATGACCCAATACGCCAAACGCCGTCCGCACCAGTTGTCCGGCGGCCAGCGTCAGCGCGTCGCCCTCGCCCGCTCACTGGCCAAGCGTCCGAAGCTGTTGCTGCTCGACGAACCGATGGGTGCACTGGATAAAAAGCTGCGTTCACAGATGCAACTGGAACTGGTGCAGATCATCGAACGCGTCGGCGTGACCTGCGTGATGGTCACCCACGACCAGGAAGAGGCCATGACCATGGCCGAGCGCATCGCGATCATGCACCTCGGCTGGATCGCGCAGATCGGCAGCCCTGTCGACATTTATGAAGCACCGGTCAGCCGCATGGTCTGCGAGTTCATCGGTAACGTGAACGCCTTCGACGGCACCGTGGTGGAAGACCTTGAAGGTCACGCGATCATCCACAGCCCGGACCTGGAACAGAAGATCTACGTCGGTCACGGTGTCAGCACTTCGGTGCAGGACAAGTCGGTCACCTACGCGATCCGTCCGGAAAAAATGCTCGTCAGCACGACCAAGCCGGAATTCCGCTACAACTGGTCCGAAGGCAAGGTGCATGACATCGCCTACCTCGGCGGTCACTCGGTGTTCTACGTCGAATTGCCCGGCGGCAAAATCGTCCAGTCGTTCATGGCCAACGCCGAACGCCGTGGCGCGCGTCCGACCTGGGACGACAAGGTCTACGTCTGGTGGGAAGACGACAGCGGCGTGGTACTGCGCTCATGAGAACCTTCAATCAGCAATTCCTGCGCCTGGTGCCCAGCGGGCGAAAACTGGTGATCGGCATTCCGTTCATCTGGCTGTTTCTGTTCTTCATGCTGCCGTTCTTTCTGGTGATGAAGATCAGTTTCTCGGAAGCCGCGTTGTCGATCCCGCCGTACTCGGAGATCTACACCTACGCCGAACAGAAATTCCAGCTGCTGCTGAACATCGGCAACTACACCATGCTCGGCGAAGACGAGCTGTACCTGTCGGCCTACCTCGGTTCGCTGAAGGTCGCGGCGCTGAGCACGATGATGTGTTTGCTGATCGGTTTTCCGATGGCCTACGCGATCACCAAGACCGGCAAGGAAACGCAAAACGTCCTGCTGCTGTTGATCATGATGCCGACCTGGACCGCGATCCTGATCCGCGTTTATGCGTGGATGGGCATCCTCAGCAACAACGGTTTGCTCAACGCATTTCTGATGTGGACGGGGCTGACCGATCACCCGATCGAGATCCTCAACACCAACACCGCCGTCTATATAGGGGTCGTGTACGCGTATTTGCCGTTCATGGTGTTGCCGCTCTATGCCAACCTCGTCAAGCACGACGGCAGCTTGCTGGAAGCCGCGCAGGATCTGGGTTCGAGCAACTTCAACAACTTCTGGAAAATCACCGTGCCGCTGGCCAAGAACGGGATTATTGCCGGCTGCATGCTGGTGTTCATTCCGGTGGTCGGTGAGTTCGTGATTCCGGAACTGCTCGGTGGTCCGGAGACGCTGATGATCGGTCGTGTGCTGTGGCAAGAGTTCTTCAATAACCGCGACTGGCCGGTGGCGTCTGCGCTGGCGGTGGTGATGCTGTTGATCCTGATTGTGCCGATTCTGCTGTTCAACCGCAGCCAGGCCAAAGAGATGGAGGCACGGGGATGAAACGCTTCGGTTTTTCCAAGTTCATGTTGATCTTCGGCCTGATGTTCATTTATCTGCCGATGCTGATTCTGGTGATCTACTCGTTCAACGCCTCGAAACTGGTGACGGTGTGGGGCGGCTGGTCGGTGAAGTGGTACGTCGGTTTGCTCGACAACACGCAACTGATGGGCTCGGTGGTGCGCTCGCTGGAAATCGCCTGCTACACCGCGATTGCTGCGGTCGCGTTGGGCACCCTCGCCGCTTTCGTGCTGACGCGTGTGACACGCTTCAAGGGTCGCACGCTGTTCGGTGGTCTGGTCACCGCGCCGTTGGTGATGCCTGAGGTGATCACTGGTCTGTCGCTGTTGCTGCTGTTTGTGGCGATGGCGCAACTGATCGGCTGGCCGCAGGAGCGTGGCATCGTCACGATCTGGATCGCCCACACCACGTTTTGTGCCGCTTATGTGGCGGTGGTAGTCTCCGCCCGCCTCCGCGAGCTCGATCTGTCGATCGAAGAAGCAGCGATGGATCTCGGTGCGAAGCCGTTCAAGGTGTTTTTCCTGATCACCATTCCGATGATCGCGCCATCGCTGGCGGCGGGCGGGATGATGTCGTTTGCCTTGTCGCTGGATGACCTGGTGTTGGCGAGCTTCGTCTCCGGACCGGGTTCGACCACCCTGCCGATGGAAGTGTTCTCGGCGGTGCGTCTGGGTGTGAAGCCTGAGATCAACGCCGTGGCCAGCCTGATTCTGCTGGCGGTGTCGCTGGTGACCTTCCTGGTCTGGTACTTCGGCCGCAAGGCAGAAGCCAACCGCAAAAAAGCGATTCAGGAAGCGATGGATCAGACCGCGAACGAGTCGTGGCAGCAACCGCAACAAGCCGCCACCGCTTGACCCTGTAGGAGCTGCGGCACGCTGCGATCTTTTGATCTTGATGTGAAAGATCAAAAGATCGCAGCCTCGTTTCACTCGACAGCTCCTACACAAATGTAGTCAGCCCCTCGGTCAGTCCCCTCTCCCTCGGGAGAGGATCAGGGTGAGGGGGCTTTGCGTAATGTGAATAAAAAGAATGGAGTTGTACCGATGAAAATGTTTGGCAGGACTCTGCTGACACTGTCCTTAATGGGCGCAATGGTCATGGGCGCCCAGGCCAACGACAAGGTGCTGCGTGTTTACAACTGGTCCGATTACATCGCCCCGGACACGGTCAAGAAGTTCGAAGACGAGACCGGCATCCGCGTGACCTACGACGTCTTCGACAGCAACGAGACCCTTGAGGCGCGCTTGCTGGCGGGCAAATCCGGTTACGACCTGGTCGTGCCGTCGAACAGTTTCCTGGCCAAGCAGATCAAGGCCGGTGTCTATCAGACGCTGGACAAATCGAAGCTGCCGAACTGGAAGAATCTCAACCCGGTGCTGCTGAAAAACGCCGCCGCCAGTGATCCGGACAACGCCCACGCGTTCCCGTACATGTGGGGCTCGATTGGCATCGGCTTCAACCCGGCCAAGGTCAAGGAAGTGCTCGGCGCCAACGCCCCGACCAATTCCTGGGACTTGCTGTTCAAGCCGGAGAACGCTGAAAAACTCAAAGCCTGCGGCATCAGTTTCCTCGACTCGCCGACCGAAATGATCCCGGCCGCCCTGCACTATCTGGGTTACCCGGTGAACGACAGGGACACCGTACACATCAAGGAAGCCGAGGCGCTGTTCATGAAGATCCGCCCGAACGTGGCGTACTTCCATTCCTCGAAATACATCTCCGATCTGGCCAACGGCAACATCTGCGTGGCAGTCGGTTACTCCGGTGACGTGCTGCAGGCCAAGGCCCGCGCGGTGGAATCCGGCAACAACGTGGTGATCGACTACAGCATTCCCAAGGAAGGCGCCGGCAGCTTCTACGACATGGTCGCCATCCCGCGCGATGCCGCCAACGTCGAGAACGCGTACCTGTTCATGGACTTCCTGATGCGTCCGGACATCATCGCCGAGATCACCAACAGCAACGGCTACAGCAACGCCAACGCGGCGGCCACGCCATTGGTGGATGAAGCGATCCGCAACGACCCGGGTTCGTACCCGTCGCAAGCGGTGATGGCGACGTTGTATGCGGTGCCGGATCAGCCGATTGCCACACAGCGGATCATGACCCGAGGCTGGACGCGGGTGAAACTCGGTAAGTAATCCCGACGAAAATCCAAATGTAGGAGTGAGCCTGCTCGCGATAGCGGTGTGTCAGGCAGTAGTGATGCTGAATTTGCCGGCCTCATCGCGAGCAGGCTCACTCCTACAGTGGTTTGGTGTTGTGACAGAAAAATTTATGATTTCCCGTTCACGCAGCGCCTTACCACCGCTGCACCCTGCTATGAACGGCCTCACCTGGCTCCCTCGGCTCAGGTGAATTCTCAGGCGCCCTCGGGCGCCTTTTTTTGTGCGCTCAAATCAGCGGCCAATCCTGCAGGATGCGATAACGCCCCTTGTGCGATTCGAACAGGGCAAAGCGTTCGGCGCGCAGGAAGAACTCCGGCGGCGTGGCCGATTCCGGCTCCGGCGCGCGATAGTCACGGGCCAGGGTCAGGTGCGGACGAAACTCGCGCGGTGTCTCTTCAAAGCCGAACGGCAACATCGCCTGCTCCAATGCGTAGACCAGCCGCAGCAGCGCTTGTGGCGCCTGCTCCGGCGCCAGCGACAACACCCCGGCGCGATGCCAGACCTGCAAGCGATCCAGCGAAATCTTCAATGGCTCACCCGGCGTGCGCACTTGCCCGGCCGCTTCACAGACTTCATTGATCTGCGCCAATGGCACCGCGCCAAGGAACAGCAGCGTCAGATGAAAGTTATCCGCCGGCACCGGCTTACCGGTTCGCAACCCCAACTCCCCGCGCCACTGAGCAATCGCCTTGCGTTGCGCCGGCGGGCAATCGAGGGCGAAAAACAGTCGCTTCGCTTCATCGGTCATGGCCCCGCTCCCCTGTTCATCGTGATCCGCCGGATTCTACACAGCCTGAACTGACGACTCGTGACAGGCAGCTATAGTTCAAGGATTGCTATCAACCGGAGGCCGCCATGCGCGAGATCCTCAGCAAAGAACCGTGGTGGGCCCGGCCACCGCATCCCGGGCAGGATGAAAACGAACTGGAATGGGGCTGGCTGGTGCATTACAGCGAGGGTGAGCCGCGCTTCGAGTTCGTCCGTGAACGGCCGACGGACGAGCAGATCCGCAACCGTAAAAGCTGCAGAATCACCCCCTCTGCCGAGTGAACACCGTACCTGTAGGAGTGAGCCTGCTCGCGATGGCGTCTGCACATTCAATGCTTCATTGACAGACCCACCGCTATCGCGAGCAGGCTCACTCCTACAATAGATTTGCGCTGGCTTCAGGATTTAAGGATGTTCTTGAAGCCACCAAAAATCATGCGTTGGCCGTCGAACCCCATCGGGTTGACGTCCGGTTGCATGCGCGGATCCTCCATCATTTTGCCCATGCCCGTATCACGGGTGGCTTTGTCCGGCCAGATCAACCAGCCGGCCGAAACCGTCTCGCCTTCCTTGAGTTTGACCGCCATCGGGAATGACGTGACCTTGCCCTCCGGCACGTCATCGCCCCAGCACTGCATCACATCCTGTGCACCGTATTCCTTGAACAGTTTCGCCGCGATTTCACAGTGCTTTTTGTACTGCTCAAGGTTGGCAGTCGGCACCGGCGCTACAAAAATATCGATGTAAGCCATGATCACTCTCCTTGCTCGTTGGGTTCGATCTGCTGATTGGTCGATTGCGGCGGCTGCCATTCAACACGATTCACACCCAACCCGACCGACGGCTCCTCGCCCCCACCCAGATTGCGTTCGACCTGCCCGGCCATGTGCAGTGTGCCGGCCATGACACCGGTAGTCGGGTTTTGCACCAGCTTCAGCCAGGCTTTGTCGAAGGTGCTGCCCAGACTGCTGCGGATCAGTGCTTCACTGTCGGGCCGGTCATTGGCCTGGATGATCGCGCGGATACCCGCGACACCGACCGAGATCAGACCACCGGCCAGTTTCCCCGCAGCAGCGGCCACCGCACTGGCAGCGCCGCGCGGGGCCATTTCCGCTTCCATTCGCTGACTGGCACGCTTGGCCACCGGGGCCATGCCGGCATCCGTCGAGGCAATGCCCTTGGCGCCGCCCTCGGTATGAATCTTGTCGATCAGCGCGGCGTAGGCCGGTAGCGTGTTCAGCGGCTCGGTGCTGATGACCTTATACAACGAAGCATCCCGTGCCGGTGGCGGGCCGAGGGCGATGGCCGGAATCTTCTGCAACCGTCCATTAAGCTGCGCAACGGGCACGCCATGACGCTGGGCGATGAGCGGCATCTGCTGCGCCATCAGCTGCGCATAGAACGCCGTGGCCTGGCCGAGGATCGCATCCGGATCGACCTCCACCGCTACTGGCGCCAGCACCCTTTCCTGATATTGCTCAAGCAGATACGCCGCCAAGCGCTTGGCCGAGGCGTCCTGCTCGCCGCCGGCATTGATCGTGTACCAACTGACCTTCATCGACAGCCATTCCTGGGTCCAGTAACTGCTGAACCACGGGATGAAATTTTCTTCAGTTTGCTGATAGACCCGAGTGCGCCAATGTTCCATTGAGCCACGGGCAAAGACTTTGACTTGTTCGGTGGATTGCTGCGAAGCGCTGACGATTTCCCGATCGATCTGCTGCCAGGTCTGCGGCGAGACGAACACGGCTTGCGGCGCTGACACCGGGGCCCGCGCCGAAGTGGCGCAGCCGGCCAGCAACAACAGTGCGGCGACGAGCAGCGCACGCGGATTCACGGTGGCGGTTTCCTTTAAGAGGGCGGAAGCAGATTTGAGTATAGGTGTGTGCGCAGGGCCGTTTGTCCGGTTTTGGCTGGTCTGGCGCCTTCGCGAGCAGGCTCGCTCCCACAGGGGAATGCGTTTCAAATGTAGGAGTGAGCCTGCTCGTGATGAGGCCATCAGCAACACCCAAAAAACCCCAACCATCACTGCCATCGATATTCACCATCGCCACGATTGCCTTCCGCCCACCGCCCATCAAAGGCACGATTAGCCCATCCGAAACACAACGAGGAGTTCACAGCATGATTCACACCCACGTCACACTCTCCGTGAGTTTCCCGGTGTTCGGCAGCAACTATTACGACCAGCACGCCGTGTCGCACAAGGCGCAGGCGCTGGTGTTCAACGAAGATTTCGAAGATCTGCTGATGCCCGCCGCGAGCAATCATTTCAGCAATGAAGTGGTCGGCCTCAACGATCAGTTCCGTTTCCTGAGCGACATTCTCGCCACCCATTTGCTGGACATCGAGGCCTCTGTGCCTGCGCGATCCAGCGTCCGGGCGAGCGCTCATTTTTCTTAAGCAACAGCGCTAAACAAAGAGGGCGTCCCATCGCGGGACGCCCTCTTGCGTTCAATCAGTCATCATCCCGATCACGGTAGTAGCGACGCCCGTCGCGGCGATCATCGCGGTCATCCCAGCGCCGGTCATGGTCGTAGTTGCGGCCATGATCGCGGTCGTAATGCCGGCCATGGCGGTGGTCATCATCAAAATCCGCGACACAGCCGCCGAGCAATACGGCGGCGGTCAGGGTCAGCAGCATCGTTGTTGCGCGCTTCATTCAACACTTCCCTAAAACCAAGGTCTTGACGACGGAATCGGCCACGCTGCCCGCGACTTCAAAACGCGGTGCCCGTAGCCGCAGATACGACCGGGCAAATCAGCGTTGATTCAGTGGCCACTAGCGACCGTTTGTCGCCCCGCCCGCGCTGCCCGAACGGCGGCGAAATGCCACCTATACTCCTTGCAACCTAGCCCCACGCAATGGATCTGCGCCCTCAATAACAACAAGCAGAGGTGGACCATGGTCTGGCAGCAAATTTACGACCCGTTCGGTAACCCGGTGATCTCCACGCTCATGGCCGCCGTACCGGTGGTGGTGATGCTCGCGGCGCTGGCGTTCTTCCACGTCAAGGCGCATCTCGCGGCGTTGTTGGCATTGGCTTCCGCCCTGCTTATATCGATTTTTGCCTTCGGCATGCCGGCGAGCATGGCCGGTTCTGCGGCGTTGTTCGGCGCGGCGAATGGCTTGCTGCCGATCGGCTGGATCGTCCTCAACATCATCTTTCTGCATCGCCTGACCACCGAGAACGGCTCGTTCAAAGTGCTGCAGGATTCCCTCGCGCGGATCACCGATGACCGTCGTTTGCAGTTGCTGCTGATCGCCTTCTGCTTCGGTGCGTTTTTCGAAGGTGCGGCCGGGTTCGGCACGCCGGTGGCGGTGACCGGGGCGATTCTGATCGGACTTGGGTTTTCGCCATTGGCCGCGTCGGGTCTGGCGCTGATTGCCAACACCGCGCCGGTGGCATTCGGCGCACTGGGTACGCCGATCATCACACTGGCCAAAGTCACCGGGCTGGATGAAATGGAGGTGTCGATGATGGTCGGTCGACAGTTGCCGTTTTTCTCGGTGCTGGTGCCGTTCTGGTTGATCTGGGCCTTCGCCGGGTGGCGCAAGATGCTCGAGATCTGGCCGGCGATTCTGGTGGCCGGGGTAAGTTTCGCCGTGCCGCAGTTTCTGGTGTCGAACTATCACGGGCCGATGCTGGTGGACGTCATCGCCGCGCTGATTTCCATGGCCTGTCTGACGTTGTTCCTGAAGGTGTGGAAACCGGCGACCATTCACACCTCCGCTGCGCTTTCGGGGCGCGTAGACAACTCGAAGGTCGATGAAGAAAAAATCACTGCCAGCGCTGCGTTCAGCGATCAGGCGCGTCCGGCGGTGATGCGCGCGTGGATGCCGTGGATCATCCTCACCGTGTTCGTGTTTGCCTGGGGCACGCAGGGCTTCAAGAATATGTTCGACACCCGCCCGGCGATTGATCCGGTCACCCAGTCGGCCAAGCTCGATCCCGCCGGCAAACCGCTGCGCGAGGCCAACCCGATTTTCGCCCCGGCCGTGACCTTTACCACGCTGCACCTGCAAATCGAAAAAGTACCGCCGGTGGTCGCGGCACCGAAGGCTGAAGAAGCGGTGTACAAATTCACTTGGTTCACCGCCACTGGTAGCGGGATTTTGCTGGCTGCAATTGTTGGCGGCTTGCTGATGGGCTACTCGATTCCGCAACTGATCAAGCAATACCTGCGCACGTTGTGGGTGGTGCGGTTTTCGTTGATCACGATTGCGGCGATGTTAGCGTTGGGATTTCTCACGCGCTACTCAGGACTCGACGCGACCATGGGCCTGGCGTTTGCGGCGACGGGGATTTTTTATCCGATGTTCGGCACGCTGCTCGGTTGGCTGGGCGTGGCGCTGACCGGTTCGGATACGGCGTCAAACGTGCTGTTTGGCGGTTTGCAGCGGGTGACCTCGGAACAGCTCGGGATCAGTCCGGTGCTGATGGCGGCGGCGAACAGTTCCGGTGGGGTGATGGGCAAAATGGTCGATGCACAATCGATCGTAGTCGCCTCCACCGCGACCCGTTGGTACGGGCATGAGGGCGAGATTCTGCGCTATGTGTTCTTCCACTCGATTGTGCTGGCGATTCTGGTCGGCGGGCTGGTGACGTTGCAGGCGTATGTGGCGCCGTTTACTTCGATGGTGGTGGGCGGGCATTAGTCCGGCCGGACACATATCCAATGTGGGAGCGAGCCTGCTCGCGAAGGCGTCCGGTCTGCCAATGAAGATATTGGCTGTGCCGGCCTCTTCGCGAGCAGGCTCGCTCCCACAATGATTTGTGTTGCTCACACCATTGATGAACTGTGCACATAACTCTATAGCGCAAATCCGACAAAACCTTTTCCTCTTTCCGGCAGTCACTCCTTAATGAGACCGGCGATGACGCTGGCTGCCCGCTTGGGCCATCCACGACCCCTGCTGCCCTGATGAAGAGAGAAAAGGAATCGAACCATGACGATTTCCCGACGCGGATTTCTGATCCTCGGCGCCGTGACCGCTACCGCTTTCGCGATGCCGCCGTTTATCAGCCTCAAGGCCTACGCGGCCACTCTGGAGCAACCGGCCATGAACAAAGTGACGATCAACGTCAACGGCCAGCCGCGTGCGCTGGATGTCGACACCCGCACCACCCTCCTTGATGCCTTGCGCGAACACCTGCAACTGACCGGAACTAAAAAAGGCTGCGACCACGGCCAGTGCGGCGCCTGCACGGTGATCGTCGATGGCCGGCGGATCAATTCCTGCCTGACGTTGGCGGTGATGCACGAAGGCAGCGAAGTCACCACCATTGAAGGCCTCGGCATGCCTGACAAGCTGCACCCGATGCAAGCCGCGTTCATCAAGCATGACGGCTATCAGTGCGGCTATTGCACACCTGGGCAGATCTGCTCGGCAGTCGCGGTGATCAAGGAAATCCGCGACGGCATCCCCAGCCACGTCAGTGAAAGCCTCACCGAGCAACCGCAACTGATCGCCAGTGAGTTTCAGGAGCGCATGAGCGGCAATATCTGCCGCTGCGGTGCCTACTCGAACATCATCGAAGCGATCACTGAAGTCGCGGAGGTACCGGCATGAGACCGTTCAATTACAGCCGTGCCGACTCCCCCGCCGCAGCCGCCGCACAAGCTGCGCAAGTCGAAGGTGCGCGATTCATTGCCGGCGGCACCAACCTGCTCGACCTGATGAAACTCGACATCGAAACCCCGCTGCATTTGATCGACGTCAACCATCTCGGCCTGGATCAGATCGAAGCCACACCCGAAGGCGGCTTGCGCATCGGCGCGCTGGTGCGCAACACCGATCTGGCCGCCGATGCGCGCGTTCGCAAAGACTACGCGCTGCTCTCCCGCGCCCTGCTCGCCGGGGCTTCCGGGCAGTTGCGCAACATGGCCACAACCGCCGGCAACCTGCTGCAACGCACGCGCTGCCCGTACTTCTACGACACCAATCAGGCCTGTAACAAACGCAATCCCGGCAGCGGTTGCGCGGCGATTGGCGGGGTCAGTCGGCAACTGGGCATCATCGGCGTCAGCGACGCGTGCATCGCCACGCACCCGAGTGACATGGCGATTGCCATGCGTGCCCTCGATGCGCAGATTGAAACGGTGAAACCCGACGGCACGACTCGCCGCATCGCCATGGCCGATTTTCATCAATTGCCCGGCACCACGCCGAACATTGAAACCAGCCTGACGCCCGGCGAGTTCATCACCTCGGTGACATTGCCTGCGCCAATCGGCGGCACTCATGTTTATCACAAGGTGCGTGATCGCTCGTCCTATGCGTTCGCCCTGGTATCGGTCGGTCTGATTCTGCAAAAGGACGGCAGCGGCCGCATCGCCGTCGGCGGTATCGCGCCGAAACCATGGCGGGTTGAAGCCGCCGAAGCGTTGCTGCCCCAAGGCGCCAAAGCCGTCAGCGCACGCCTGCTCGACGGCGCCACGCCGACCCACGACAACCAATTCAAACTGACCCTGGTCGAGCGCACGCTCGGTTCGGTGTTGGCGCAAGCGAGGGATGAAGCATGAAATTCGACACGCCCGCCACCACCAACCCGATCGACCAGTTGAAGGTCATCGGCCAACCCACCGACCGCATCGAAGGCCCGCTGAAAACCAGCGGGCAGGCGCCTTACGCCTATGAACAGCATGAGGCGGTGGCCAATCAGGCTTACGGCTTTATGGTCGGTTCCGCTATCGCCAAAGGCCGGATCAATAACATCGATCTCGCAGAGGCGAAAGCCGCGCCCGGTGTGTTGGCCATCGTCACCGCTGCCAACGCCGGCAAACTCGGCAAGGGCAAATACAACGCCGCGCATTTATTGGCCGGGCCGGAGATTCAGCACTACCACCAGGCTGTTGCGCTGGTGGTTGCCGAGACCTTTGAACAGGCTCGTGCGGCTGCGCAAATGGTTAAGGTCGACTACGTCGCGGCCAAAGGCGAATTCGATCTGGCCAGCGTGCGCGATCAAGGCGTCGAGCCGAAAGACGAATTGCCCGACGTCAGCCACGGTGATTTCGCCAAGGCGTTCGCCGCCGCGCCGGTGCAGTTCGATCAGACCTACACCACCCCGGATCAGTCCCACGCGATGATGGAACCGCACGCCACGCTGGCCGCGTGGAAAGGCGATCAACTGACCTTGTGGACATCGAATCAGATGATTGCCTGGAGCGTCGGCGACATCGCCGCCACCCTCGGTCTGCCCAAGGAAAAAGTCCGGCTGATTTCGCCGTACATTGGCGGCGGTTTCGGCGGCAAGTTATTCATTCGCGCCGATGCAATTCTTGCCGCCCTCGGTGCGCGCATGGCTGGCAGGCCGGTGAAGGTCGCCCTCGCCCGCCCGCAGATCGCCAACAACACCACCCACCGTCCGGCGACGATTCAGCGCATTCGCATGGGCGCGACGGCGGACGGCAAACTCACGGCGATCGCCCACGAAGGCTGGTCGGGCAATCTGGCGGAAGGCAAAGTCGAGGTCGCGGCGCAGCCGAGTCAGTTGCTGTACGCGGCTGAAAATCGCTTGGTCAGCATGCGCCTCGCACCGTTGGATCTGCCCGAAGGCAACGCCATGCGCGCGCCCGGCGAAACCCCTGGGCTGATGGTCCTGGAAATTGCCATGGACGAGATGGCCGAGCAGCTCAAGCTTGATCCGGTCCAGTTCCGCATTCTCAACGACACACAGGTCGATCCGGTGAAAACCGAGCGACCGTTCTCGCAGCGGCGCCTGATCGAATGCCTGCAAACCGGCGCGGAGAAATTCGGCTGGGACAAACGCAATGCGCAACCGGGTGCACGGCGTGAGGGTCGCTGGCTGATCGGCATGGGTGTCGCGGCGGCAATCCGCAACAACCTGCTGGTCAAGTCGGGCGCGCGGGTGCGGCTGGAGCGCGATGGCAAGATCACGGTGGAAACCGACATGACCGATATCGGCACCGGCAGTTACACGATCATCGCGCAGACGGCGGCCGAAATGATGGGTGTCGGCTTGAAGGATGTCAGCGTGCATCTGGGCGATTCGAGCTTCCCGGTGTCGGCAGGCTCCGGTGGGCAATTCGGCGCCAACTGCTCGACCGCCGGGGTGTACGCCGCGTGCATGAAACTGCGTGAGGCGGTGGCTGGCAAGTTGGGCATGGCGGCGGATCAGGCGGAGTTTGTCGACGGTCAGGTGCGGCTCGGCGACAAGAGCGTGCCGTTGCGCAACGCTGCGCAGGACGGCGTTGTGGTGGCCGAGGACAGCATCGAATTTGCCGACCTTGCCGAGCAGTATCAGCAGTCGACGTTTGGTGCGCATTTCGTTGAGGTGGCGGTGGATGCGGCGACCGGTGAAGTGCGTGTGCGCCGCATGTTGGCGGTGTGCGCGGCTGGGCGGATTCTCAACCCGAAAGCGGCGCGCAGTCAGGTGATCGGCGCGATGACCATGGGCGTCGGAGCGGCGTTGATGGAAGAGTTGGCGGTGGACAAGACGCTGGGGTTTTTCGTCAATCATGATCTGGCCGGGTATGAAGTGCCGGTGCATGCCGATATTCCGCATCAGGAGGTGATTTTCCTTGATGAGACTGATCCGGTGTCTTCGCCGATGAAGGCCAAGGGTGTTGGTGAGTTGGGGATTTGCGGGGTCAGTGCGGCGGTGGCGAATGCGATTTACAACGCCACGGGGGCGCGGGTGCGGGAGTATCCGGTTACCCTCGATAAAATCTTGTCGTCGTTGCCGGAGATGATGTGATGACCCGTTAAAAGCCCCTCACCCTAGCCCTCTCCCAGAGGGAGAGGGGACCGATTGGGGGATATTCTAGGGCTGCACCGACGTGAACGACTTGCTGTGAATCCATAATCGACACAGCACTTTCAGGTCGAAGTGCTGTGAACCCATAATCGACGCGATCTCTCAGGTCGATGTACGACGCCAGACACCTCGGTCGGCCCCCTCTCCCTCCGGGAGAGGGCTGGGGTGAGGGAAATTGGATAATCTCACCGACCTGAACGCTCAGCTGTGAATCCATAATCGACGCGATCTCTCAGGTCGATGTACGACGCCAGACACCTCGGTCGGCCCCCTCTCCCTCCGGGAGAGGGCTGGGGTGAGGGAAATTGGATAGTCTCACCGACCTGAAGGATCGGCTGTGAATCCATAATCAACTCGGTCTCTCAGGTCGATGTACGACGCCAGACACCTCGGTCGGCCCCCTCTCCCTCCGGGAGAGGGCTGGGGTGAGGGAAATTGGATAGTCTCACCGACCTGAAGGATCAGCTGTGAATCCATAATCGACTCGGTCTCTCAGGTCGATGTATGACGCAAGGCACTGCGGTCGGCCCCCTCTCCCTCCGGGAGAGGGCTGGGGTGAGGGAAATTGGATAGTCTCACCGACCTGAAGGATCGGCTGTGACTCCATAATCGACTCGGTCTCTCAAGTCGATGTACGACGCCAGACACCTCGGTCGGCCCCCTCTCCCTCCGGGAGAGGGCTGGGGTGAGGGAAATTGGATAGTCTCACCGACCTGAAGGATCGGCTGTGACTCCATAATCGACTCGGTCTCTCAGGTCGATGTATGACGCAAGACACTGCGGTCGGCCCCCTCTCCCTCCGGGAGAGGGCTGGGGTGAGGGAAATTGGATAGTCTCACCGACCTGAAGGATCGGCTGTGACTCCATAATCGACTCGGTCTCTCAGGTCGATGTATGACGCAAGACACTGCGGTCGGCCCCCTCTCCCTCCGGGAGAGGGCTGGGGTGAGGGAAATTGGATAGTCTCACCGACCTGAAGGATCGGCTGTGAATCCATAATCGACTCGGTCTCTCAGGTCGATGTATGACGCAAGGCACTGCGGTCGGCCCCCTCTCCCTCCGGGAGAGGGCTGGGGTGAGGGAAATTGGATAGTCTCACCGACCTGAAGGATCAGCTGTGAATCCATAATCAACTCGGTCTCTCAGGTCGATGTATGACGCAAGACACCTCGGTCGGCCCCCTCTCCCTCCGGGAGAGGGCTGGGGTGAGGGAAGCGCTTCACTCGGATCGCGGATACTGCTCAGCACTCACCTGCTCCATCCAATCCACAACTTTGCCATCCAGCACTTCGGCAATTGCAATATGCGTCATTGCAGTGGTGGGCGCTGCCCCATGCCAATGCTTGGCCCCCGGCGCAATCCACACCGTATCCCCTGGACGAATCTCACGCACCGGCTGCCCCCACTCCTGCACAAACCCGGAACCGGCCGTGACGATCAATGTCTGTCCCAACGGATGCGTATGCCAAGCGGTACGCGCGCCCGGCTCAAACGTCACCGTCGCACCACTGACCCGCGCCGCTTCAGTACCTTTGAACGGCGCATCAACCCGCACAGTGCCAGTGAACCAATCCGCCGGGCCTCTGGCCGAAGGTTGCGAACCATTGGGTGTCACGGTCACGCGGTGATTGTCATTGGCCTGCACCTCACCCGCCAACAGGGAAAGGCTCAACGCAGAAGCGGCAATCGGGTTCATGGCAATTCCTCCAGATAATCAATACCACCACTCTACCGACACCAACTCTTCCGATAATCGACTAGAATTCGAAAAAACTTATGCAGGACACTCATCAATGCTGCGTGAAAATGCCACCGACCTGCTCGCCTTCCTCGCCGTCGCACGCGAGCGCAGCTTCACCAAAGCCGCAGCCAAACTCGGCGTCTCACAATCGGCACTGAGCCATACCATCCGCGCCCTCGAAGCGCGCTTGGGCCTGCGCCTGTTAACCCGCACCACCCGCAGCGTCTCGCCCACCGAGGCCGGCGAACACCTGTTGCAAACCATCGGCCCGCGCTTCGAAGAAATCGAACTGGAACTGGCGGCCCTGAGCAACCTGCGCGACACCCCGGCCGGCAAGATCCGCCTCAACGCCACCGACCATTCGCTGGACTGGCTGCTGCGCCCGGTGCTCAAGGACTTTCTGCCGAAGTACCCGGACATCAGCGTCGAGGTGAGCTGCGACTATGGTTTCGTCGACATCGCCGGCCAGGGTTTCGACGCGGGCGTGCGCTTGGGCGAAGACGTCGCGCAAGGCATGATCGCCACCCGCATCGGCCCCGACATGCGCATGGCGGTGGTGGGCTCACCCGCCTATTTCGCCAAACGCACCGCGCCGCAAACGCCACGGGATCTGACCGAGCACGCCTGCAACAATCTGCGCCTGCCCACTAATGGCGGGTTGTACAGCTGGGAATTCGAGAAGGATGGCGAGAGCCTGAAAGTGCGGGTGTCCGGGCAGATCACCCTGAACGGCGTCTACCCGCTGCTCGACGCGGCGCTGGACGGTTTCGGCCTGAGTTACATCCCGGAAAACATCGTTGCACCCTATCTGGCCGACGGCCGTTTGCAGCAAGTGCTGGAAGACTGGTGCCCGACATTTGCCGGTTATCACCTGTATTACCCGAGCCGGCGCCAAGCGGCGCCGGCGTTTGCGTTGTTGCTGGAGGCGTTGCGCTATCGCGGTTGATTGCGACCTGCGCCTTCTCTCTGTGGGAGCGGAGTTTGCTCCCACAGGAGATCAGCGTCAGTTCTGGACGGCGCGCTTGAGGCTCGGGACCAGCGGTGCGGTGTGACTGGTGGGTTTTTCAGACTGCGAGACGTGCACGTCAGGCTCTTGCACTTCGCCATTCAACGCCTTGTGCATCTTCTCGGTATCCAGCGCGCCCACCCACTTGGCGATGGCCATGGTGCCGACGCCGTTGCCGATAGTGTTGGTGATCGCCCGCGCCTCTGACATGAATCGGTCAACACCCAACAACAGCACCATGCCCGCCACCGGAATCGTGCCGAGTGAGGCCAGCGTCGCCGCAAGAATGATGAACCCGGAACCGGTCACCCCCGCCGACCCCTTGGAGGTGAACATCAGCACCGCCAACACGATCAGTTGATCGGCCAAGGTCAACGGCGTGTTGGTGGCCTGGGCAATAAAGATCGCGGCGATGGTGTAGTAGATCGCCTGGCCATCCGGGTTGAAGGTCAAGCCCGACGGAATGATCATCCCGGCCACCGGCTTCGAGACGCCGGCCTTTTCCATCTTCGAGATCATTTGCGGCAGTACCGACTCGGATGAGCTGGTGCCGAGCACGGTGAACAACTCTTCCTTGATGAACTTGAGGAACTTCCACAGGCTGAAACCGCTGTAACGGCAGATCGGCCCAAGCACGAAGACCACGAACACCGCGCAGGTCAGATAGACGCAAGCCATCAGTTTGCCGAGCGAGAACAGCGAGCCGAAACCGTACTTGCCAATGGTGAATGCAATGGCACCAAAGGCACCGATGGGCGCCAGACGCATAACCATGTTGACGATGCGGAACATGCCTTGCATCAAGCTCTCCAGCGTATCGACGAACACTTTGCCACGCGGTCCGACATGTGCCAGCGCAATACCCAGCAGGATCGAGAACAGCAGGATTTGCAGGACGTTGCCCTTGGCGAATGCATCGACAATCGTGTCGGGAATGATGCCCATCACAAAATCCATGAACGAGGCATGTTTGGCCGCCGTGGTGTACGTCGCCAGGCTGCTGGTATCGAGGCTGGCAACATCGACGTTCATCCCGGCACCGGGCTTGAACACGTCCACCACGATCAGACCGATCACCAGGGCCAGGGTCGAGACCACTTCGAAGTAGATCAAGGCGCGAAACCCGACGCGGCCCAGCTCCTTCATGTTTTCCATGCGCGCAATGCCGGTAACCACCGTCAGGAAAATCACCGGTGCCAGTAGCATTTTGATCAGTTTGATAAAGGCATCGCCCAAGGGTTTGAGCGCGGTGCCGGTCTCGGGCACCAGCACGCCGATAAGTGCGCCGAGGATCACGGCGACGAGGACTTGCACGTACAGCTTGCCGAATATTCTTTTCATGACAGGGCCCTGATTTTTTATTGTTGTCAGGAAGAGCCAAGGGGCCGCAGAACCCCTTGGCGTTGTGCCGCAGCTTGAATCGGGATGAATCAGCGATTGATCAGCGCAATCACCGCGTCGGTGACTTGCCGCGTGGTGGCCGTGCCGCCCAGATCGGGCGTGTGCAGGCCGCTTTCGGTGACCGCTTCGATGGCCGACATCAATTGCTTGGCAGCGGCTTTTTCGCCGAGGTGCTCAAGCATCATTGCGGCGGTCCAGAAGGTCGCAATCGGGTTGGCTACGCCTTTGCCAGTGATGTCGAAGGCCGAACCGTGGATCGGTTCGAACATCGATGGAAAGTTGCGCGACGGGTTGAGGTTGGCGGTCGGCGCAATGCCGAGGCTGCCCGACAGCGCGGCGGCCAGGTCGGAAAGGATGTCCGCGTGCAGGTTGGTCGCGACGATCACGTCCAGCGTCGAAGGTTTGAGCACCATGCGCGTGGTCACCGCGTCGACCAATTCTTTGTCGATTTTGACGTCGGGGAAGTCCTTGGCGACTTCGTAGAAAATCTCGTCCCACAGCACCATGCCGTGGCGCTGGGCGTTGGACTTGGTGACCATGGTCAGGTGTTTGCGCGGACGGCTTTGCGCCAACTGGAAGGCGAAGCGATGGATGCGCTCGACGCCAGCGCGGGTGAACACCGAGACCTCGGTGGCGACCTCTTCCGGCAGGCCTCGATGCACACGGCCACCGTTGCCCGAATATTCGCCTTCGGAGTTTTCCCGCACCACCACCCAGTCGATCTGCTCGCCGTTGTGCAACGGACTTTTCACCCCCGGCAACACCCGCGCCGGACGCACATTGGCGTACTGGTCGAAGCCTTGGCAGATCGGCAAACGCAAGCCCCACAGGGAAATGTGATCCGGCACGTTGAGCGCACCGACCGCGCCGAAGAAGATCGCGTCAAAGGTCTTCAATTCTTCAAGACCTCCTTCAGGAATGTAGTGACCGTTTTTCAGGTAGTTGTCTGAGTTCCAGTCAAAGTGTTTGAACTTCAGTTCAAAGCCGGATCTCTTCGACAGGGCCTGCAGTACTTCAACGCCAGCGGCGATGACTTCCACGCCAATACCGTCGCCGGGTACCGCTGCAATGTTGTATGCGCTCATGGTCCACTCCACTCTTTTTCACGTTTTTGTTTTGCCTGCCGCACAAGGCTGTCCGGCGGGGTGTGATCGGAGTATATGTAGTGACCTGAAAGCTGTGAGTTACCGTAAATCACTACATCCATAACTTTGAGTTACGAATGAGCCAGACCCTCGATTTGTCGTTTTTCCACTTGCTGGCCAATAAAGGCAGCCTCGCCGCCACCGCCCGCGAACTGGGCGTGACGCCGCCGGCGGTGAGCAAACGCCTGACAGCACTGGAGGCGCGGCTGGGCGTGCGTCTGGTCAATCGCACCACGCGCTCGATGAGTCTGACTGCCGAGGGCGAGCTGTACTTCTCCCACGCGGCGCGAATCCTCACGCAGATCGATGAGGTCGAACAATTGATCGGCGCCAGCCGTGCAACGCCCAAGGGACTGATTCGGGTCAATGCATCATTGGGCTTTGGTCGGCGCTACATCGGCCCGGCACTGGCGGCGTTCTTTGCGCAATACCCGGAGGTGGAAATCCAGCTGGAAATCAGCGACCACCCACTGGATCTGGCCACCCATGGTTTTGATCTGGGCATCCGTTTCGGCACCCTGCCCGACGCGGCTTTTCATGCGCGCAAGATCGCCTCAAACCGTCGCTTGCTCTGCGCCTCGCCGCTGTACCTGGAAAAGCACGGCACGCCGCAAAAACTCGCAGATCTGCAGCAGCACAACTGCATCTTCCTGCGCCAGAACGAAACGCCTTACGGGGTGTGGAGTTTCACTAACGGCGGGCGCACGCAGAACGTGAAGGTGCGCGGGGCGCTGGGCTGCAACGACGGCGAGGTGGCGTTGAACTGGGCACTGGAGGGATTTGGCATTCTGTTACGCGCCGAGTGGGACATCGCCCGTTATGTGCGCAGCGGCCGCTTGCGTCTGGTGCTGGAAGATCAAACGCCGACCCGCGCCGACGTCTACGCGGTCTACCCGCAGCAATTACACCTGTCCGCACGGGTGCGCAGCCTGATCGACTTTCTGGTCGAGCGCTTCAAGCACATCGACAATCTGGATATTCCCGGCGACTAGCCCAGCAACGCAATCAACTGATGCCGCTGCGCATCGGTGAGCATCGGCCCGAAACCGGCCTTGGCGTTGTCGGCCATGTAACGCGGATTGCCCGTGCCGGGTATCACGCACGTCACCGCCGAATGCGACAGCAGAAACTTCAATGCCAGTTGCGGCCAACTGTTGACCTGTACATCCGACACCCAGCCAGGCAGCGGCTTACCCTTTAGCCGGGCGAACAAATCGCCGCCGCCGAATGGCCGATTACAGATCACCGCCACCCCGCGTTCTCGGCACAACGGCAGGATGCGTTTCTCCACCCCTCGATCATCAAGGGCGTAATTGATTTGCAGAAAATCCAGGGGCTCGGCCTTCAGCACCGCTTCGACTTCCTCATAGGCCGAGGGCGTGTAATGGGTGATGCCGATGTAACGGATGCGTCCCTGCGCTTTCCATTCACGCAAGATCGGCAGATGGGTTTGCCAGTCGAGCAGGTTATGGATCTGCATCAGGTCGATGCGTTCGGTGCGCAGCAGGCTGAACGATTGCTCCATCTGCGCGATGCCCTCCTCGCGCCCGCGCGTCCACACTTTGGTCGCCAAAAACGCCGGCGAACGCGGTTCGTGGATCGACAGCAGTTCACCGGCAGTCTGTTCGGCGCGGCCGTACATCGGTGAACTGTCGATCAGCGTTCCGCCCTTGGTGAACAGCTCATCGAGCACTGCCGGTAGTTGCCGATAGGCCGGATCACCGGGGGCGACATCGAAACCGCGATAGGTGCCCAAGCCCACGATGGGTAGCAATTCGGAGCTGGACGGGATGGCGCGGGTCTGCATGGCGTGGCCTCCGGTGGTCGCGGGCGTCGTCGCGGTGGCCAACGCCCGATCAAAGGTGAAGACCGCCGAAACCCCGGCAGCCAGCGTGAGCAATCGGCGACGGGAGTAACCCTCAGTGTGGCTCATGCTGGTTCCCCTGCTGCGTGGATCTGTTGCCGGTTATGTGCATGAGCGGCCGATTGCAGGGCTGGACTACACTGCGACAGCGATCCTTCACACACCGTTAAAAGTAGCCGAATGTCCCGAACCCTGATGTCACTCGTCGCATTGATCGTTGCCGTGTACCTGGTGCTGTGCGCGGCGCTGTTCTTTTTTCAGCGCTCGCTGATCTATTTTCCGCAGCCCAATGCCGTCACCAGCGCCGATTCACAACTGACCCTGTCGATGCCGGATGCGCAGGTTTCAGTGATCACCCGCGAGCGGGTCGGGCCGCGGGCGCTGATCTATTTCGGTGGCAATGCCGAGGACGTGTCGCGCAATCTGCCGGAGTTTGCCGAGGCGTTTCCTGAATACGCGGTGTATCTGCTCAACTATCGCGGCTTTGGTGGCAGCAGTGGTTCACCGTCCGAAGCGGCGATTGCCGAGGATGCCTTGGCGCTGTTCGATCAGGTCTATGCCAGTCATCCGCAGGTTTCGCTAATTGGCCGCAGCTTGGGATCGGGCGTCGCCGTGCGTCTGGCCAGCCAGCGACCGGTGCAACAGCTGATTCTGGTGACGCCTTACAACAGCCTTGAAGAAATCGCGGCGCGGCAGTATCCGTGGGTACCGGTGAAGTGGTTACTCAAGGATCGCTTCGAGTCAGGCAAGTACGCCGCACATATCCGCGTGCCGACGTTGCTGCTGGCGGCCAGTGACGACGAGGTGATCCCGCGCGCCAGCACGCAGCGTTTGCTGGAGAACTTCCCGCAAGGCGTGGCGGTGCTCCGGGTGGTGCCGGATTCGGGGCATAACTCGATCTCGGATCGTGCGCAGTATTTGCAGTGGATGAAGGATGCGTTGAATCGGTGATAGTGGTCTGCCTGTGTCTTTTGTATTGTTTTCAGTGACGCCATCGCGAGCAGGCTCACTCCTACAGGGGAACGCATTCCAAATGTAGGAGTGAGCCTGCTCGCGATGGCGTCATACAGCGCAACATAGCACTCTGCTTGATCACGCTCTTCGTCACGCCGCGAAAATACCCCTCCCCGCCCCTTGAACCAAGTCGAAAAAGCCCAGTCCTACTCGCGCCGCTTTCTGCGGTTCACTCAACTTTTGCGCTGTCCCCCTTCAGAGCTGCCCGTCTCATGCGCCACGCCGTTCGTTCGTCTCGCTTGGTTTCGCTGTGCCTGCTGATCCTTTCGCCGCTAATCGCCGAAACCGCCCATGCCGGTGCGGAGCGGCAACTGGTGGCCGCCATCAACGACTATCGTGCCCATCCGCAACGCTGCGATCGGCGCCCGGCGCAACGCCTGGCACCGTTGGCGCTGAAGTCGAACCTGGCCTTGCCGATCGGTTATCGCTACGCCGGCGGCATGCGTGAAGCGTTGAAGTCGTCCGGTTATTCCGCCGTGGCGGTGCGCAGTATTCGCGTGATCGGCGCCGAGGACGCCGAAGAGGCTTTCGACCTGCTGCAAGACGAGCACTGCGCCGCGCTGCTGGACGCGAGCTACGCCGACATCGGTGTCAGTCGTTCGCGCAATGAGTGGCAAGTGGTGTTGGCGCAACCGGTGCTCGACAGCCGCGTTGGCGATAACCGCAGCGTCGGCAAGGCCTTGCTCGCTGAGGTCAATGCTGCGCGCGCCCGGCCACGGATGTGCGGACGCCAGCGCTTCGCCGCCGCCCGGCCGTTGAGCTGGAACGCCGCGCTGGGCGCCGCCGCACAGGGGCACAGCAAAGCCATGGCTTACGGCAACTACTTCGCCCACCGCGATCCGGACGGCGACATGCCCGCCGATCGCGCCCGCGCGGCCGGCTATCGCGGGCGGCAAGTCGGTGAAAACATCGCCGCCGGACAGAGTTCACCGGGCAAGGCCATGGCCGGATGGCTGGCCAGCCCCGGACACTGCGCCAACTTGATGAACCCGATGTTCACCCAGGTCGGCGCCGGGTTTGCCAGTGAGGCGCGCAGTGATGAAGGGGTTTACTGGACGATGGTATTTGGTGCGCAGTAACTGCCAGCGTCCAGTGCCAATTTCAACAGTTCCTTGCGCAGCATTGACGGCGCCCGCACGGCCAATCCGGCCTGCCAGTCCAGTGGCAACAAGCGATTGAGCTTTTGCTGGCTGACCTCGGTTGGCGCCAGAAAGCAGCTTTTGCGGTCGCGGATACTGATCACATTCAGCAGCCAGTCATCGCCCTGCTCTGCCATCCAGCGTTTGATCATCGGCCGGTGTTTTTGCAGCAAGGTGTCGGCATCCCACACCGTCATTTGTGCGAAGAAGCCTGGCAGGTTGCTTTCGGGTTTCATCCGTTTCGAGTCGGCCGCCAATGCAGCGGCCAGGTTCGATTCGATGGTGGTCTGGCATTCGAGAAAATATTGCCGGGGCCAGTCTGCCGGCAGTTTTGCCCGTGAAGCGAGGTCGGCGTAGGCCTCGATGTCCGCTGGCGTGGTCATCTGCCCGGTGAAATTCAGCGTGTTGTCGAGAATCGCGGTGGCCAGCAAAGCAGCACTTTGCAAGCTGATCTGCGGCAGCACTCCGGCCGTCTGCCAGCGCTGAAAAACCTGAGTCGCTGCGGCGCCGATCGGACGAATATCGGCGGCAGACCCAAGCTTCTGCGCCCAGTAATGCTCAAACCCGGGATGGTGATCGATGATTTCTACCACCCGCTCGAGCACCACCAACGGGTCGAAATGCTGATAGTCCGAGACATCGACCAGGACAAACTCATCGTCCGGCGTCGGCTGGTAATCGTCAAAAGCAGCCGCCCAGCCGAGCACGCTTTGCGAAACGCTGGCGTTGGGCTTCGCGCTACTGACGGCGCGGGCGGGAATACCTTGCAGGTTGAGCAATTCTGCGTAGGCGATGCAGCAGGCGAAGGCGTCGATGTCCAGATAGGACGCGCCGGAGGTGATGATTTTCATGGGCCGGCAAATTCGCACATTTTCATGACGCTGTGGTGACAGCGAAAAGATCGCAGCCTCCGGCAGCTCCTGCTCAGGATTTATGGTTTCCCTGTAGGAGTTGCCGAAGGCTGCGATCTTTTGATCTTCAAGCCGCCCGCTGTCCTCCCGCGACCATCGCCGAAGCCGCCAGCATCGCCCGCAGCAACACCGCACACCCGGCCGCCAGATCGTCCGGCGCGGCGTTCTCGATTTCGTTGTGGCTGATGCCGCCTTCGCACGGCACAAAGATCATCCCGGCCGGGCCGAGTTCGGCGAGGAAAATCGCGTCATGCCCGGCGCCGCTGACGATGTCCATATTCGACAAACCCAGCCCTTTCGCCGCGCCGCGAACGGCTTCCACACAACCTTTTTCAAAGTACAGCGGCGGGAAGTCGGCGGTCGGGGTCAGCTCGTAGGTCAGGCCGTGTACTTCGCAGGTGGCGTCGATGACTTGCTTCACCTCAGCGATCATCGAATCCAGCCGCGCCGGTTCCAGGTGACGGAAGTCGAGGGTCATGCGCACTTCGCCGGGGATGACGTTACGCGAGCCGGGATAGGCTTGCAGGCAGCCGACGGTGCCACAGGCATGGGGTTGATGGCCGAGGGCGGCGCGGTTGACCGCACCGACGATTACCGAGGCGCCGACCAAGGCATCTTTACGCAGGTGCATCGGCGTCGGGCCGGCATGCGCTTCGACGCCGCGCAGCTTGAGGTCGAACCACTTCTGACCAAGCGCGCCGAGCACCACACCGATGGTTTTCTGTTCGTCTTCGAGGATCGGGCCTTGTTCGATGTGTGCTTCGAAATAGGCGCCAACTTTGTGCCCGCTGACTTTGCGCGGACCGGCGTAGCCGATGGCGTTAAGCGCTTCACCGACGGTGACGCCTTCGGCATCGACTTTGGCGAGGGTTTCTTCGAGGGTGAATTTCTCCGCGAACACGCCCGAGCCCATCATGCACGGGGCGAAGCGCGAGCCTTCTTCGTTGGTCCAGACCACCACTTCCAGCGGCGCTTCGGTTTCCACTTTGAGGTCGTTGAGCGTGCGCAGCACTTCGACACCGGCCAGTACGCCGAAGCAGCCGTCGAACTTGCCGCCGGTGGGTTGGGTGTCGATGTGGCTGCCGGTCATTACCGGTGGCAGGTTGGGATTGCGCCCGGGGCGACGGGCGAAAATGTTGCCGACGGCATCGACCGTGACGCTGCATCCGGCGTCCTTGCACCATTGCACGAAGAGGTCGCGGGCCTGGCGGTCGAGGTCAGTGAGGGCCAGGCGACAGACCCCGCCCTTGACCGTCGCGCCGAGCTTGGCCAGTTCCATGAGCGAGGCCCACAGGCGGTCGCGGTTGATGTGCTGATGGCTCGATTGCAGAACGTCTACGGCTGCGTTCATGGGGATCTCCTCAGGCTGCTTTTCTTATGGATATTTCTCTGGTGTCGGGTAGATCGCCTTCGCGAGCAGGCTCGCTCCCACAGGGGAAATGCATTCCAAATGTGGGAGCGAGCCTGCTCGCGAAGAGGCCATCCGCTACACCGCCGACTTAACTGCAGAAGGTTGCGCACGCATCACGCACAACCCGTAATAAATAATCCCGCCCAGCGCCGAACCGGTGAACCAGCCATAGCTATAAAACCAACTGAACGCATCGCTGCCCAGCGACAACAAGGTCAACACCACCGGCACCCCGAACGCGAGAAACCCGGCCCAGTTCCACGCCGGATACACGTCGTCGCGGTACAACCCGGCCAGGTCCAGTTGCTGTTTCTTGATCAGGAAATAGTCCACCACCATGATCCCGGCAATCGGCCCGAGCAGGCTCGAATAACCGAGCAGCCAATTGGAATACACGGTTTCCAGGCTGACATCGGAAACGATCAGACCGAGTTTTTTCAGCAGCTCATGGCCCATCAGCGCCAGCCCGACAATGCCGGTCAGCAACACCGCTTTAGTGCGATTGATGACCTTGGGCGCGATGTTCTGGAAGTCATTGGTCGGCGAGACGATGTTCGCGGCGGTGTTGGTCGACAGCGTGGCGATGATGATCAACGCCATCGCCACCGCGACCCACACCGGACTCTGGATATGACCGATCAGAGTGACCGGATCGGAGACGGTCACACCGACGAGTTTCACCGACGCGGCCGTCATGATCACGCCGAGGGACGCGAACAGAAACATGGTCAGCGGCAGGCCGAAAATCTGCCCGAGGATCTGATCTTTCTGGCTCTTGGCGTAACGGCTGAAGTCGGGAATGTTCAGCGACAACGTCGCCCAGAAACCGACCATCGCGGTCAACCCGGCGGCAAAGTAACTCACCACACTGGCGCCCTCCGGACGTTTCGGCGGGATCGCCAGCAGTTCAGTCATCGACACATTGGGCATCGCCCACACCAGCAGCCCGATGCCGACCGCCACCAACAGCGGCGCCGACAAGGTTTCCAGCCACTTGATCGACTCGGCGCCACGAATCACCACCCACAGGTTCAGCGCCCAGAAGATCATGAAACCGATCACCTCCCCGGTGCCGCCAAGGGATTTCCAGCCATCGAAAATCGAGCCGAGAAACAGGTGAATCGCCAATCCGCCAAACATCGTCTGGATGCCGAACCAGCCACACGCCACCAGCGCGCGGATCAGGCACGGCACGTTGGAGCCGAGGATGCCGAACGATGAGCGCAGCAACACCGGAAACGGAATGCCGTACTTGGTGCCGGGAAACGCATTCAGCGTGAGCGGAATCAGCACGATGACGTTGGCAAACAGAATCGCCAGCAGCGCTTCGCCGACGGTCAAGCCAAAGTAGGCGGTGAGTACGCCGCCGAGGGTGTAGGTCGGCACGCAGATCGACATGCCGACCCACAGCGCGGTGATGTGCCATTTGTTCCAGGTTCGTTCGCGCACCTTGGTCGGTGCCATATCGTGGTTGTAACGGGGACTGTCGAGGACGTCGCTGCCGGCTTCGAGTTCATACAAGCCGTCGCGCTCGGTCACTTGCGATCTGTTCTGTTGCATGGCCGCTCCACTGTTCTTCTGATTATTTTTTTGCTCATCAGGCGGCTGCACCCGAGGGTACGAACCGGACGATGGCCGGAGGAACTGACAACTTTCGTGCACCGGCCACGGTGTCAGCGGCGGCATCAATAAACGTGCCGGGTGCCCCGCTTGCGCATCGGGCCGAGCGTTAAACGCTTTGCAACTTTCTGATATTCATCAGTTTTAATTATTCACCGATGAGTTCGCGGAAACTTGTCTGGGTGCTCAGGCTAAACACTTGGCAAGTTGTCCGAACAGACAGGACTCAATCTGGTGCACTGCATTTATTTTCATCGTGAGCGAGCAACCGCAGCTCAACTTCAAGCGGCTGATTTCACATAGGAAATCTTGCTCATATTTCCATCCTGTCAAGTGCGTCAAAATGGTGAACAGCCTCACCATTTTAGTGATTTACGATTTTTATCGTTATTTTTCAATCACTTAAAACAGTCATAAGCTTATAAAAAATAATCTTGATCTATTGCAAATCTGCGACTAGCTTCTATTCCTGACAGCGCTGACAGGAATACACCCTGCAACGCTGTACATCAATAAAACATCTAGAACCGGCACAAGTCGGTCAATGCCTGCGAGGAACTCGGAATGTCTCTGTTGATCCGTGGCGCCACCGTTGTTACCCATGATGAAAGTTATCGCGCCGACGTCTATTGCGCCGACGGCGTGATCAAAGCCATCGGTGAAAACCTTGATGTTCCCGCCGGCGCCGAAGTCCTCGACGGCAGCGGCCAATACCTGATGCCCGGCGGCATCGATCCGCACACCCACATGCAACTGCCGTTCATGGGCACCGTGGCCAGTGAAGATTTCTACAGTGGCACGGCCGCCGGTCTGGCTGGCGGCACCACATCAATCATCGATTTTGTGATTCCCAATCCGCAGCAATCGCTGATGGAAGCGTTTCATCAGTGGCGCGGCTGGGCCGAGAAATCGGCGTCGGATTATGGCTTCCACGTCGCGATCACCTGGTGGAGCGAGCAGGTGCGTGAGGAAATGGCCGAGCTGGTCAGCCATCACGGCATCAACAGCTTCAAGCATTTCATGGCCTACAAGAACGCGATCATGGCCGCCGATGACACGCTGGTGGCGAGTTTCGAGCGGTGTCTGGAACTCGGCGCGGTGCCGACCGTGCACGCGGAAAATGGCGAGCTGGTCTATCACCTGCAACGCAAATTGATGGCCCAGGGCATCACCGGGCCGGAGGCGCATCCGCTGTCGCGGCCGTCGCAGGTTGAAGGTGAAGCGGCGAGCCGGGCGATTCGTATCGCTGAAACCATCGGCACACCGTTGTATCTGGTGCACGTTTCGACCAAGGAAGCCCTCGACGAAATCACCTATGCGCGCAGCAAAGGCCAACCGGTGTATGGCGAAGTCCTCGCCGGGCATTTGCTGCTCGACGACAGCGTCTATCAACACCCGGACTGGCAGACCGCTGCCGGTTATGTGATGAGCCCACCGTTCCGTCCGCGTGGTCATCAAGAGGCGCTGTGGCACGGACTGCAAAACGGCAATCTGCATACCACCGCGACTGACCACTGCTGCTTCTGCGCCGAGCAAAAAGCCGCCGGGCGCGATGACTTCAGCAAGATTCCCAACGGTACGGCTGGCATCGAAGATCGAATGGCGGTGTTGTGGGATGAAGGCGTCAACAGCGGTCGTTTGTCGATGCAGGATTTCGTCGCCCTCACCTCCACCAACACTGCGAAAATCTTCAATCTCTATCCGCGCAAAGGTGCGATTCGCGTCGGTGCCGACGCCGATCTGGTGCTGTGGGATCCGCAAGGCACCCGGACCATTTCCGCCAAGACCCATCATCAGCAGGTGGACTTCAACATCTTCGAAGGCAAAACCGTACGCGGTGTGCCGAGCCATACCGTCAGCCAGGGCCGGGTGGTCTGGGCCGATGGCGACCTGCGCGCCGAGCGTGGGGCCGGGCGGTACATCGAACGGCCGGCGTATCCGGCGGTGTTTGATTTGCTGAGCAAGCGGGCTGAGCAACATCGCCCGACTGCCGTGAAGCGCTAAAGCGAGGCCTTCGGCCTCATCGCGAGCAGGCTCACTCCTACATTTGGAATGCGTACACCTGTAGGAGTGAGCCTGCTCGCGATGGCGTCAGTTCAAACAACACAAAAACCACTGCCCGACAGAGGCAGAGAACCTCAATAACCGTGAGGCACAAAACCGTGATCGAGACCCTGAACCATCTCCCCCACCCGCACGAAAGCGCGGCCGCCCTCGCCGGGCATTTCACCGATCTGGCGCCGCCGCTCAATGACCGGCAGGCGCATCTGGAAGCCTCGCGCTGCCTGTATTGCTACGACGCACCGTGCGTGAACGCGTGCCCGAGCGAGATCGATATCCCCTCGTTCATCCGCAACATCCATCAGGAAAACATCCCCGGCGCTGCGCAGAAAATCCTTTCGGCGAATATCCTCGGCGGCAGTTGCGCCCGAGTCTGTCCGACAGAAATCCTTTGCCAGCAAGCCTGCGTGCGCAACAACGCCCACGAATGCGCGCCGGTGCTGATCGGCCTGCTGCAACGCTACGCCGTCGACAACGCACACTTCAGCGAACATCCGTTCCAGCGCGCCGCCACCACCGGCAAAAGGATTGCCGTGGTCGGTGCCGGGCCGGCCGGTTTGTCCTGTGCGCATCGCAGCGCCATGCACGGTCACGACGTGGTGATTTTCGAAGCACGGGAGAAGGCTGGCGGTCTCAACGAATACGGGATCGCCAAGTACAAACTGGTCGACGACTATGCACAGAAGGAACTGGATTTCCTCTTGCAGATCGGCGGCATCGAGATTCGTCATGGGCAAAAACTCGGCGAGAATCTGACGCTGAGCGAACTGCATCAACAGTTCGACGCGGTGTTCCTCGGCCTCGGCCTCAATGCCAGCAAACAGCTCGGCCTGGCCTACGAAGATGCCCCGGGCCTGCTCGCTGCCACCGATTACATCCGCGAACTGCGCCAGGCCGATGACCTCACGCAACTGCCGCTGGCCGAACGCTGCATCGTCCTCGGCGCCGGCAACACCGCGATCGACATGGCCGTGCAAATGGCTCGCCTCGGTGCTCGCGACGTCAATCTGGTGTATCGCCGTGGCGCCGCCGACATGGGCGCCACCGGTCATGAACAAGACATTGCCAAAGCCAATCAGGTGCGCCTGCTGACCTGGGCGCAACCGGAAGAGGTGCTGCTCGACGATCAGGGCCACGTGCGCGGCATGCGTTTCGCCCGCACCGATCTGGTCGACGGTCGCCTGCAAACCACCGGCGAAACTTTCGAACTGGCCGCTGATGCGATCTTCAAAGCCATCGGCCAGGCGTTCGATGGCAGCGCCCTCGCCGACCCGCTAGCCCGCGAACTCAAGCGCCAGGGCGAGCGCATTCAGGTCGACGAAAACCTGCGCACCAGCATCCCCGGCGTGTATGCCGGCGGTGACTGCACCAGCCTCGATCAAGACCTCACCGTGCAAGCCGTGCAGCACGGCAAACGCGCCGCCGAGGCGATCAACGCTGAACTGATGCTCAACGTGGAGGCTGCGTAAATGGCCGATCTGTCGATAGTCTTCGCTGGCATCAAGGCGCCGAATCCGTTCTGGCTGGCCTCCGCGCCACCTACTGACAAAGCCTACAACGTCGTCCGCGCTTTTGAAGCGGGCTGGGGCGGCGTGGTCTGGAAAACCCTCGGAGAGGACCCGGCGGCGGTCAACGTGTCGTCGCGTTACTCGGCGCATTACGGCAATAACCGTGAAGTGCTCGGCATCAACAATATCGAGCTGATCACCGACCGTTCGCTGGAGATCAACCTGCGTGAGATCACTCAGGTGAAGAAGGACTGGCCGGATCGCGCCTTGATCGTTTCGCTGATGGTGCCGTGCGTCGAGGAGTCGTGGAAACACATCCTGCCGCTGGTTGAAGCTACTGGCGCTGATGGTATCGAGCTGAACTTCGGTTGCCCGCACGGCATGCCCGAACGCGGTATGGGCGCGGCGGTCGGTCAGGTGCCGGAGTACGTCGAGCAGGTCACGCACTGGTGCAAGACCTATTGCTCGCTGCCGGTGATCGTCAAACTGACGCCGAATATCACCGACATCCGCGTCGCTGCCCGCGCGGCCTATCGCGGTGGCGCCGATGCGGTGTCGCTGATCAATACGATCAACTCGATCACCAGCGTCGATCTGGAGCACATGGTCGCCCTGCCCACCGTCGGCAGCAAAAGCACCCATGGCGGTTATTGCGGTTCGGCGGTGAAGCCGATTGCGCTGAACATGGTCGCGGAAATTGCCCGCGATCCAGAGACGCAGGGCCTGCCGATCTGCGGGATTGGCGGCATCGGCAGTTGGCGCGATGCGGCGGAATTCATGGCGCTGGGCAGCGGCGCAGTGCAGGTGTGCACGGCGGCGATGCTGCATGGTTTCCGCATTGTCGAGGAGATGAAGGACGGGCTGTCGCGGTGGATGGACAGTCAGGGTTACGCCAACATTGCCGAGTTTTCCGGGCGTGCGGTGGGCAATACCACGGACTGGAAGTACCTCGATATCAACTATCAGGTGATCGCGAAGATTGATCAGGACGCGTGCATTGGTTGCGGGCGTTGCCATATTGCTTGTGAGGACACATCACACCAGGCGATTGGCAGTCTCAAGCAGGCGGACGGCACGCATAAATATGAAGTGATTGATGACGAGTGTGTGGGTTGTAACTTGTGCCAGATCACTTGTCCGGTGGCGGATTGCATCGAGATGGTGCCGATGGAGACTGGCAAGCCGTTTCTGGACTGGAATCATGATCCGCGCAATCCGTATCACGTTGCGGTCTAGATTGCCGACTGATCCAACAGCCCCCTCACCCTAACCCTCTCCCAAAGGGAGAGGGGACTGATTGGGGGATGCTGCAAAACTCCGCCGACCTGAAAGCGCTGTTGTGAATCCATAATCGACAAGACTCACAGGCAAGCACTGCCTTGAATCCATAATCAATACATGAACAGGCAAGGACTGCCTTGAATCCATAATCGACTGGATTTTTCAGGTCGATGTAACCCGCAAGACACCTCGGTCGGCCCCCTCTCCCTCCGGGAGAGGGCTGGGGTGAGGGTCAGCTTTTGCTTTCAGGGCTCCAGCCCGATCCCACGCAATATCACACTCGTCACTGTCTGCACCGCCCGCTCAAACTGCATGTCCGACAACGGCTGATGTTCATTCAGAATATTCACCTGATGATCAAAGTCAGCATAGTGCTGCGTCGACGCCCAGATCATGTACAGCAAACTCGACGGCTCCACCGGCAGAATCCGCTTGTCCTCGACCCACTGGCGAATCTTCGCTTCCTTCATTTTCGCCCAGTCATACAGGCTGACATCCAGCGCCTCGCCCAACGTCGGCGCGCCGTGGATGATTTCGTTGGCCCAGACTTTCGAACCATACGGACGACTGCGCGAGTGGTTCATCTTGGCGCGGATATAACTGCTGAGCACCACGCGCGGGTCGTCGAACATCTCGAAGCACAACGCGTCCTGCTTCCACACTTCCAGCAGGTCGAACAGCACCGCGCTGTACAGCTCGCTCTTGGTTGAGAAGTAGTAATGCAGATTGGAACGCGGCAGTTGCACTTCAGCCGCGATGTCGGCCATGGCGGTGCCGCCAAAGCCTTTTTCGGCGAAGACTTTTTCCGCCGCCAAGAGGATTTTCTCGACGTTATTGCGACGGATCTCGATCTTGTGATTGCCCATGAGGGCTCCCTGACAACAGCGTTGCCCAAGACTAGCATCCGCTCTGGTGCGCGGGCGACCACCGCAAACAAAACTTCGTACTGGCGTCAGCGGATGGCTAAACTGACGCTTCTTCGATCCTGCCTCAGAGGTATCCGCGATGCTGTTCAAGAACGTCCTGACCACCACTGCCCTGCTCGCTTCGCTGTTCGCCGCATCTTCCGTATTCGCCCACGCGCACCTGAAAAGCCAGACTCCGGCCGCCGACAGCACCGTCGCCGCCCCGGCCGATTTGCGCCTGACTTTTTCCGAAGGCGTCGAAGCCAGTTTCACCAAAGTCACCGTGACCAAGGATGGCGCACCGGTCGTCGTCAAAGCGCTGACCACTGAAAACGACAAGAAAACCCTGATCGTCACCCCGGCTGCTCCGCTGACGGCTGGCGAGTACAAAGTCGAATGGCACGCGGTGTCGGTCGACACGCACAAAAGCGAAGGTGCCTACCAGTTCAAGATTGGCCAGTAACTCATGAGTGAAGCGCTGGTGCTGTGCCGCTTTGTGCATTTCATCGTGGTGTTGATGCTGTTCGGGGCCTGGCTGTTCAGGCCGTTGCTGCTCAAGGATGAAGCGCTGCAAGTGGATCGGCACCTGGCGCGACTGACGCGTTGGCTGGCCGCTGTGGCACTGGTCAGCGGGATTGCCTGGGCGCTGTTGATCACCGCGAGCATGGCCGGCTCGGCAGCGGCAGCGTTTGATCCGGACACAGTTGCGCTGGTGCTGGGCCATACGTTTTTTGGTCAGGTGTGGCGTTGGCATTTGCTGATCAATGCCGCGCTGTTCGCGCTGTTGTTCACGCCTTGGCGCTCAAGCATGCCGATGCGACTGGGCTTAAGCGCATTGTTGCTCGCGACCCTGGCCCCGGTCGGACACGGCGCCATGCTCGATGGTTTGAGCGGGCAATTGCTGATTCTCAACCAGATCGTGCATCTGACCTGCGTGGCGGCGTGGCTCGGCGGGTTGTTGTTGCTGGTGATGATTTTGCGTCAGCCGACGGAGCCGATGCGTGAAGTTTTGCGGCGCTTCAGCGGCGTCGGTTATGCATTGGTCGCGGGGCTGTTGATCACCGGTTTGATCAACGTACGCGTGCTGACCGGCCAGTGGTGGCCGACGCCGTTGTTCAGTGGGTTTGCGTTGATTCTGCTAGTCAAGGCGATGATCGTGCTGGGGATGCTTGGGCTGGCGCTGTTCAACCGCTTGCGGGTTGAGGATTGCGAACAGCGGATGGGCGCAATCAGGCGCAGTGTGATGCTGGAGTGGTTGCTCGGCATCGGCGCGGTGGCGGCCGTCTCCCTGCTCGGCACCCTGCCCCCGATGATCACTGCCTAAAGATCATGGAGATCCAATGTAGGAGTGAGCCTGCTCGCGATAGCGGTGCGTCAGTCAAAATATCCGTAACTGACACACCGCTATCGCGAGCAGGCGAAGGCCTACAATTGGATCTGTGTGTGGATCAGTGGGGCTGGGTGTCGCCCGCTGCGGTGTCGATGCTGACTACCACCGACATCCCCGGCCGCAACCGTTCCTCTTCCTGCTGATCCGCATCAATGGTGATCCGCACCGGCACGCGCTGGGCAATTTTCACAAAGTTACCGGTGGCGTTATCCGCCTGCAACAAGGCAAATTCAGACCCCGTCCCCGGCGAAATATGCTGCACATGCCCGGTGAATTTGCGGTGGTTCAGCGCATCGACGGTGAAGCGCACCGGCTGCCCGACGCGGACGTTGTCCATCTGGGTTTCCTTCATGTTGGCGATCACCCATTTCTGGTTCGGCACCAGCGCCATCAACTGCGCCCCGGAATTGACGTAGGCGCCGAGGCGCACGCCGATCTGCCCCAACTGCCCATCACGCGGCGCAACAATACGTGTGTTCGACAGATCGATCCGCGCCAGTTGCACCGCTGCTTCGGCGCTGGCCACTGCGGCTTCCAGCGAGCCGCGATTGACGATCACCGTTTGCAGATCCTGACGGGCGATTTCCAGATTGGCCTTGGCCTGCGCCACCCCCGCAACACTTTGCGCATTCGCCGCCAGTGCTACATCCATCTCACGCTTGGACACCGAACCGTCGCGCACCAATTCCTGATTCCGGCGCAGATCCGCCTCGCTCTTGCGCAACTGCGCTTCGCTGTCGGCCTGCACGGCCTGACGCAATTTGATCGTCGCCTCGGCACTGTTGCGTTGCTGCACCACATTGGCCAATGCAGCTTTCTGCACCGCCAGTTGTGCCAGTGACTGATCGAGGCGTTGCTGATAGATGCGGTCATCCAGACGCACGAGCAAATCACCGGCCTTCACGTACTGGAAATCCTGCACCGGCACTTCATACACATAGCCGGCGAGTTGCGGGCCGATGATCGTCACCTGGCCACGAATCAGCGCATTTTCGGTGGTTTCGACCGCACTGCTGAACGGTGGCAATTGCCAGGCATAGAGCACGATCAACACACCGACGATGGCAATCGCCGCGAAGCCCATTGAAGAGATGATCCGCACCCGCAGCGAACGTGGCGCGGTGTTCGGCGATGACGGCGGCGCCTCACCCTCGGGCGTGGCAGCGATGGCATTGGTGGTTGTGGTGGTCGGTTCGGTCATGAATTAGAGGCACCGCTAGGAGGTACGGAAGGCGCTGGGGCGACGGCTTTGGTGGTGCTCATCAGCCACAGTGCACGAATGGACAGCCAGATCATGGTCAGCACCGCAATCACGGCGATCAGCATGAACACATCGTTGTAGGCCAGCACGTTGGCCTCACGGGTGGCGGCGTTGGCCAGGCTGCGAATCCCCGCAAGGTTGCGCAGACTCGGGTCGGCCAACAGCGAACCGTACGCCGAGCCGCCGCTCTGCACGCGTGCCGCCACCAAAGGGTCAGACAGCGTCAGGTGCTCAACGATTTGACTGGAATGAAATTTTTCCCGGACGATCTGGAAAGTGCCCAGAAGTGCCGCACCGAGCAGGCCGCCGAGGTTGTTGCAGATCCCGAACAGCACGGAAAAACTCACCAGATTGCGCGGATTGGTCAACACGTTGCGAGTACCGAAAACCATGGTCGGGCCAAGGAAAAACGTGCTGCCGAACGCCAGCAAAAACTGACTGAAATAGAGGTTTTCCGGACGGGTCAGGTTGTTGGAAAAGCTGTCCATCACCGACCCGGTGGCCATCAGACCCAGCGAGATAATCAACGGCATCAGCAGGTGCTTGGGGTCGATCGTCAGTGCGCTGGTCACCAAGCCCGCGACGCTGCCGATCAGCATCACCACGTACAGGCTGTGCAACTGCTCGTAGCCCATGTTCAGGTTCTGCATGAAACCGACCGCACCGGTGGACTGCTCCGAGGTGACCATACGAATCAGGGTCACCGCCAGCGCCAGGCGGATCATCGTCCCGCTGCCCAGCCAACGGGTCATCAGCAGCGGGTTACTGCGGTTATGTTCGATGGCCAGGCCGGCGATGATCAAGGCAATCGACGCGGCCAACGCATAGCCGATCCAGTCGGCCTCCAGCCACCAATCGATCCGCCCCAGCGACAACACCGCACACAGCAACGCCACGCCAGTGGCGAGAATGGCAAAGGTGAGGAAGTCGAGTTTTTCGAAGGTTTTGAAGCGATCGCCGGGCGGTAACTTGAGCAGCAACACGCAGCCGAGCGACAGCAACGCCATGCCCAATTCGAACAGGTACAAGCCGCGCCATTCGGCGATCTGCAGCAAGTCTTCGGAAAATAATCGTGCCAACGGCAAGGCCAGTTGCGAAGTGCCGAGGCCGAGCACCAGCGCCTTCAGCCGCCACTTCGCCGGGAACGCCTGAACCATGTAATACAGGCCCAGCGAACTCAGCGCCGCGCCGACCATACCGTGGGCCGCGCGCACCGCCACCGCCGAATTGAGGTCATTGACGAACAGATGGCCGAACGTCACCAGCGCGTACAGCACCAGAAACACCTCGGTGAATGCACGCAAACCGAACTGCTGGCGAAACTTCACCAGCAGCAGGTTCATCGACACGTTGGTCATCACGTACGCCGCCGGTAACCAGGCCATTTCCGCCGTGGTCGCGCCGAGTGCGCCTTGCAGATAAGGCAGGTTGGCCACCACCAGCGAGTTGCCCAGACCACCGGTCACCGCCACCAGCACGCCGACCAGCGCATAGGCCAGGCGCTTGGGGGTGGAGTGCAACGGCGTCGAGGGGGAACCGGGCAGACTGGGCTTTTCGTGGGGCTGCCAGTTGCGCGGGGCGTATTGATCCATGGAAAAGCCTTGTGCAGAAGGTGGGTGAAGTTTGCCGCAAATTCACCTGCAACACACATCCCATGGACAACACAGATCCCTTGTAGGAGTGAGCCTGCTCGCGATCGCGTTGTATCAATGATGGAAATGTCGACTGATACACCGCTATCGCGAGCAGGCTCACTCCTACAAGGCTTCTGTGTGATGACCGAAGTCATCGCACAACTTGCTGTTGACATTCCCGGGAAACCTAGGAAATATCCGCACCCATGTTGTACGACGACGTATAACAAATAATAAAAACAACAAACGAAACAGGGAGCGTCACAGTGAGCACACTCGTCCGCAGTTCCGTCCGCCCTTCCCGTCTTTCCGTCACCCGCCCGCGTACCGCTTTAAGTCTGATCGGCTGCAGCAGCCTCGCCCTCGCCATGCCGATGAGCGCCGAAGCCGAAGGTTTTCTCGACGACAGCAAAGCCACGCTGAACCTGCGCAATGCCTACTTCAACCGCAATTTCGTCAACCCGGCCAACCCGCAGGGCAAGGCTGAGGAGTGGACGCAGAACTTCATCCTTGATGCCAAATCCGGCTTCACTCAGGGCACCGTCGGTTTCGGCCTTGATCTGCTGGGGATGTATTCGCAAAAACTCGATGGCGGCAAAGGCACCGGCGGCACACAACTGTTGCCGATCCACGATGACGGGCGTCCGGCCGACAACTTCGGACGGCTCGGTGTGGCCCTGAAGGCCAAAGTCTCGAAGACCGAATTGAAGGTCGGCGAATGGATGCCGGTGCTGCCGATCCTGCGTTCCGACGATGGCCGCTCGCTGCCGCAAACCTTTCGCGGCGGGCAGATCACCTCCACCGAGATCAACGGCCTGACCGTCTACGGTGGCCAGTTTCGCGGCAACAGCCCGCGCAACGATGCGAGCATGGAAGACATGTCAATGAACGGCCGTGGCGCGTTCACGTCCGATCGCTTCAACTTCGGCGGCGGCGAATACACCTTCAACGACAAACGCACGCTGGTCGGCGTGTGGTACGCCGAACTCAGCGACATCTACCAGCAGCAGTATTTCAACCTCAGCCACAGCCAGCCGCTGGGCGACTGGACGCTCGGCGCCAACCTCGGCTTTTTCACCGGCAAGGAAGACGGCAGCGCCCAGGCCGGCGACCTCGACAACAAGACTGCGTTCGCCCTGCTTTCGGCCAAATACGGTGGCAACACCTTCTATGTCGGCCTGCAAAAACTCAGCGGCGACGACGCCTGGATGCGGGTCAACGGCACCAGCGGCGGCACCCTCGCCAACGACAGTTACAACGCCAGTTATGACAACGCCAAGGAACGCTCCTGGCAGTTGCGCCACGACTACAACTTCGTCGCCCTCGGCATTCCCGGCCTGACCCTGATGAACCGCTACATCAGCGGCGACAACGTGCACACCGCCACCACCAATGACGGCAAGGAATGGGGCCGCGAGTCGGAACTGGCCTACACCGTGCAGAGCGGGCCGCTGAAAAATCTCAACGTGAAATGGCGCAACGCGACGATACGCCGGGACTTCAGCACCAACGAATTTGACGAGAACCGGATTTTTATCAGTTATCCGATTTCGTTGTTGTAAGTCTTTGCAGCACCACAGACCCCTTGTAGGAGTGAGCCTGCTCGCGATAGCGGTCCGTCAACCGCGATTGTGCTGAGTGATACACCGCTATCGCGAGCAGGCTCACCCCTACAGGGGATTGCATTGCAAGGCAGCCATTGGGGGGAATCGAAATGCCCTTTAAGCCTTCCGTCATCTACACCAAAAGTCGCGTTGACAAGTTCCGGAAACCCTACCGATACTTCAGCGCAGTCATACGACAACCTACAACAAACCTAATAACAATCGTGTAAGGGATTGCCATGACATCTACCTCCACTCCCCGCGCCCCGTTCAACCGTCTGCTGCTGACCGGCGCCGCCGGTGGCCTGGGCAAAGTCCTGCGCGAACGGATGCGCCCTTATGCCAATGTCCTGCGTCTGTCGGACATCGCTGCCCTCGCCCCGGCCGTCGATGATCGCGAAGAAATCGTGGTCTGCGACCTGGCCGACAAACACGCCGTGCATCAACTGGTCGAAGGCGTCGATGCGATCCTGCATTTCGGCGGCGTCTCCGTGGAGCGGCCGTTCGAAGAAATCCTCGGCGCCAATATCAGCGGCGTGTTTCACATCTACGAAGCCGCGCGCCGCCATGGCGTCAAGCGAGTGATCTTCGCCAGTTCCAACCACGTCATCGGCTTCTACAAACAGGACGAGCCGCTCGACGCCAGCTCCGCGCGCCGCCCCGATGGCTATTACGGATTGTCGAAGTCCTACGGCGAAGACATGGCCAGTTTCTACTTCGATCGCTACGGCATCGAGACCGTGAGCATCCGCATCGGCTCCTCGTTCCCCGAGCCGCAAAACCGCCGAATGATGCACACCTGGCTGAGCTTCGACGACCTCACGCAATTGCTCGAACGCGCGCTGTACACGCCGAACGTCGGCCACACCGTGGTCTACGGCATGTCCGCCAACAAGGACGTCTGGTGGGACAACAAATTCGCCAGCCACCTCGGCTTCGAGGCGAAGGACAGCTCCGAAGTGTTCCGCGAAAAAGTCGAGGCGCAGCCAATGCCGGCGGCCGACGACCCGGCGCGGATCTATCAGGGCGGCGCATTCGTCGCGGCCGGACCGTTCGGCGACTGATCACTCTGACAACGACACAAAGGATTGAGTATGCAAGCCGAATTGATCGTTGATGCCCGCAACGCCGTGGGCGAAAGCCCGGTCTGGGTGGCAGAGGAAAACGCGCTGTACTGGGTCGATATTCCCAACGGCGGCCTGCAACGCTGGAGCGCCGAGACCGGCCATGTGCACGCCTGGAAAACCCCGGAAATGCTCGCCTGCATCGCCCGCCACAGCCGTGGCGGTTGGGTCGCAGGGATGGAAAGCGGCTTCTTTCATCTGCACCCGCACAGCGACGGCAGCCTCGACAGCGAGCGACTTGCCAGCGTCGAGCACGGCCGCAGAGACATGCGTCTCAACGATGGCCGCTGCGACCGTCAGGGCCGCTTCTGGGCCGGCAGCATGGTGTTGAACATGGGCCTGAATGCGCCCGAAGGCCGGCTCTACCGCTACGGCACCCGGCAGTCTGGCGTGATCGAAGCGCAGCTCGACGGTTTCATCGTGCCCAACGGCCTCGGTTTCAGCCCCGACGGCAAGACGATGTATCTGTCCGATTCGCACCCCGACGTGCAACTGATCTGGGCGTTCGATTACGACACCGATACCGGCACACCATCGAACCGCCGCGTCTTCGTCGACATGAACCACTTCCCCGGCCGCCCCGATGGCGCCGCCGTGGATGCCGAAGGTTTCTACTGGATCTGCGCCAACGACGCCGGCCTCATTCACCGTTTCGCGCCGGACGGCCGACTCGACTTCTCGCTGGCCGTGCCGGTGAAAAAACCGACCATGTGCGCCTTCGGCGGCAGCCGCATGGACACCTTGTTCGTGACCTCGATTCGTCCCGGCGACGACCACGATCCGCAATCCCTGGCCGGCGGCGTGTTCGCCCTGAATCCCAACGTCAAAGGCCTGCCGGAACCGCTGTTCGACGATTTGCTGTAACACCCGCCTCTGCTGCACCGCTGCGCCTTGAACACAACAATAACAAGACTGGAGACTCACCCCCATGAACTTCAAACGCACCTTGCTGGCCGCTGCACTCCCGCTGATGTTTACCTTCACTGGCGCCGCTCAGGCACTGCAACTCAAATTCGCGGACATTCACCCCGCCGGTTACCCAACCGTGGTGGCCGAAGAAAACATGGGCAAGACCCTGACCAAGGAGACCAACGGCGAACTGACCTTCCAATACTTCCCCGGCGGTGTGCTGGGCTCCGAAAAGGAAGTCATCGAGCAAATGCAAGTCGGCGCCGTACAGCTGTCCCGCGTCAGCCTGGGTATCGTCGGCCCCGTGGTTCCGGACGTGAACGTGTTCAACATGCCGTTCATCTTCCGCGACCATCAACACATGCGTAACGTCATCGACGGCGCAGTGGGCGACGAGATCCTCGACAAAATCACCAATTCCGAATTCGGCCTGGTGGCCCTGGCCTGGATGGACGGTGGCACGCGCAACATCTACACCAAGAAACCGGTACGCAAGCTCGAAGACCTCAAGGGCATGAAAATCCGCGTGCAAGGCAACCCGATGTTCATCGACATGATGAACGCCATGGGCGGCAACGGTATCGCCATGGACACCGGCGAGATCTTCAGTGCCCTGCAGACCGGCGTGATCGACGGCGCGGAAAACAACCCGCCAACCCTGCTCGAACACAACCACTTCCAGAATGCGAAGTACTACAGCCTCACCGGTCACCTGATCCTGCCAGAGCCGATCGTGATGTCGAAAATCACCTGGGAAAAACTGACGCCGGATCAACAGGCGCTGGTCAAGACAGCCGCCAAGGCTGCCCAGGCCGAAGAGCGCGTGCTGTGGGACAAGAAGTCCGCTGCCAGTGAAGAAAAACTCAAGGCCGCCGGCGTCGAGTTCATCGAGGTCGACAAGAAACCCTTCTACGACGCCACCGCACCGGTGCGGGAAAAGTACGGCGCGAAGTATGCCGACCTGATCAAGAAAATCGAAGCCGTTCAGTAACGCCTCCCGCTCCGTCCTCATGAACAAGGCCCGGTGCGCCCGATGACTGCGGCGCGCCCGGTTACGGTGGAACCCGATGAAGAATCTACTGCTGCGTATCAACGACAAGATCTACATGACGTGCATCTGGGTCGCCGGCCTTGCCGTCCTGGCGATTTCCCTGATGATTCCCTGGGGCGTGTTCGCCCGCTACGTGCTGGGCACCGGTTCGAGCTGGCCCGAGCCCACAGCGATCCTGCTGATGATGGTGTTTACCTTCATCGGCGCCGCCGCCAGTTACCGCGCCGGTGCGCACATGGCTGTGGCCATGCTCACCGACCGCATGCCGCCACAGCTGAGAACCGCGGCGGCGATTTTTTCCCAACTGCTCATGGCGGCGATCTGCATCTTCATGACGATCTGGGGCGCCAAGCTGTGCATGTCCACCTGGAACCAGTTCATGGCGGCCCTGCCCGATCTGCGGGTTGGCGTGACCTACTTGCCGATTCCCGTGGGCGGCTTGCTGACGCTGATTTTCGTGCTGGAAAAACTCTTGCTCGGTGACCAGAGCAAACGGCGCGTCGTGCAGTTCGACCTGGTTGAAGAAAGTGAAGGTGCCGCTTAATGGACGCTCTGATACTGCTGGGCAGTTTTATCGTATTGATCCTGATCGGCATGCCGGTCGCCTACGCGTTGGGCGCCGCCGCGCTGATCGGTGCTTGGTGGATCGACATTCCGTTCCAGGCGGTGATGATTCAGGTCGCTTCGGGGGTGAACAAATTCTCGCTGCTGGCCATTCCGTTCTTCGTGCTGGCCGGTGCGATCATGGCCGAGGGCGGCATGTCCCGTCGCTTGGTGGCGTGTGCCGGGGTGCTGGTGGGGTTTGTGCGCGGCGGCCTGTCACTGGTCAACATTGTCGCCTCGACCTTTTTCGGCGCGATCTCCGGTTCGTCGGTAGCGGACACCGCGTCGGTGGGTTCGGTACTGATTCCGGAAATGGAACGCAAGGGCTATCCACGGGACTTCTCCACCGCCGTGACGGTCAGCGGTTCGGTGCAAGCCCTGCTGACCCCACCGAGCCATAACTCGGTGCTTTACTCCCTGGCCGCCGGTGGCACGGTTTCGATTGCCTCGCTGTTCATGGCGGGCATCGTGCCGGGCTTGCTGATGAGCGCCTGCCTGATGGTGCTGTGTCTGATTTTCGCGAGAAAACGCGATTACCCCAAGGGTGAAGTGATCCCGATGCGCCAGGCGTTGAAAATCGTCGGCGAAGCCCTCTGGGGCCTGATGGCGATGGTGATCATCCTCGGCGGCATCCTGTCCGGCATCTTCACCGCGACCGAATCGGCGGCCATCGCCGTGCTCTGGTCATTCTTCGTGACCATGTTCATCTACCGCGACTACAAGTGGAGCGAACTGCCGAAACTGATGCACCGTACGGTGCGGACGATTTCGATCGTGATGATCCTGATCGGTTTCGCGGCGAGCTTCGGTTACATCATGACCCTGATGCAGATCCCGGCGAAGATCACCACGGCGTTTCTGACCCTGTCGGACAACCGCTACGTGATCCTGATGTGCATCAACGTCATGCTGCTGTTGCTCGGCACGGTGATGGACATGGCGCCGCTGATCCTGATCCTCACGCCAATCCTGATGCCGGTGATTCTCGGCATCGGCGTCGATCCGGTGCAGTTCGGCATGATCATGCTGGTGAACCTCGGGATCGGATTGATAACGCCGCCGGTGGGTGCGGTGCTGTTTGTCGGTTCGGCGGTGGGCAAGGTCAGTATCGAGAGCACCGTGAAGGCGCTGCTGCCGTTCTATGCCGTGCTGTTTTTGGTGTTGATGTTGGTGACTTACGTGCCGGCACTGTCGCTGTGGTTGCCGCATCTGGTGTTGTAAGCCGATAGAAAGATCGCAGCCCTTGATGGGCTGCGATTTCTTTTGAACCTCACGCCCGCAACAACATATACCCCGCCACCACCAGACAGACACTGGCAAACCCCACCTGCAATGCCCGCGCCGGCACCCGCGCACAAAGCTTGCGGCCGATGATCATGCCGACAATGCTGGCGACAATAAACGCCGCGCCCTGCCCGTCTATCCGCACACCGGCGTGAAACGAGCCGATCACCCCGATTGCCGAAATCAGACTGATCACCATCAACGACGTCGCGACAATCCCGCGCATCTGCACGTCGGTCAGTTGCTTGAACGCCGGCACGATCAGAAAGCCGCCCCCAACGCCCAGCAATCCGGACACCACGCCGGTAATTGCGCCCAGCGCCGCCAATGTAGCGGTGCATTTGGCGGTCCAGTCGAAGCGCCCGGTGTCTTCATTGAGCATGCAATTCTTCTGGCCCCAACTGGCGTGACCATGATCACTCGGCCCCTCCTGCTGGCGCTCGCGGCGCAGCATGCGCCAGGCCACCATGACCATCAGCAGACTGAACAGAATCATCAGGATTTTCTCCGGCAACTGATGCGCGAAGTAAATGCCCAACGGCGAAAACACCGCGCCCAACGCGGCAATCAACAACGCCGCGCGATAGCGCACCAGACCATGACGCAAACCGTCGATAGCGCCGACCGCCGCCGCACTGCCGACCGCAAACAACGCCACCGGCGCTGCCTGGGTCATCGTCCAGCCCAACCCGAGCACCAGCGCCGGCACCGCAAGAATGCCGCCGCCGGCCCCGGTCAAGCCGAGGACCAACCCCATCACCACGCCAAACAGACTTGCCAGCAACATAGGGTTTTCTCAGTCAACCTTGGACAGACCAGTCAGCCACTCGCGGCCCTTGAGCATGCCGTTCCAGTAGAACCATGGCAGCAGCGAGGCCTTGAGAAACCACGCCGAACGACGCGCCACAGTCGGGTCCAGAGGAAAGGTCGGCAGCAACTTACCGGCATAACCGAACTCGGCGAGAATCACCTTGCCCTTCTCCACCGTCAGCGGACAGGAACCGTAGCCGTCGTACTTCAACGGCAGTGGTTGTTGCTTGCGCAGGGCGAGCAAGTTTTCCGCGACCACCACCACTTGCTTGCGCACCGCTGCGGCGGTTTTTGCGTTGCTGGTGCCGCAGATATCACCGAGTGCAAACACCTCGGGATAGCGCGGATGTTGCAGGCTGTGCGGATTGACTTCGCACCAGCCGGCCGCATCGGCCAATGCGCTTTGCGCGATGAAATCCGGCGAAACCTGCGGCGGCACGACGTGGAGCAGATCGAAGGTTTTCGCCACACGGGTGACGTTGCCGTCAGCGTCCTTGATCTCGAACCACGCGGTTTTCGCCGGGCCGTCGACCTTGACCAGGTTCGAGTTGAACGCCAGTTGTGCGTTGTATTTTTCGATGTATTTCATCAACGGCGGCACAAACGTCGCCACGCCGAACAGCGCGGCGCCGGCCAGATTGAATTCGACATGGATGTTGTTCAGCGACCCGTTTTTGAGCCAGTGATCGCAAGACAGATACAGCGCCTTTTGTGGTGCGCCGGCACATTTGATCGGCATCGCCGGCTGGGTGAACAGCGCCTTGCCGCCGCGCAGTTTCTGCACCTGATCCCAAGTGTATTGCGCGTGCTGATAGCTGTAGTTGGAGGTGACGCCGTGCTGGCCGAGGCTTTCCTGCAAGCCTTCGATCTTCTCCCAGGCCAGACGCAGGCCGGGGCAGACAATCAGGTTTTGATAGCTGACCGTGCGTTGATCGTTGAGGGTGAGTTGGCGTTTGTCCGGGTCGATTGCAGTGACCGCCGCTTGCAGCCAGTTTGCTTGCTTGGGCATGACCTTGTTCATCGGCCGTGCGGTGTCTCTCACATCAAAGGCGCCACCGCCGACCAGTGTCCACGCCGGTTGGTAGTAATGTTGGGCGCTGGGTTCGATCACGGTAACTTTTAGAGCCGGGTCACGCTTGAGCAGGCTGGCGACAAAACCGATACCGGCCGTACCGCCGCCGATGACCACGATGTCTGCACTGATGGATGGGCCCCAGTGTTGATCGTTCATTGCTTGTTCCTTTTGCTGCACGCAAGGATTTCTCAGCCTTCACACAAATCCATTGTAGGAGTGAGCCTGCTCGCGATAGCGGTGGGTCAGCCATATCTTTATTGACTGATACACCGCTATCGCGAGCAGGCTCACTCCTACAGGGGTTGTGTGTTGGCTGGCATTTATTGATGGCCGAGACTTTTCAGCACGGCCCCGCAATACAATCCGGACAGGGTCTTCATCACCTGAATCACTTCCGGACTGGCGAGGCCGTAGAAAATGTACTTGCCTTCACGCCGGGTCGCGACCAGCCCTTCATCGCGCAGGATGCCCAGTTGCTGGGACAGCGTCGGCTGGCGCACGCCGGTCATTTTTTCCAGTTCGCCGACGTTGCGCTCGCCCTGAGTCAATTGACAGAGGATCAGCAGGCGATCCTCATTGGCCATGGCCTTGAGCAGCGCACAGGCCTTGGAGGCCGAGGCGCGCAGTTGGGCGACTTCACATTCGGTCAGACTGGATTGCATTTGCACGATGCCTTCAAGGTCACTTAAGCTGCGAACATTATGTTTTTAGATAAAGTGTTGCAACCCATTTTCCTTGTTCAGGTTGGTGTCCATGCCCGCGCAGATTGAATCGTTCCTCGACCCCGCCTCTTCGACCTACAGCTATGTGGTCTATGAAACCGATGGCGGGCAATGCGCGATCGTCGATCCGGTGCTTGATTACGACGGCGCCGCCGGGCGCACCTGCACCGCGCAGGCCGACAAGATCATCGCCTTCGTTCGCGCCCACAACCTGCAAGTGCAGTGGCTGCTGGAAACCCACGCCCATGCCGATCACCTGTCCGCCGCGCCGTATCTGCGCCGGGAGCTGGGTGGAAAAATCGCCATCGGTGAATCGATCAGCAAAGTGCAGAACGTGTTCAAGGCGCTGTTCAATCTGGAGCCGGAGTTCCGCGTCGATGGCTCGCAGTTCGATCACCTGTTTGCGCCGAACGAGTCGTTCCGCATCGGTAACCTCAAGGCCACGGCCCTGCATGTGCCCGGGCATACGCCGGCGGACATGGCCTATCTGATCGATGGCGAACAGATTCTGGTGGGTGACACGCTTTTCATGCCGGATGTCGGCACCGCGCGCTGCGATTTCCCCGGCGGTAACGCCCATCAGCTGTTTGCCTCGATCCACAAACTGTTGGCCTTCCCTGCCAGCGTGAAACTCTACGTTTGCCACGATTACCCGCCCGAGGGCCGCGAGTCGCAGTGCCAGACCACCGTCGGCGAGCAGCGCAAAAGCAATATCCATGTGCATGACGGGATTGATGAGGCAGCGTTCGTCGAGATGCGCACAAAACGTGACGCCGGGCTGGGTATGCCGACGCTGCTGCTGCCGGCGATTCAGGTGAATGTGCGGGCGGGGAATTTGCCACCGGCGGAGGAAAACGGCGTGGTTTACCTGAAGATTCCGCTCAATTCCCTATAGGAAAAAACCGCTCGGGGCGTCGCCGGATTATTTTTCCTACGAACGCTGTCGAGGGTGATGAACTGGTGAAAATCCTGTAAGCGAGCAGACTCCATTGGGCAAACATTCAATGGAGTTTTCGCAATATGGATATTCGTCGTAATCACCGTGACATGACCGCGCAACAGAAATCCGCATTCATCGATGCCATCCTGAGATTGAAGAACAATGTCGACAGCGTACTGCGCCCGGGAGAGCAAAGCCGCTACGATGATTTTGTCCAGATCCACAAAAATTCGATGGGCCGGGGCAATCCGCTGACGCCCAACCCGCATCGAAGCCCGCTGTTCTATCCGTGGCACCGGATTCTGATCCGCCAGTTCGAACTGGCCCTGCAGTCCGCCGCCAATGACCCGACCATCACCCTGCCTTACTGGAACTGGCAACTGACCGGCGCCGACAACCCCTTTACCTCGGACTTCATGGGCCCCAACGGTGACAACCTGCAAGACCAGCGCGTCACCGGTGGGCCGTTTTCCAGAGAGCAATCGCGGTTCGAAGTGCGAGTCTGGGACGAGGGCATCGGCAACACCGGGATTCGTCGAGATCTCGGGACAAACGGCGCACTGCCCAGCGCAGAGACCGTCATATCGACGCTCAACAGGACGCCATACTGGATGGAAGCAAGCGGCTGGGAAAACACCTCGGAAACCGAACTGCACAATCCGGTACATGCCTGGATAGGTGGCAGCATGGCGCAAGCCTCCTCACCCAATGACCCGATCTTCTTCCTGCACCACTGCTACCTCGACTTGTTGTGGGAGCGCTGGAAACATCAGCATTCTGGCACTCCTGGCTTAACCAATGAGGCCGGCTCGGCGGACATGGAAGAAACCGTGCTGATTTTCCACCCGGCCAATGAACTGGCGCCCTGGCCGCAAACCTTTACCGTCCAGCAAGCCCTCTTCACCGCAGAGCTCGATTACCGCTATGACTACATCTGACCCTCAACTGCCCAGCGTCAAACCGTTAGCGGGTAACGGCAGCGCGGTCTTGTAGCGCACCTGCTTGAGTGCAAAGCTTGACCGGATGTTCGCCACACCCGGCACTTTGGTCAGGAAGTCCATCATGAAGCGCTCGAGCGACTGAATGGTCGGCACCAGGACCCGGATGAGGTAATCCGGGTCTCCGGCCATGAGGTAGCACTCCATCACCTCCGGGCGATCGGAAATGGCTTCCTCGAAATGCTGCAGCGCTTCCTCGACCTGCTTCTCCAGGCTGACGTGGATGAACACGTTCACGTGCAGCCCCAGCAGGTCGGCATCCAGCAGTGTGACCTGCTCGCGAATCAGGCCTAATTCTTCCATCGCCTTGACCCGGTTGAAGCACGGCGTCGGCGACAGGTTTACCGAGCGTGCAAGGTCGGCGTTGGTGATGCGCGCATTCTCCTGAAGGCTGTTGAGAATGCCGATGTCGGTACGGTCCAGTTTGCGCATGAGACAAAACCACCTGTTTTTTATGTTTATGCAGAATTTCTATCTGCAAATCGCCTCCAGCGCAACGAAACAGAGATAAATATTCTTCTTGCCCGGGCCTATGATTGTTGTAGGACAAGATTTCTTCTACCGAAGAATGACTGCCAGCTCACTACAAGAAATTCACAAGATCGAGCGTAGAAGCCATGACCCAAGCGTATGAACCGCTGCGTCTGCACGTCCCTGAACCCTCGGGCCGTCCAGGCTGCAAAACCGATTTTTCCTACCTGCATCTGACCGATGCCGGTACGGTGCGCAAACCTTCCATCGACGTTGAACCCGCCGACACCGCCGACCTCGCGCGTGGGCTGATTCGTGTGCTCGACGATCAGGGCAACGCCCTCGGCCCATGGGCTGAGAACGTGCCGGTCGAGATCCTGCGTAAAGGCATGCGCGCCATGCTCAAGACGCGCATCTACGACAACCGCATGGTGGTCGCCCAGCGTCAGAAAAAAATGTCGTTCTACATGCAAAGCCTCGGCGAAGAAGCCATCGGCAGTGCTCAGGCCCTGGCCTTGAACATCGACGATATGTGTTTTCCGACCTACCGCCAGCAAAGCATTTTGATGGCGCGCGAAGTGCCACTGGTCGACCTGATCTGCCAACTGCTGTCGAACGAGCGCGATCCGCTCAAGGGCCGGCAGTTGCCGATCATGTATTCGGTCAAGGAAGCGGGTTTCTTCACCATCTCCGGCAACCTCGCTACCCAGTTCATTCAGGCGGTCGGCTGGGGCATGGCTTCAGCAATCAAGGGCGACACCAAAATCGCCTCGGCGTGGATCGGTGACGGCGCTACCGCCGAATCGGACTTCCACACCGCCCTCACCTTCGCCCACGTTTATCGCGCGCCGGTGATCCTCAACGTGGTCAACAACCAATGGGCGATTTCGACCTTCCAGGCCATCGCCGGTGGTGAAGCCACCACCTTCGCCGGACGCGGCGTCGGTTGCGGCATCGCTTCGCTGCGCGTGGATGGCAACGACTTCTACGCGGTATATGCGGCATCTGCCTGGGCCGCCGAACGCGCCCGCCGCAACCTCGGCCCGACCATGATCGAATGGGTCACCTACCGCGCCGGCCCGCACTCGACTTCTGACGATCCATCCAAATACCGTCCTGCCGATGACTGGAGCCACTTCCCGCTCGGCGACCCGATCGCCCGCCTCAAGCAACACTTGATCAAGGTCGGCCACTGGTCGGAGGAAGAACACACCGCCGTCAGCGCCGAACTCGAAGCCGAAGTGATTGCCGCGCAGAAACAGGCCGAACAGTACGGCACCCTCGCCGGCGGCCAGATTCCAAGCGCCGCGACCATGTTTGAAGACGTCTACAAAGAGATGCCGGAGCACTTGAAGCGCCAGCGTCAGCAGTTGGGGATCTGACATGAACGATCACAACAACAATATTCAGTTGGAAACCGCCATGACCACGACCACCATGACCATGATCCAGGCCCTGCGCTCGGCCATGGATGTGATGCTTGAGCGTGACGATAACGTCGTCGTGTTCGGTCAGGACGTCGGCTACTTCGGCGGTGTGTTCCGTTGCACCGAAGGCCTGCAGACCAAGTACGGCACCTCGCGGGTGTTCGACGCACCGATCTCGGAAAGCGGCATCGTCGGCGTTGCGGTCGGCATGGGCGCTTATGGTCTGCGCCCGGTCGCCGAGATTCAGTTCGCCGACTACGTCTACCCCGCCTCCGACCAGATCATTTCCGAAGCGGCGCGCCTGCGTTATCGCTCGGCTGGCGAGTTCACCGCACCGATGACCCTGCGCATGCCTTGCGGCGGCGGCATCTATGGCGGTCAGACCCACAGCCAGAGCATCGAGGCTATGTTCACTCAGGTCTGCGGCTTGCGCACTGTCATGCCGTCCAACCCGTATGACGCCAAAGGCCTGTTGATCGCCTCCATCGAAAACGATGATCCGGTGATCTTTCTTGAGCCGAAACGCCTGTACAACGGCCCGTTCGACGGCCACCACGACCGCCCGGTAACCCCGTGGTCGAAACACCCGCAAGCGCAGGTTCCGGACGGTTACTACACCGTGCCGCTGGACGTTGCTGCGATCACTCGTCCGGGCAAGGACGTCACCGTGCTGACCTACGGCACCACCGTGTATGTCTCGCAAGTCGCTGCCGAAGAATCCGGCGTGGATGCTGAAGTCATCGACCTGCGCAGCCTGTGGCCGCTGGACCTGGAAACCATCGTCAAATCGGTGAAGAAAACCGGCCGGTGCGTGGTGGTCCACGAAGCCACTCGCACCTGCGGTTTCGGCGCCGAGCTGGTGTCGCTGGTGCAAGAGCATTGCTTCCATCACCTGGAAGCGCCGATCGAACGCGTTACCGGTTGGGACACCCCCTACCCGCACGCGCAAGAGTGGGCGTATTTCCCAGGGCCGTCCCGAGTGGGCGCGGCGTTGAAACGGGTTATGGAGGTCTGAATGGGCACGCACGTTATCAAGATGCCGGACATCGGCGAAGGCATCGCAGAAGTAGAACTGTCGCAGTGGCACGTCAAGGTTGGCGATCTGGTCGTTGAAGATCAGGTGCTGGCGGACGTGATGACCGACAAGGCGATGGTCGATATTCCCTCGCCAGTGCATGGCAAGGTGATTGCCCTCGGCGGTCAGCCGGGTGAAGTGATGGCGGTTGGCAGTGTGCTGATCAGCATCGAGGTTGAAGGTGCCGGTAACTTGAAAGAGTCCGCCGCACCCGCGCCCGTTAAAGAGGCGCCGGTCGTAGCGAAAGTTGAAGCGGTTGTCGAGAGCAAACCTGCTCCAGCCGCCCCGCGCCCTGCTGCGGTTTGCCAAGGCCCGATGGTTGCGCGCGAAGCAGACGAACGCCCGCTCGCCTCGCCGGCCGTGCGCAAACATGCACTGGATCTGGGGATTCAATTACGTCTGGTGCGCGGTTCCGGCCCGGCCGGTCGTGTGCTGCACGAAGACATTGAAGCCTATCTGGCGCAAGGTCAGTCGAACGCTTCGGCACCAGTCGCCGCCGCTTACGCCCAGCGCAACGACGAAGAACAGATTCAAGTGATCGGCATGCGCCGCAAGATCGCCCAACGCATGCAGGACGCCACGCAACGTGCCGCTCACTTCAGTTATGTCGAGGAAATCGACGTCACCGCGATTGAAGAATTGCGTGCGCACCTGAATGAAAAACACGGTGCCAGCCGTGGCAAGTTGACCTTGTTGCCGTTCCTCGTCCGTGCATTGGTCGTCGCCCTGCGCGACTTTCCGCAGATGAACGCCCGTTACGACGACGAAGCCCAGGTCATCACCCGCCTCGGCGCGGTGCATGTCGGCGTCGCCACGCAAAGCGATGTCGGTCTGATGGTGCCGGTGGTGCGTCACGCCGAAGCACGCAGCCTGTGGGACAGCGCCACGGAAATCTCGCGTTTGGCCAACGCCGCGCGTAATGGCAAGGCCAGCCGCGACGAGTTGTCCGGCTCGACCATCACCCTGACCAGCCTCGGTGCGCTGGGCGGCATTGTCAGCACGCCGGTGCTGAACCTGCCGGAAGTGGCGATCGTCGGCGTCAACAAAATCGTCGAACGGCCAATGGTCGTCAAAGGCCAGGTAGTAATCCGCAAGATGATGAACCTCTCCAGTTCCTTCGATCACCGCGTGGTCGACGGCATGGACGCGGCGCTCTTCATCCAGGCCATTCGCGGCCTGATCGAACAACCTGCCACTTTGTTTGTGGAGTAAGGCGCGCATGCAATCTCTGAACACTACGCTGCTGATCATCGGCGGCGGCCCCGGCGGTTATGTAACGGCGATCCGCGCCGGGCAACTGGGCATTCCGACCATTCTGGTCGAAGGCCAAGCGCTGGGCGGCACCTGTTTGAACATCGGCTGCATCCCGTCGAAGGCGCTGATTCATGTGGCTGAACAGTTTCACCAGACCCAGCACCACAGCCAGCATTCGGCGCTGGGCATCAGCGTTTCGGCGCCGAGCCTCGACATCAGCAAAAGCGTCGAGTGGAAGGACGGCATCGTCGATCGCCTGACCACTGGCGTCGCAGCCCTGCTGAAGAAGAACAAGGTTCAGGTCATCAACGGCTGGGCCGAGGTCATCGACGGTAAAACCGTGGATGTCGGCGACACGCGCATCCAGTGCGAGCACTTGGTGCTGGCCACTGGTTCGACCAGCGTCAATCTGCCGATTCTGCCGATTGGCGGGCCGATCATCTCTTCCACCGAAGCGCTGGCGCCGAAATCCGTGCCGAAACGTCTGGTGGTGGTGGGCGGTGGTTACATTGGTCTGGAACTGGGCATTGCTTATCGCAAGCTTGGCGCCGACGTCAGCGTGGTCGAGGCGCAGGATCGCATCCTGCCGGCCTACGATGCGGAACTGACGCAACCGGTGCATGACGCCTTGAAGCAACTGGGCGTGAAGCTGTATCTGAAGCACAGCGTGCTGGGTTTCGACGGCACCTTGCAGGTGCGCGATCCCGAGGGCGAAACCCTCAACCTGGAAACCGATCAGGTGCTGGTCGCCGTCGGTCGCAAACCGAATACCCAGGGCTGGAACCTCGAAGCGTTGAATCTGGACATGAACGGCTCGGCGATCAAGATCGACAGCCGCTGCCAGACCAGCATGCGCAACGTCTACGCCATCGGCGATCTGAGCGGCGAGCCGATGCTCGCCCACCGCGCCATGGCCCAAGGCGAGATGGTTGCCGAGTTGATCAGCGGCAAAACCCGTGAATTCAGCCCGACCGCAATCGCCGCGGTGTGCTTCACCGATCCGGAACTGGTGGTGGTCGGCAAGACGCCGGACGAGGCCAAGGCTGCAGGTCTGGACTGCATTGTTTCCAGTTTCCCGTTCGCCGCCAATGGCCGGGCGATGACGCTGGAGTCGAAAAGCGGCTTCGTGCGCGTGGTCGCTCGTCGGGATAACCATGTGATTGTTGGCTGGCAGGCGGTGGGCGTCGGGGTTTCCGAATTGTCGACGGCATTCGCGCAAAGCCTGGAAATGGGCGCGCGGCTGGAAGACATCGGCGGCACCATTCACGCGCATCCGACATTGGGTGAAGCGGTGCAGGAAGCGGCGTTGCGTGCCCTTGGCCATGCACTCCACCTGTGAGTGAGGGTGGCAATGATGGCCCCATCGCGAGCAGGCTCACTCCTACATTTTGGAATGCATTCCCTTGTAGGAGTGAGCCTGCTCGCGATTTCTTGAGAACAACGCGATTTATCTGCCTGTCATCCGATAGTCCGGGCTGCGAAACCGCTCAAGAATGAAGTATTGTTGTGCCCATCCAAAAAACGTCAGAAGCCTTGAACCGTTTCGGCGGTTGTTCAGTGATAGAGGGTGTCATGGGTAACGAAAGCATCAATTGGGACAAGCTGGGTTTTGATTACATCAAGACCGACAAACGCTATCTGTCGTACTTTCGCGATGGCGAGTGGGACAAAGGCACCCTGACCGAAGATAACGTGCTGCACATCAGCGAAGGCTCGACTGCCCTTCACTATGGCCAGCAGTGCTTCGAAGGCATGAAGGCCTATCGTTGCAAGGACGGCTCGATCAACCTGTTCCGCCCGGACCAGAACGCCCTGCGTATGCAACGCAGCTGCGCGCGTCTGCTGATGCCGACGGTCGACACCGAACAGTTCATCGAAGCATGCAAAGCCGTGGTTCGCGCCAACGAGCGCTTCATCCCGCCATACGGCACCGGTGGCGCGCTGTACCTGCGTCCGTTCGTGATCGGCGTGGGTGACAACATCGGCGTGCGCACTGCACCCGAGTTCATCTTCTCGATCTTCTGCATTCCGGTCGGCGCCTACTTCAAGGGCGGCCTGACCCCGCACAACTTCCAGATCTCCAGCTACGACCGCGCCGCCCCACAAGGCACCGGCGCAGCAAAGGTCGGCGGCAACTACGCCGCGAGCCTGATGCCGGGTTCGAAAGCGAAGAAAGCCAACTTCGCCGACGCAATCTACCTAGATCCGATGACCCACACCAAAATCGAAGAAGTCGGTTCGGCCAACTTCTTCGGGATCACCCACGACAACAAGTTCATCACCCCGAACTCGCCGTCGGTCCTGCCAGGCATCACCCGCCTGTCGTTGATCGAGCTGGCGAAATCGCGTCTGGGCCTGGAAGTGGTTGAAGGCGACGTGCTGATCGACAAACTGTCGGACTTCAAGGAAGCCGGCGCTTGCGGTACGGCTGCAGTGATCACGCCGATCGGTGGTATCAGCTACAACGATCATCTGCATGTGTTCCACAGCGAGACCGAAGTGGGTCCTGTGACCCAGAAGCTCTACAAAGAGCTGACTGGCGTGCAGACCGGCGACATCGAAGCGCCTGCGGGCTGGATCGTCAAGGTTTGATTTGACGGCTGGTGATGTCGAAAAGCCCTCCACCGAGTGATTGGTGGGGGGCTTTTTTTGCGTTTGGTGGGGATTTTTGTGTAGGGCTTGAGATCTTTTCCCCCTCACCCCAGCCCTCTCCCCCAGGGGGGCGAGGGGGAAAGGGAGCCGATCGTTGTGCCGTTCAAAACCTGAGTTCGACCTGATCGTTCAGGTCGATGGATCAAGTCCGAACACCTCGGTCAGTCCCCTCTCCCTCTGGGAGAGGGTTAGGGTGAGGGGCTTTTCAGTGCGATGCGTTTACCTGCACGATCAGCAATCCCACTCGCCTGCCCATTCTGCTGCTTACCCATCCGCGCCTGCGTAATCAACCCGGGAATCAACTCCCCTTCCGGCAGATTCTTCCAGAACCGCGCCGGCAAATGCCCCTGCATGACCTTCTCGTTCAACCGCGCTGGATTAAAGATGTGGCTGTAATAGGTCAGCCACAGATCCCCATGAGGATCATCGACATTCTGCGCCAACTGCTGCCACTCCTGCGGGCATTGCCGCTGATGGATCAATTGCTCGCCATCGTAATAAACCCCATCACGCGGCGTGGCGATCAACCAGCGGTGGCGGCCCATGCGCCCGATGAAATGCTCACTGGCGCTGTGCAGAATGTCGTGGGCCGGCTCATGCCACGCCACATATTGCGGACCCGCGCTGGATGAAGGGCGTTCGATGAAGCGCACAAACGCATGCAGATGATGGGCTTCGCGATTGACTTGTTTGATCCGTCGCTGCAACTCGCTACCGAGTTTGTCCCCGGCCATCATCGCCGTGCGATCGCCATGGCTGACGCGCCACAACACTTCATACAACAGGCTCCAGCGTTGATCGCCGCGATAGCGCGAGGCTTGCTCCAGGGTGTCGAGCAACGCTCGCGGAATGCGCGCCTGGAACGGCCCCTGCCCTTCAGGCACCGGCTCATCACTGGCAAACAGATCACCCACACCTTCCGACGCCCAGCTCACCAGACTCGGGTCGACTTCATGGCTCAGCAGCCAACGCGCCTGCTGGCGCCAAGTATCGAACAGATCATCGCAATCGAGATTGATCATCCCCACAGCCCCATCTGCTGCGGCATCGGCCGGTCGCGCAATTGCTGATAGAGCAAATGGCTGGTGACCTCGGCCTGCTGCGGGTGATAGTCGCTGGTGATGATGAACGGCTTCGCCTTGGCCAGCACACAGCGCATGCGCGCGACATCTTCGTAGCGGATTCGCCGCTGTCGACGCAGCTCGACCAGACGCTCGGTGGTGCGCAAGCCGATGCCGGGAATACGCGCAATCAGGGACGCTTCGGCGCGGTTCAGATCGAGCGGGAACACTTCGCGGTTCTGCAAAGCCCAAGCGAGTTTCGGGTCGATGTCCAACGCCAGATTGCCCGGGCCCTTGAGCAATTCATCGGCGCTGTAACCGTAGCTGCGCAGGAGAAAATCGGCCTGATACAAACGGTGTTCGCGCATCAGCGGCGGCGCGGCCAATGGCACGCTTTTCGGGCTGTCGGGGATCGGGCTGAAGGCCGAATAGTAGACCCGTCGCAGACGGAAATTGCCGTACAAGGCCTGAGCGCTGTGGAGAATGGTGCTGTCGTCGGTGTCGTCGGCGCCGACAATCAACTGCGTGCTTTGCCCGGCTGGAGCGAACTTCGCCGAGCGCGGTTCGTTCAAAACGGTCTGCACGCCTGTGTAGATGGTGTTCATCGCCTGCTTGATCGAAGCGATGTCCTTCTCCGGCGCCAGCACTTGTAGGCTGGCATCGGTCGGCAATTCGATGTTGACGCTCAGGCGATCGGCGTAGCGCCCTGCTTCTTCGATCAATGCCGGATCGGCTTCGGGAATAGTCTTGAGATGGATGTAGCCGCGAAACTCATGCTCTTCGCGCAGCAGCTTCGCCACCCGCACCAGTTGCTCCATGGTGTAGTCCGCCGAGCGAATGATCCCGGAGCTGAGAAACAGCCCGCTGACGCAGTTACGCCGGTAGAAATCCATGGTCAGCGCGACGACTTCTTCAGGGGTGAAACGGGCACGCGGAACATCGCTGGAACGGCGGTTGACGCAGTATTGGCAATCGTAAAGACAGAAGTTGGTCAGCAGAATCTTCAGCAATGACACGCAGCGGCCGTCCGGCGTGTAGCTGTGGCAAATGCCCATGCCATCGGTCGAACCCAAGCCGCTCTTGCCTTCGGAGCTGCGCTTGGGCGCGCCGCTGCTCGCGCAGGAGGCGTCGTACTTGGCGGCGTCGGCGAGGATGCTCAGCTTGTCGATGATTTGCATGGCGCGGGCCCTGTACTGTTTGCATATACAGTATAGAGTCGTCTGCGGTGATACAAGGTGGCAGATGCGCCCCTCGTCGGTCAGATGCGAAAAATCAAAAGATCGCAGCCTTCGGCAGTGCCTACAGGGATTCGGTACGGTCGGAATTTATCGGGTGGGCACGCTTTGCCGATCGTTTGATCTGCCCATCTACCGGCCACTCAACGCCAAACCGCGCACCGATCTCCTTGCGCCCCGCCGCCGTTAATGCCAGCGCGCGACTGTCCAGATCCTGTGTCACCCACTTGCGCTTCAACGCGGTCTGCAACAACGCCGCGCCCAGCGAACCACCAAGATGCGGCCGGCGCATGCTCCAGTCCAGGCACGGGCAGGCAAACTTGCGGCGCAGGGTGGTCAAATCCTGCACTTCGATGCCCAGACCGAGAAACAACGCCTCGCCACTGTCACTCAAGCGATACGCCTGCTCGTCGGTTGCCACCAGCCAACCGCCTGCGAGCAAACGGTCATGCAGCATCACCGCGAGCGTCCCGGCCATGTGGTCATAGCAGGTGCGCGCAAATTGCAGGCGATCCGGGGTGTGCGCCTTGAACGTCGGCGCGGCGTTCTGGCCAATCACCATCAGCGCTTCCAGCGCCTGCGCCACGCGCTGATCGGCGAGGCTGTAATAGCGATGACGGCCCTGCACATGCAGACGCACCAAGGCCAGGTCCTTGAGTTTCGCCAGGTGCGCACTGGCGGTGGAGGCGCTGACTTCGGCGATCGTCGCTAGCTCCGTGCTGGTGCGGGCGTGGCCGTCCATCAGCGAACAGAGGATTTTCGTCCGCGCCGGCTCGGCGATGGCGGCGGCCACTTGGGAAACGCCGATGTCTTGATGTTCTGCGTGCATAGTTCGCTCCCGGACGAATCATCGTCGCTGCGCAGTGGAGATAGTAGCAACACTTTCCCCGCCGACAAGGATGCAAACCATGAACCCGATCAGCGCCGCAACGCATGCCGATCCTTATCCCTACTACGCCGAACTGCGCGCAGCAGGTGGACTGACGTTTCATCCGGATCTGAAACTGTGGGTCGCCAGCAGCGCCCGTGCGGTGTGTGCGGTGTTGGCCCACGCCGATTGTCGAGTACGTCCGGCGCAGGAGCCGGTGCCCAAGGCGATTGCCAGGGGCATGGCCGGCAAAGTCTTTGGCCAACTGATGCGCATGAATGACGGTGAACGCCAGCACTGTCCGCGTTCGGCCATCGAGCCTGAGCTGGCAGCGCTGGACCTTGAACCAATCAATGCTTTGGTCGCCGCACGGCTGATCACTGCGGACGCCGACGGTGTGTACAAGGCAATGTTTCGTGGCCCGGTGTGCGTGGTCGCGGCGCTTTTGGGATTCACTCCGGCGCAGGCGCGGGCAGTCAGTGAACTGACGGCGGATTTCGTCGCCTGCCTGTCGCCGTTGAGCAATGACCTGCAACTGGCCGCGGCGGATACTGCGGCCGAGCAACTGCGCGGTTACTTTATCGAGCTGCTCGCTGAACCCGCCAGCGACTTCCTCAGCGCGATCCAGCAGCGCTTTGCCGGCGATGAGGAAATCCTGATCGCCAACCTGATCGGCCTCTGTTCGCAGACGTTCGAAGCCTGCGCTGGGCTGATCGGCAACACGCTGTTGGCGTTACGTCGTCAGCCGGCGTTGCGCGGCGAATCCATCGAAGAACTGCTTAGCGAAGTCCAGCGCTTCGATCCGCCGGTGCAGAACACCCGGCGCTTTGTCGCCGCGTCCTGTGAGATTGCCGGTGTGCGGGTCGAAGCAGGCGACGCGATTCTGCTGCTGTTGGCCTCGGCCAATCGAGATCCGGCGCTTAACGAACAGCCGGAGCAGTTTCTGCCGCAGCGCGAGGACCGCCGCAGTTTCAGTTTCGGCAGTGGTCGGCATCAGTGTCCGGGGCAAGCGTTGGCGATGAGTATTGCCAGCGCAACGGTGAGGGAAATAATCAAGCATGACATCGACCTGAATCGCCTGAATTGGCACTACAAGCCTTCGCTCAATGGGCGCATTCCATTGTTCAGCGATATGTGCGCCTGACAGTCCGTCTTCGCGAGCAGGCTCGCTCCCACAGGGTTATGGGGTGTACACACTGTTGAAATCACCTCGAACATTGTGGGAGCGAGCCTGCTCGCGAAGAGGCCAGCCCAGTCACTGCAAATGCTGGCTCAAGCCGCCCACTGCAAAATCAACCAGCTGTTAGCGCCGCTGATCACCACAAACAACGCCCACGCCAACACCCGTGTCGGCCAGCGATTCACAAACGGCCCCATCAGCTTTTTATCATTGGTCATGCGGATCAATGGGTACAGGGCAAACGGCAATTGCAGACTCAACACCACCTGACTCAGCACCAGCAACTTGCCAATCGCGTTATCGCCCATCAGCCACACGCCGATAAACGCCGGAATCAACGCCAGTCCGCGAGTGATCAAACGTCGCTGCCAGCACGGAATCCGCAGGTTCAGGTAACCCTCCATGATTACCTGCCCGGCGATGGTGCCGGTGAAGGTCGAACTCTGCCCCGACGCCAGCAGCGCCACGCCGAACAACACGCTGGCCAACGCGCCGCCGACCAGCGGATCGAGCAAGTGGTAGGCGTCCTGAATGTCCACCACGTCGGTGTGCCCGGACTGGTGAAACGCCGCCGCAGCCAGGATCAGGATCGCCGCGTTGACCAGCAACGCCAGGGCCAGCGAACCGATGGTGTCGATGCGCGCCAATTTTACCGCGTCCTGCTTGCTGGCGAGGTCCTTGCCGATCATCCGCGTCTGCACGATCGAGGTGTGCAGATAGAGGTTATGCGGCATCACCGTCGCGCCGAGAATACCGATCGCCAGGTACAACGGTGCGGCCTCGCCAATCGCCGCCAGAGACGGTTTGAAACCTTGGGCGACATCCGGCCAGTAGGGTTTGATCAACAGCAGTTCAACGAAGAAACACACGCCGATGGTCGCGACCAACACCAGCATGATCGCCTCAAGCCTGCGGAAACCGCGATTTTGCAGGGCCAGCACCAGCAAGGTGTCGAACGCCGTCAGGGCAATGCCGAAGGTCAGCGAACAACCGAGCAACAAGTGAAACGCCAGCGCGCAACCGAGCACTTCGGCCAGATCGGTGGCGATGATCGAGATTTCCGCCAGCACCCACTGCAGGCGCGCGGTCGGTGTGCTGTAGCGCTCGCGGGACAGCTGCGCCAGATCGCGCCCGGTGGCAATGCCCAACCGCGAACACAGGCATTGCACGACCATGCCCGCCAGACTCGCCAGCAACACCACAAACAACAGGCTGTAACCGAAGCGTGAACCGGCCTCGATGGCGGTGGCCCAGTTGCCCGGATCCATGTAGCCGATCGACACCAGCAAGCCGGGGCCGGCGAAACGCAGCACGCGTTTGAAGAACGCGGCATTCGGATCCACCGCAACACTGCCAGCCACTTCCGGCGGGCAAAACGGCGCGGTGGCGATTTTGGGCAAACTGAATTTCACGCACACATCCAGAAACAAGTCGGAAAGACGCAGCTTAGAGGTTTCCGCCCGAGCCTTGAAGTGCAAAAGAATCTATCGACTCACCCCTAACAACTGTTCGCGCAACTCCGGACTGCGCGTGCGCGGATCGAGCCAGATATCGAAAAACGCGCGGGCAAACAGCGGGTCATCGATCTCATGCTGCAACTGCTGGCCGACAAAAAACCGCGCGCCCTGCCCCGGCAGATACACGCCGGTAATCCGCGTGCCGGCCTGCACATCGACGAATGATTGCTGCATCTGGATCTGCCAACCGGCCAATTGCGCCGGGCTGACGCGGCCATCGGCCAGGCGTTTGATTTCGTCGACGCTGGCCTTGACCAGGTCGTCGCGGGAAATGTTGCGGCGGTAAATCAACTCCAGCGCAAACGGCTGACCGTCGACCAGGGGCCGCGCGGCACTCCACAGGCGCGCGTTGTAGACATCGAAACCGAACACGCTGTAATCGCCGGTGCCGATGATCTGCGCGCCGGGCACCGCGTCCTGCCAATTGGCCCAGGTTGGCGTCAGCAATAGCGCCCACAAGCCGATGCCGCAACATCCCCGTAACACCTTGGGTGTTCTGTTCATCGCGGTATCGACTCCGGCAAGCCCTGATAGTCAAAGCATAGCCGGGTATCGTCGCCGGCACTTTGTATACAAAAACCGCACACATAGGCAGCAATCGCCGATCGACAATGCTAACGTGGCGAACCTTCAACGGATGGAGACTCCTGCGTGCTGATCCTCAAACTGCTGCTGATTCCCGGTTTTCTGCTGCTGATTTCCCTGGCGGGCAAACGCTGGGGGCCGAGTGTGGCCGGGTGGCTGTCGGGATTGCCGGTGGTGGTCGGGCCGATTCTGTTTTTCCTCGCCATCGAGCAGGGTCCGGGGTTTGCCGCGCAGTCGGCGGTGGCGGCGTTATCGGCGATGTTCGCGATGATTGCGTTTTGCATCACCTACGCGCAGGTCGCGCAGCGGGCGAACTGGCCACTGGCGCTGACGGCGTCGCTGTCGGTATGGGCCATCATCGCGGGGATGTTGTCGCTGATCCCGGCGTCGCTGCCGTTTTCAGTGGCAGCGGCGGCAATTGCGCTGCTGGCATCGCCGTATCTGTTTCCCACGGTGCAACCGGTGTTGAACGGCCCGGCGCCGAAGTCGGACAGATTGATCTGGCGGATGATCGCCGGCGCCGCGTTGACCTTGGTGGTGACGATGCTCGCCAGCACCGTCGGCGAGCGCTGGAGCGGTTTGCTCGCGGTGTTCCCGGTGCTCGGCAGTGTGATGGCGGTGTTCTCGCAACAGACGCGCGGCCCGGCATTTACCGCCGCATTGTTACGGGCGACGGCGACCGGCATGTATTCGTTTTCGGCGTTTTGTCTGGTCTCGGCACTGACTTTGCCAAGCATGGGCCTGAGTGGATTCGCCGTCGGTGTGGCGGTGTCGGTGGCCATGCTCGGCGTGACCAAACGGCTGTTGGCCCGTCCGTTGGCGAAAGCGCAGGCGCAGTAACCGCTCGGATGATTCGCGCTGGAACGCCCGCCCTCCTCCGTGGGATGATCGCCCGCCTCGCGCGACCATCCACCGGAGATTCACATGTCATTGTTGAGCAAAAAAGCCGTCGTCCTGCTAGTGGCGGCCCTCGCCGGTTTCGGCGCCCTCCACGCGCAAGCGGCCAAGAAAAATGCCGGCACCGAGAAAGTCTCGATGCTCGAGGGTAAGTTCACTTTTGTGTTGCCAAAAGGTTTCGTCGCCGACCCGCTGCCGACCAGCCCGAGCGGGACCACGGGCACGATGTACACCAACGAGGCCACAAAAACCGTGGTCATTACCGCTGAGAACAAGATTCCCGAAGGCCAGCACGTCAAGGACAACGACGGCCAGTTCCTCGATGGCAGCGTGGCGAGTTTCATCGAAGACCAACGCAAGGCCCTGCCGGACTTCAACAAACTCAGCGAGAAGAGCCTGACCCAAAAAGGCACCGGCCTCGGCCTGCGTCAGGTCGACAGCACCGCGACCCAGGGCGGCGGCCAGACCCTCAACACTACGCTGATGGCCGGCTCCGGCACGAAAATGGCGCTGGTGCAGGTGATCTCCCGCGCCAGTGACAAGAAAGGTCACGATGCCTTGGTGAAAACCATCCTCAAGGATTGAGCTGCTGCAGCCAGCCATTCAAGTCGCGCAGCTCGGCCGCACTGATACTGTGGCCGACGCCGGGATAGGCGTGGAACTGCGGTTTGTAACCGAGTTTCTGTAGTTGCGTGTTGGCCTCGGTGCCGTTTTTGTACGGCACGGGATTATCGGCGGTACCGTGGCCGATAAAGATGCTCAGCGGCAACGGCGCCTGCCCGTCCTTCAGCTCAGCCTTCAACACCGGCAATAAACGCCCGCTCAACGCCGCGATCCCGCCGACCGCCACTGGCGGCCGCAGCCCCACTTCGTAGGTCATCATCGCGCCTTGACTGAAGCCGATCAGGTACACCTTGTCCGGAGTGGTGTGATATTTCTGCGCCGCTTGCGCGATAAAGTCGCGCAGTTTCTGGCCACTGACCTTCAGATCATCGGTCTCGCCGTTGTAGGCGCCTTCACCTTTCTTGCGAAACCACTGGAAACGCCCTTCACCCAATGACAGCGGTGCCTGCACCGACAGGTAGTTGTATTGCGCCGGCAGCTGAAATTTCATGCCGATCAGATCGGCTTCGTTGCTGCCGTAGCCATGCAGGAAAATCACCAGCGGCCGCGCTTCGGCGTCGGCGTGCACCTGTTCGAGGTACTTGAGCGGCAGATCGGATAGCAGCGTGGTTTGCGCCTGCACGGCGGTGGACGCCAGCAGGGTCAACAGAGCAAAGACCTTCAACATAGAGCCTTCCTTCACGGAGAGTCGGGTTCGGGGGGGGAGCCTAACATCCTGCGGCGAGGATCCAAATTCGGTGGTGCTGCTGATGCCGCCATCGCGAGCAGGCTCACTCCTACATTTGGAATGCGTTCCCCTGTAGGAGTGAGCCTGCTCGCGATGAGGCCATTAGCCCCAACGAAGATCCGTCAGTCGTTCGTCAACTTACCCGTCCGAAACGCCACCCGCCCCGCCACTTTCGCCTGCCAGATCCCCGGCTCGGTGTAGCGCCCGCGATCCAGCGCAAACAAGACGCCACTGGTGCCGGCGCGCACGGTGGTCACGCGATCCTGCAACGGGTCCACCACTTCAAACAGCGCATCGCCCTTCTCAACCCATTCACCGGCATTGCGCAAGAAACTCACCACGCCATGATGCGGCGCGAACAGGTATTCGGTGCCCTCGAACGGCAGGCCTTCGCAGCGCTCGCCCGGCGCCGCCGGCCATTCGCCGCTGATGAAACCTTGCTCGGCGAGGAAGCCGAGGATCGCCTCACAATTGGCCTGAGCCTGATCGACCCGGGTGTCGCCCATGCTGCCCAGCTCCAGCGTGGTCGCCAGGTTCGCCGCAGGAATCGCAGCGTTAGGGAACGCCCGCGCCAGACGCAGCCACGGCGTCGAGCAGGATTCATCAAACGAGCTGCCGCCGGAATCTTCACACAACAGCGCCACGCCGGCCTTCAAGCGTGCCGCCAGCGATTGCCACTGAGGCCAGTGCTGCGGCAACGCGTACAAGTGAATCGCCGCGTCGAAATCACAATGCAGATCGAGGGTGATGTCGGCATCGCAGGCATGGCGCAGCAACAAGCGATGCAAGGCTTCCAGTTGCGAGGCCGGGGCCGGCAGCTCATCGAACACTTGGCCCATGGTTTGGCGGATCAGCGCGACGTTGGCCTCGGCATCCGCGCCCAGACGCTCACCGATCAACGCCCCGACCGGCGCGCTGAGTTCGACGAAGGCGCGGTTGAAGTTCTTGCCGCTACCCAATTCGAAGCGGCCCATGTGCGCGCCTTGCACGTGTTGATCGAGGCCGATCGGGTTGGCCACTGGCACCAGCTCGATCACGCCCTGCAAACGGCCCTGCTGCTCGAGTTCATTGAGGCGTTGCTTGAGTTCCCACGCGGTGCGCATGCCCGGCAGTTCATCGGCGTGCAGGCTGGCCTGGATGTACACCTTGCGGGTGCCCGCGCCGTAGCGAAACACGCTGAGCGAGCGCTCACTGCCCAAGTGGCTCCAGGGCAGAACATGGTCGATGCGTTGCATGGGAAAATCTCCTCAATATCTGGATCACAAAGATCCCCTGTAGGAGTGAGCCTGCTCGCGATAGCGGTTTAACATTCAACATAATCGTTGTCTGACACACCGCTATCGCGAGCAGGCTCACTCCTACAAGGGTCTCACCACAATTAGAGCGCAAAAAAAGTGGCCACCGCGCCAACGGGGCCACTTTTTTCTACGGCGTATTAATGGCCGTACACATCAAAGTCGAAGTACTTGTCCTGGACTTTCTTGTACTCGCCATTGGCGCGGATTTCGCTGATGGCTTTGTTGAATTGCTCGGCCAGCGCGGTATCGCCCTTGCGCACAGCAATCCCGGCGCCGCCGCCGAAGTACTTGGCGTCTTCGTAGGTCGGGCCAACGAATTCAAAACCTTTGCCGGCGTCGGTTTTCAGGAAACCGTCGCTGAGGTTGACCGAATCGGCCAGCATCGCGTCGATACGCCCGGAAACAATGTCGAGATTGGCTTCCTGTTGCGAGCCGTAACGCACCAGGTCGATCCCGGCCGGCACCAGCACTTCGGTGGCGTAACGGTCGTGGGTACTGGCACGCAGCACACCGACTTTCTTGCCCTTGAGCTCGGTCAGCGGGTCTTTGACACCGGAGCCTTCCTTCATCACGAAGCGCGCCGGGGTGTGGTAGTACTTGATGGTGAAATCGACGTTTTTCTTCCGGTCATCGGTGATGGTCATCGACGACAGAATCGCGTCGATCTTCTTCACTTTCAGCGCCGGGATCAGGCCATCGAATTCCTGCTCGACCCAGGTGCATTTGACTTTCATCTGCGCGCACAGCGCATCGCCGATATCAACGTCGAAACCGGTCACTTTGCCGTCAGGGGTTTTCATCGAGAATGGCGGGTAACCGGCTTCGATACCGATGCGGATCGGCTTGGCGTCTTCGGCCACAGCGGTCAGGGACAACATCGACAGTGCCAGGGCACCGAACATCACTAGCTTCTTCATTTATAACTCCTGTGTGCGGAGGCTTTTATTGGCAGCTTTCGATTCAGCGTTCGGTCATGGCCAATTGGCTACAAACACCGAAGTGGCCGGCAGTCTATGGCGGCGCGCACAGGGTAAATTGTGTTTAAGCGACAAATACTTATGAAAGATCAGCGCACCGATTGACCGGGGTCAACGGGTGCGCCGTCCGCCGTCGTGGTGCAAAGGCTGTAGGACAAGGGCATTTTCCAGCGCAGAAAATCGATGATTTCCCTGGAGCTGCCGCAGGCTCGGGCCGCGTTCGGACGATCTTTTGATCTGGCTTTTTAAACGACAAGATCAAAAGATCGCAGCCTGCGGCAGCTCCTACAAGGGGATCAGCATTCGCAGCCGATGGCGGTTTTGCCGACTTGCTCAACGCTCAGTTGAAAGCCTTCATCCAGCCATCCGGTCACGCCGCCGATCATCTCCTTGACCGGGTAACCCAGCGCCGCCAGTTTCACCGCCGCCTTGTTCGCGCCGTTGCAATGCGGGCCGGCGCAATAGACCACGAACAGCGTGGTTTTCGGGTAACTCGCCAGTTCCGCCGCCGTCAGCAAACGGTTCGGGATATTGATCGCCCCCGGCACGTGTCCGCGCTCATAGGCCAGCGGCCCGCGCACATCGACCAGGACAAAATCAATCTCGCCGGCCTCCTGGCTGCTGAACACGTCAGAACAATCGGTTTCGAAGGTCAGACGATTGCTGAAGTGCATCAAGGCGATTGCCGACGGGGCTGCAGGGATGTCGCGAACCAGACTGACCATGGGTGTTGCTCCTTTATCTGAACGGGTGTGAACAGACTTTATCGAGCGGTCGCTTGCGGCTACAGTGGCGCACAAGACACTCACCGGGAATTATCCGCCAAATGCCGACATCACCAGGTCTGGTTGCGATTCTGGCCTACGACGGCCTCTGCACATTCGAGTTCGGCATCGCCGTTGAGGTCTTCGGCCTGACCCGGCCGGAGTTCGATTTCCCGTGGTACACCCACGCCATTGCGGCGGTCGATCAAGGCCCAATGCGCGCCTTGGGCGGCATTCAAGTGCTGGCCGATGGCGGCCTGGAATTGTTGGCTGAGGCGCGCACCATCATCATTCCCGGCTGGCGCGATCGCAACGCAGCGGTGCCTCCAGCATTGATCGACGCGCTGCGCCAGGCCCATGCCCGGGGTGCGCGGTTGCTGTCGATCTGCTCCGGTGTATTTGTGCTGGCGGCCACCGGCTTGCTCGACGGCCACGGCGCCACCACGCATTGGCGTTACACGGCGGAACTGGCGCAACGCTTCCCGGCAATTGCGGTCGATCCGGATGTGCTTTACGTCGATTCCGGTCAGTTGATCACCTCGGCCGGCAGCGCTGCGGGGATCGATGCCTGCCTGCATCTGGTGGCGCGGGACTTCGGCACGCAAGTCGCCAACTCGGTGGCGCGGCGCCTGGTGATGTCGCCGCAACGCACCGGCGGTCAGGCGCAGTTCATTCCGACCCCGGTTAGCCCGACGCCGCGCAACGACTTGTCGCGGGTGATGCAGTGGGCGCGTGAGCGTTTGCATGAACCACTGGAAGTACGCGATCTGGCCAGTGAAGCGGCGATGAGTGAGCGGACGTTTCTGCGGCGATTTACCGAGGCCAGTGGGCAGTCGCCGAAGGCGTGGCTGCAGCATGAACGGTTGGCGCGGGCGCGGGAGTTGCTGGAGAGTACGCCGGACAATACCGAGCAGATTGCCGAGCGTTGCGGTTATCGGTCGGTGGAGAGTTTTCGTGTGGCGTTTCGTGGCGTGGTGGGTGTGCCGCCGTCGGTGTATCGGGAGCGGTTTGGGCGGGGTGTGAGGGTTGAATCCTGAGGTGGTTTTGAAGGCGCCTTCGCGAGCAGGCTCGCTCCCACAGTTTGGAATGCGTTCCCCTGTGGGAGCGAGCTTGCTCGCGAAAGCGCCGGGTAAAACGCAGCATCATTTAGACATCAGCCACAAGGCTACAGCGCCTTGCGCCTTTGCCTACAACTACGCCAGAATCCGCCGGCTTGTGCGGCTTGGGAGCTGCCGGTAACTTGGTTCGCATCACTGAATGTTCAGTGATCGGGTTTAGTCGCTCGGTAATCCACTTAAACTGCACAACGTTCCAGACAGTAGGTATTTCGATACCTCACTCAATGGTAGCTGTGCGCAGGGCGCCTTCGGGTGCGCCGGTTTTGGTGGGTTTACCGGTCGACTAACCTGCGTACAGCTGCCACCTTTTCGTTTAGTCGCGAGGTGGTGTCGGCATCAATTAGGAAACCTACACCATGTTCAAAATAACGCCAAATCCGCCCGAAACAGACGCGGAAATCGATCCAAATCCAACGTCCCCCTACTCCGAACCGGGCTCCAGAAAACTCCACGAAGCCGCCGAGCGCGCCCTCGACCATTACCTGAAACCCACACCCCCAGCGCCACCGCGCAGACCCAGCACCATGTTCCTCGTCGACCCCAACACCGGCGCCGAAGACCTCATGGCCCACGCCTGCGAATCCATGGCTTCGGCCAGCGTCATGCTCAGCGACTTCGCCGCCCTGCTCGACTCGCCCTACCGCAACACCGTGCTCGGCATCCAGCAAGTGGTCATGCTCGGCGAACTCGCGGTGAACCGCGCCCTCGACAAAATCGAACCCGCCCTGAGGCAATAAACATGTCCAATAAAACAGATGCACAAGTCGTCGCGGCACTGGTGGCCATGGGCTTCAACGAGCGCGACGGACGCTGGGCACAGAACGCCTGCCTGGTGCTGTTCGAAAGCGAACGCGAATCCATCGTCGCCTCCGCCGTCACCGTCCTTCCCCAACTCGATGAACTGGAAATCGACGCCGTGCTACCCGCACTGCGCCGCGTGACACGCCGGTTCCCCTCACTGCAAAGAACCGTGGCCGACACCCTGGCCGAAATGGCGCACGCAGCCTGATTGACCGCGTGATCGTTCTTCGCGAGCAGGCTCGCTCCCACACTAGATCTGCGGTGTACTCAAATCCCATGAGCATCCGCGATCAACTGTAGGAGTGAGCCTGCTCGCGATGGCGTTCTTTCTGCTAACAAATATCTGAAAACCAGACCATAGGAAGGCCCGAGCGAGTTGGCGTACCTGCCGATGTACCAATCCTGATTTTTTACACTTGTAACAACTGTCGCTATTTCAGACCCGTCCTACATCCATCAAACGTCCATTCATTTAGCGTCCGCATCGTTTTCTGACGAAAGAACAAGGACGCTCATGGCGCGAAAGACAGACAGACCTCGGGTTCAAAACCCACCGGCCGGTGACGGACACCACATCACTAGCCGCTATATGACCGACAGCGAGTTGGCAGAGCGGGAAGCTAGACAAACCGCCTATGACGATATGCTTGCCAGACAGCAAGCCTACGAAAATAGCCTAATCAAACAACCACAACAGCCTATGCCCGATGCAAAAGGTTGCGTGTTCGCTAAAAGCTGCCAGCTTCCGGATGGTGTAATCAACCATGTCAGTAGTACCGGATTTATTCCGGTCGAGAAGTTGGCTGATTTTGGAGAGTTGTCTTTTTTGGGCGGCCGCGAGCGAGACACTGCTGGGAACATTCCGCTAAAAAAAGTAGGAGGCCGTAATTTTCCTGCTGAGGCAGGAACGCTTCTATTAGCTACGACTACCACTGCAAGCCCAGGCGCAAGTGCGGTGAGTGGTGCAAGTGCAGTGACGGGAGGTGTTGTCGCTGGTGCATTGCTCGGCATTGTTGCTCTGCTTTGGCCTTCGAGTTTGGGCGACAGCTCGCTATACACAGAAGAACAACTTAAATCGCTTGAGAAAGGTCGCACTCGTGTCCGATTGCGTTTAGAACAACAAGCCGACGGCACCTTGAAAGGATATGGGTACAACACCCAGACGCGCAGCGATTGGGAGATGATTCCTGTCGTACGGTTCGTGAAGCAAGGCACCCAGCAAGTCGCAGATTTCGGTAATGGCGCAAAATTGATCTGGACACCCGCCGTAGACCCCACCAAGACAACGGTAATTCCACCGCTGGAAGGCGCACCGCAAATACCCCAGATCTGGATTTACCCGCCGACTGAGCAAGCAGACAAGATCATCGTTAATCCGGTTTACCCGCCTGAATACCACGATTTCATCCTGGTTTTTCCGGCTGACTCCGGGGTGTCGCCCCTGTATGTTGTGATTTCAAGGCGCGCTCTCGGCGGCGATATCAAGTACCACAGACCTCCCGCAACACTTCCCGCATTCCCGGATGCTTTTCCTGTCAAATCCAAAAGCAGTGTTCAAGGTGGAGGCGGTAGACGCAGCCGATGGAAGGATAGAAAAGGCCGGATCTTTGAATGGGACAGTAAAACCGGTGCTATCGAGCTTTATAACAAGCAAGGCAAGCATCTTGGCGAGTTTAACCATGAGACCGGGGAACAAATCGATCCCGCAGACCCCGAAAGATCAACCCCGAAGTAAACAGGAGGCTACAGATGTTTTTATGGATTAGCGGTTTCTTAAAGGGTGACGACGAAGACGACACCTTAAAATACCAACTTACAGTTGGGTCGAAATTTGAACCGGCAGTTCTGGCTGCAATGGGTTGGAAAAGCCTTGACGAAAGTCCCGACGGCGAGTGGCTGCTGACACTGGATCAAGCTCAAAAAATCGGCATGGCGGTTAACGAACAACTGCCAGCGGAACTCGATCTTTTTATCGGCATCAGGGGTTAACTTCGGCAATGAGCCTCATCTACCAAAACCCATCGATAAACCACGAAGAGGCCGTCCGCCTACTTTCCAGCGGCATAGATGCAAACGTAATCGCCGCACTCGTATCCATTGGCCTAAATGAAACCGACAGAAACTGGGCTCAGGACATCTGCCTGAAACACATCACCAGCAAAACCGAAGCAATTGTGGCCGCTGCGGCGACTGCACTCGGGCACATCGCTCGCCGACATGGCGAAGTGGATACAGAAACTGTTTTTTTGGCACTTGAGTCAGCTAGGCGAACGCACCCTTCACTGCAAGGAATCATCGAAGACGCGCTTGACGATATAGACGTATTCACCTGATCCACCCTGACGGTATTTGGATGAAGTAACGGACTTCATCCAAATCGACGCCCTCCACCTCAATCCTCCCGCGTCAACACTTCCAACAACTCAATCTCAAACACCAGATTCGAATTCGGCGGGATCTTGCCCATCGTCCGTTCGCCGTACCCCAAATGCGCCGGCACCAGCAATTTGCGCTTGCCCCCCACCTGCATCCCCATCAAGCCCTGATCCCAGCCCTTGATCACCCGTCCGGTGCCAATCACGCACTGAAAAGGTTTGCCACGGCTGTAGGAAGAATCGAACTCGCTGCCGTCTTCCAGCCAGCCGGTGTATTGGGTGGTGATCAGCGCGCCTTTGACGGCGGCCTTGCCTTCGCCGACCTGAAGATCGATTACCTGCAGTTCATCATTCATAACATTCACTCTATTGTTCAGCCGGCCGCCGTTTTCCCAGAAATGCCGGGGATTGGCAACCTGCCAGCGCAGATCAACATGGTATCCGAACCGAGTATTGAAGCATTAACATAGCCAACCGCCACTACTCTACGGATCGATTCGCCATGCTGGCAGCGCCCGAATGACTCTGTTCTGGATCAGCCTTGCCGTCGGCGCGATCATGCTCGCCATTATCGTTCTGCTGCTGTGGCGCGAACGCGGTTTGCGCAGGCAGCTCGCGCAGTACCGGGATCTGCTGAGGCGGGCCGCCGATGGCCAACACATTCAGCAGGACGGCGACGTCGAGCGCTTCAAGCGCAGCCAGTACTTTGCGCGCATTGGCACTTGGGATTGGGAAGTCGACACGGATCGGCTGTACTGGTCGGATGCGATTTACGGCATGTTCGGCTTCAAGATCGGCGAGATCACGCCGTCCTATGCGCTGTTCTGTTCCTGCGTCCATCCGGACGACCGCATCAAGGTGCGCGAGGGCGAACTGCGTTGCCTGGAGACCGGCGAAAACCACGATGAGGAATACCGCGTGGTCTGGCCCGACGGCACGATTCGCTGGCTACGGGAAACCGGCAACGTGGTGCGCAACGACCACGACGCGGTGGTGAAGATGATGGGCGTGGTGCGCGACATCACCGAAGAAAAAGCCTCGGCCAGCTACCTGCAACACCTCGCCCACTTCGATCCGCTGACCGGCCTGCCCAATCGCCTGGTGCTGGAACAACGCTTGTCCGAAGCGCTGGACCACGCGCGGCAGACCGAGACCCGCGTCGCACTGGTGTTCGTCGATCTCAACGGCTTCAAAACCATCAATGATCGCTACGGCCATGCCGCCGGTGACCGGGTGCTGATCACCACGGCAACACGGTTGAAGCGCATCTTGCGCGCCACTGACACCGTCGCGCGCATTGGCGGCGATGAGTTCGTGGTGATCCTGCAAGGCCTGGCGCCGAGCGTGAGTTTGCAGGACGAAGCCCGCCGCATCTGCCAGAAAATCTTCATCGAACTGTCGCCACCGATCAGCATCGGCAACGACCAGCGCCATATCGGTACCAGCCTTGGCGTGGCGGTGTTTCCGGATCATGCGACGGCTATGGATCGCCTGCTGCACATTGCCGATCTGGCGATGTATGAGGCCAAGCGCAGTGGCAATAATCAGTATCGGTTGGGGCATCAGGTTGAAAACATCAGAGCCTGATACTGGGGTTATGAGGGTTTCAGGAGTTCCGACAATGTTTTGGTGATATCCAATATGTCTTTAGCCCGCCCCAATGCCGTCCAGAAACCTGCTGGAAGCGCACGCGGGGCGCCCAGTGTTGTACGTGTACGCTTAGCAGCAAGTTTATGAACAAACTCCGAAAGTTGAGCCTGGCGCCTTTCGATTCTTTCCAGTTGTAGCTCTTCGGTCTCATTAAAACGGTCAACGTGGTAAGCACGAAGTAATTCCAGCGCGCTATCAATACTCTCCGCCAATCGCAAACATTTGAGTCGTCGCGACTCTTGGCTCGCAAGCGAAAAATCGATGGATGGCAATTGGGAGAAAAGCGCATGGAGAGCTTCTGTTGTCCCGCTCTGTTCTTTGATAAAACCGTCGACCAATCGCTGCTCCGAATCCGGCAAACTGGAATGTTTGGCGAGCGCCAGCAAGACCTTGTCGATTTTCCTCTTGTTGGCCTCGATGGAAACGATCAAATCGGCTAGATGCCCATAAGCCTGTTCGATACCCCCCATCGGCGGTGGAAGCGGAGTTGCATCCAGCACGTCCAAAAATGCCTGTAGCGCATGGAAATACTCCTGCACTTCCTTTTGCGTCCATTGAGCGGGCAACGACTTGACTGCCACGTCATCAATACCCCGGACAAAAGTACAGATGGCGGGCAAGCTTTGCGCGTCAATCCCTAGCAGTTCAACGAAACTGGCGTCCAGTTGCAAGGTTGACTCGGCGGTCTCTTCGGCAAGGATCATGCGACGGGCAAAATCGTCTTCACTGACATCTTTGAAAACAGGCACCTCACTCAGAGGTAATGTGACGTGACTCTCAGGCGCTAACAGGTTATCGGCGAAAAATATCTTGCGCGTACTCCTGGCTCCTGGCAGCTCCAACATTTTTTCCGCTTGAGCATGAAAAACGAGAAATGCGATACGACTGCCCAAGGCGACGTTGGTTCTGGAGTAATTTTTTATTAAGGAAAGCAGGCCGCTTCCATCTTTACTGGTGCTGGCGGCAACACTGCTCTCGTTTGCCAACAGCAAGCACAGAACTTCTTGGCCATGGTCGGCATTCTTGAACCAACGGAGTACATCTTCCGGGCTAGCGGATGTAATAAACATTAACTGTCCTTAGTGAGCCATTCCTTTGGCTCGATTAAGCGACAGAAATCGTTGGTAAAGCAAGTCTCGCATAGCTCTTGCTGGCTGGTATTTTCTAGCGCTCGACCGGTTTCATCTCGACAATCGTCCCGTTGGTGATCATCACCATGACGTACTGGTCATTGATCTGTACCCACTGCGCCTGCTCAACAGGTTTTTTCAGGCCCTTGGTTTTCCAGTCGATGGCTTTTTCACTGCGCTGATAAATATCCGGGGCGCGGTCGTTGACCTTCAGTTCGCGGTCGCTGACCGGGGATTGCACGGCCTGTTCATTTGAGGTTTGCGCCGCTTGAACAAGTGGGCTGATCCCGGCAATGCCGGCGACGAGGGCCAGGCTGGCGATTAGGGTTTTGCTGTTCATCGGTGAACCTCCTGAATTGGTAGTACCTCAACTCCGACTGCGTGGGGCGGGAATCATTCCTTTTTTGCCGGGGGTGGGCGCTAGAGGTCATTGAAATTTGGGTGTCCTGGAGACAAAAGCAAAATCAAGAGCCCCTCACCCTAGCCCTCTCCCGGAGGGAGAGGGGACTGACCGAGGTGTTTTGCAGAAGTGCGCCGACGTGCGATACCGAGCCGAATGCAAGTTTCAAAACCAACCGAAATCGGCTCCCTCTCCCTCGGGAGAGGGGACTGACCGAGGTGTTTGGCAGAAGTGCGCCGATGTGCGATACCGAGCCGAATGCAAGTTTCAAAACCAACCGAAATCGGCTCCCTCTCCCTCGGGAGAGGGCACTGACCGAGGTGTTTGGCAGAAGTGCGCCGATATGCGATACCGAGTCGAATGCACGTTTCAAAACCAACCGAAATCGGCTCCCTCTCCCTCGGGAGAGGGGACTGACCGAGGTGTTTGGCAGAAGTGCGCCGATGTGCGATACCGAGTCGAATGCACGTTTCAAAACCAACCGAAATCGGCTCCCTCTCCCTCGGGAGAGGGGACTGACCGAGGTGTTTGGCAGAAGTGCGCCGATGTGCGATACCGAGCCGAATGCAAGTTTCAAAACCAACCGAAATCGGCTCCCTCTCCCTCGGGAGAGGGCTGGGGTGAGGGGTAGCCACCCCACCAATCCAAAGCCATGCGCCCGCTTTTAACCACTCATTACAATGAGCGCCAGCTCGAGTGCCCTTGATCTTTTCTCACCGGCGACGTCGCCGTCAGTCGAAACCATAAGCAGCCGTTAGCGCAGCAATGCATGTGTCCCCAAAAAAACCATTGATCCGCCCTGAACATCAATCCATGCCAACAATGCAATTAACAGATTGTTACATCTGCGCCACCATCCGCCTCAATAAAAACCGTGCGCCGCCCTCCCGTCGCGCACGTCATAAAAGCGGTGGAGTACTTTTCTATGACAGCCTCAATCCCACACAACGGCTCGCGGGCCGGCGCCATTTTCCGGGTGACCTCGGGCAACTTCCTCGAACAGTTCGATTTCTTTCTGTTCGGCTTCTACGCCACGCAGATCGCGGCGGTGTTTTTCCCGGCGAGCAGTGAATTCGCCTCTCTGATGATGACATTTGCCGTATTCGGCGCAGGCTTCTTGATGCGTCCGCTGGGCGCCATTGTGCTCGGTGCGTACATCGATGATGTCGGCCGGCGTAAAGGTTTGATCGTCACGCTGTCGATCATGGCGAGCGGCACAATATTGATTGTGCTGGTGCCCGGTTACGAAAGTATCGGCCTGTTTGCGCCAGCGCTGGTATTGATCGGACGCTTGCTGCAAGGGTTCTCGGCCGGTGCGGAATTGGGCGGAGTGTCGGTGTATCTCGCCGAGATCGCCACGCCGGGTCGCAAAGGTTTCTTCACCGCTTGGCAGTCGGCCAGTCAGCAAGTGGCAATCATTGTCGCCGCCGCGTTGGGCTACGCCTTGAACGCGTGGATGGCGCCGGAGGTAGTGGCCGATTGGGGCTGGCGGATTCCGTTTTTCGTCGGCTGCATGATCGTGCCGTTCATCTTTTTCCTGCGCCGTAACCTGGCGGAAACCGAAGAGTTCGCCGCACGCAAACACCGCCCGAGCATGGGCGAAGTGTTCCGCACCCTCGGCCAGAACTGGGGCGTGGTACTTGGCGGCATGTTGATGGTCGCGCTGACCACCACCGCGTTTTACCTGATCACCGTGTACGCGCCGACCTTCGGTAAAACCGTGCTGCATCTGAGTACTTCGGACGCGCTGTTGGTGACCTTGCTGGTCGGTGTGTCGAACTTCTTCTGGCTGCCGATTGGCGGCCTGTTGTCCGACCGTATCGGCCGTCGTCCGGTGCTGATCGCCATGTCGCTGCTGGCCCTGGCCACGACCTATCCGGCGCTGTCGTATCTGGTGCAGGCGCCTAGCTTCAGCCACATGCTGCTGTCGCTGTTGTGGCTGTCGTTTATCTACGGCTTGTACAACGGCGCGATGATTCCGGCGCTCACCGAGATCATGCCAGTCGAGGTTCGCGTTGCCGGTTTCTCCCTCGCCTACAGCCTGGCCACAGCGATTTTCGGTGGTTTCACCCCGGCGATGTCGACCTTCCTGATTCAGTACACCGGCGACAAAGCCGCGCCGGGCTACTGGATGAGCATCGGTGCGCTGTGTGCCCTGTGCGCCACTCTTTATCTGTACCGCCGTGCCGGTGGTCGTCTGCAACCTGTCGCGGCCTGAGGAAAACTCGCCATGAAAAAACTGTTTACTGTCACCGCCCTGCTCGCCGGTCTCGCGTTCAACCTCGCGGCCCAGGCCGAAGAATTGAACGTGATGACCTCCGGCGGTTTCACCGCTGCCTACAAGATTCTCGGGCCGAAATTCGCTGCCACCAGCGGCAACACACTGACGACCAGCCTCGGCCCGTCGATGGGCAAGGCGCCGGAGGCGATCCCCAATCGCCTCGCGCGCGGTGAACACGCCGACGTGGTGATCATGGTCGGCTACGCCCTCGATGACTTGATCAAGCAAGGCAAGGTCGACCCGGCTTCGCGCGTGGAACTGGCCGATTCGCGGATCGGCCTGGTGGTGCGCGAAGGCGCGCCGAAACCGGACATCAGCAGTGTCGACGGCCTGAAGAAAACCCTGCTCGACGCACAATCGGTGGCCTACTCCGACAGCGCCAGCGGCGTGTACATCGAGCAGCAGTTGTTCAAGAAACTCGGCATTGAAGATCAGCTGAAACCGAAGGCAAAAATGATCCCGAAAATCCCGGTCGGCTCGGTGGTTGCCACTGGCGACTACCAATTGGGCTTCCAGCAGGTCAGCGAATTGCTGCCAGTGCCGGGCGTGAGTTTCGTCGCGAAGATTCCGGAATCGGTGCAATCGGTAACGCGATTTGCCGCCGGGATTCCAGTCGGTGCGCAGCATCCGAAAGAAGCCAAAGCGCTGCTCGCTTACCTCGCCGCGCCGGCCGCGCAAGCAGACGTGCAGGCCACCGGACTGGATTCGGTCAAGCGCTGACAATTGGCGGCTGGACTTTCATTTCCACCACCAGCCGCTCCAGTTCCAATGCCGCCGGGGTCAGCGTACGACCCCGGCGCTTGATGATGCCGACACTGCGCATCACTTGCGGATCGGTCAGTGGCACCCGCGTCAGGATCGGATGATCCGGCCCGGGCATCGCCATCAGCGGCACCGCCGCCACGCCCAACCCCGCCTCCACCAGTCCGATCATCGTCGTCACATGCCGGGTTTCGCAGATGCTCGAACGCTGCGGCACCACGCTGCTCAACGCCTGATCGAGCAGAAAGCGGTTGCCGGAGGTCTTGTCCAGCGAGATGTAATCCTGCTGATAGAACTCGTCCCAGCTCACACTGCTGCGCCCGGCCAACGCATGATCGCGGCGACAAGCGACGACGTAGCACTCCTGCACAAGCGGTTCGAACTCGACTTTGGCATCCTGCGTGCCGAGAAAACTCAAGCCGAAATCCGCCTCGCCATTGACCACTGCACTCAAGACATCGTGCGCGCTGGAGTCGAGCACTTTGACCTTGATGCGCGGGAATTGCTGGTGATAGCGCGCGATCACGCGCGGCATGAAGTAGTACGCCGCCGAAGGCACGCAGGCGACGGTGACATGGCCCAGACGCGTCGAAGCGACTTCGCTGATGCCCAATAACGCGACGTCGAGATCATCGAGCAAACGCTCGACGCTGGGCATGAAACCGCGCCCGGCCTGAGTCAGGCTGACCTTGCGTGTGGTGCGTTCGAAGAGTTTGACGCCGAGGGCGTCTTCGAGCTTTTCGATGCGCCGGCTCAGCGCCGGTTGCGACAGGCGCACGGTGTCGGCGGCCTTGCGGAAACTGCCCTGCTCGACCACGGCGCGAAAGGCTTGCAGGTCGTTGAGGTCGAAGTTGATGGACATGGCGGGACTCGGGAGATTGATACGCAGAGGTTATGAATGTAACCAATTGATGCCAGATATTACAGAAATGATTAAGATCCCCTGTAGGAGTGAGCCTGCTCGCGATAGCGGTGGATCAGTCGACTCATGTGTGGCTGATACACCGCTATCGCGAGCAGGCTCACTCCTACAGGGATCTTCTGTGGATCTTGAATCGATTCAGCCCTTATCCTTGTCACCCCCCGCCGTACCGTTGTCAGGAGTAACCTCATGCCCCATGAAGGCAATCTGTTGCAAGCCGCCGTCGTCTTTCTGTTCGCGGCCGTGCTCACCGTGCCTTTGGCCAAACGTCTGCAATTGGGCGCCGTGCTCGGTTATCTGTTTGCCGGCGTGATTATCGGCCCGTCGGTGTTGGGCCTGATCGGCAATCCGCAAAGCGTCGCGCATATTTCCGAACTGGGCGTGGTGTTGCTGCTGTTCATCATTGGTCTTGAGCTGTCGCCACGACGTTTGTGGGTGATGCGCAAATCGGTGTTCGGCGTCGGTCTGGCGCAAGTGCTGTTGACGGCTTCGGTGATCGGCGTGCTGGCCTTGTCGGTGTTTGGCCAGCCATTGAACAGCGCGATTGTGTTGGGTCTCGGTCTGGCCCTTTCCTCGACGGCATTCGGTCTGCAAAGTCTGGCCGAGCGCAAAGAATTGACCAGCCCACACGGGCGACTGGCGTTTGCGATTCTGCTGTTTCAGGACATCGCCGCGATCCCGTTGATCGCGCTGGTGCCGATGCTTGCCGGTGGTGCTCAGGACAACAGCAATGCCGAGGGCCTGAATCACGCCTTGCAGGTGCTCGGCGGTATCGCCGTGGTCGTGGTCGGTGGGCGCTATCTGCTGCGTCCGGTGTTCCGCGTGGTGGCGAAAACCGGTTTGCCGGAAGTGTCGACGGCCACGGCGTTGCTGGTGGTGATCGGCACGGCGTGGTTGATGGATCTGGTCGGTGTGTCGATGGCGCTGGGCGCGTTTCTTGCCGGTTTGCTGTTGGCGGATTCGGAATATCGCCATGAGCTGGAAGCGCAGATCGAGCCGTTCAAAGGGTTGCTGCTCGGGCTGTTTTTCATCAGCGTCGGCATGGGCGCCAACCTCAGCTTGCTGCTCAGCGCGCCGATCACCGTGCTGGGGCTGACGCTGTTGTTGATCGGTTTGAAACTGCCGCTGCTGTTCGTCGTCGGGCGTCTGGCCGGTGGCTTGAACAAGGTCAGCGCGATTCGCCTCGGTATCGTCTTGGCGGCGGGTGGTGAATTTGCGTTTGTAGTATTCAAGATCGGTCGCGATCAGGGCCTGTTCGAACCGCGCTTGTATGACTTGCTGGTGCTGACCATCACCTTGTCCATGGCGGTGACGCCGTTGTTGCTGTTGCTCTGCGCGCGGCTGGTCAGCCCGAAAGTGCAGCCGGTGGAAGTGCCGGAAAAATACCGTGAGATCGACACTGACACGCCACGCGTGGTGATCGCCGGCATGGGCCGGATGGGTCAGATCGTCGCGCGGATTCTGCGTGCGCAGAACATCAAGTTCGTCGCACTGGACACCTCGGTGGAAACCATTGAACTGTCGCGCAGTTTCGGCGGTGTGCCGGTGTTCTACGGCGACCCGATGCGCCCGGAAATCCTCAATGCGGCCAAGGTCGGCGAGGCGGAATATTTCGTGATTGCCACGGACGATCCGGACACCAACATCAAGACCGCCGAGGTGGTGCGCAAGCTTTATCCGCACATGAAGATCATCGCTCGGGCACGTAACCGTCAGCATGTGCACCGCTTGGTGGATGTTGGCGCGGAGGCGATTCGTGAGACTTATTATTCGAGCCTGGAAATGAGCCGGCGTACGTTGGTGGGCCTCGGTTTGACCCAGGCCCAGGCCGATGCGCGGATCAAGCGCTTCAAGCACCACGATGAACAGGTGCTGGAGGCGCAGCACGCGATTTACGATGACGCGGCGAAAGTCCTGCAAACCGCCCAGGAAGCCCGGGCGGAACTGGCGCGGTTGTTCGAATCGGACCAACTCGAAGAAGAATCGCGCAAATCCTGAGCCACACACAAAACCTGTAGGAGTGAGCCTGCTCGCGATGGCGGTGTGTCAGTCGACTTATTCATTACTGACAGATTGCTATCGCGAGCAGGCTCACTCCTACAGGGGATCGGTGTCAGGCCAGTTCCAGCTCCAGCGCTTGTTTGACCGGGGCCACCTCAAACCGGTCCGCCAGAAACGGCGTGATATCCAGCGGCAGCGGTTCGTCGTTGACCAGTTTGTCCAGCAGTACGCCAGTAATCGCCGACGTCAGAATGCCGGTGCGGAAGTGCCCGCAGGCATTCAAATACCCTTCCACCCCACGCATCGGCCCGAGAATCGGCAACTCATCCGGCGAGCCCGGACGCAAACCCGCCCAGGTGCGTTTCAGATTGACATCCTTGAGCTCCGGCAGACACCGCACCGCGCCCTGCACCAGCCCGGCGATTTCCGGGTAGGTGGTGGTGACGTCGAAGCCTTTGTCTTCGGTGGTGCTGCCAATCAGGATCTCGCCGTTGTCTTTCTGCGCCACGTAGCAGTCGCTGGTGGTCAGGCAGCCGTTGAGGATTTTCGGCATGCGCTCGGTCAACAGAATCTGGCCTTTCACCGGTTTCACCGGGATGCGAATCCCCGTCGCCCATTCACTCAAGTCCGCCGCCCACGCACCGCTGGCGTTGATCAGCGTCTTGCAGTGGAACACGCCCTCCTCGGCCGTCTGCACACCGGTTACACGGCTGCCGTGGTGCAACACGCCGGTGACGTTGGTGTTGACGAAAATATCGACGCCGTTCTGCCGCGCGCCTTCCATGTAGGCATCGGCGAGGCGGAACGGGCTGACCTGATGGTCGCAAAGAAACTCCAGCGCCCCGCGTGCTTCATGGCTGACGCTCGGCTCGGACTCGCGCAGCGCCGCCTGATCGAGCCAGCGCACCTGATCGGCCAGATGCGGAATGCAGCCGACGATGTGCTCGGCATAGAGCCGGTCTTCATCGTCATAGATAACGAATTTCAGCCCGGTCTTTTCGAACTTGAAATCCATCCCGTGATTGTCTTTCAGCTCTCGGTGCAACGCCGGGTACAGCGCGTTGGACTGCAGGGCAAAATCGAAAAACGACTCCGGCAGGATATGCGGCGTGCTCGCGTCCACCGCCACCGCCGCGCCCTGGGTTTCGCGCTTGCGGTTGGCCGACATCATGCGGAAGAAAATCACCCCGCAGCCGAGGCCGACCGACTCACCGATCGCCCACAAACCACCGGCCGAAGCACGCGTCGCGTTGCCCGGGCGCTTGGCATCGATCAGCGCGACCTTGAGGTTTTTGCGTTTGGACAATTGATAGGCGCAGGACGCCCCGATCACACCACCACCGGCAATGACCACGTCATAGAACTTACTCATGGGCAGCGGCCTCCGTGCCGACGGACTGGAACGCGGAAAAAGGAATCGGATCAATCGGAAAACGCGGGCGCAGCCAACCGACGTCCTTGCGTCCGGTCGCTTGACGCAGGCGGTCGCTGCAGTAGCCGACGCACATCCGTCCCTGGCAATCGCCCATGCTCACGCGGGTGCGCATTTTCAGGCTGGCGATGTCTTGCACGCCCTGCTCCAGCGCCAGGTCGATGTCGGCTCGGGTGGCGTGCTCGCAACGGCAGATCACCGTGTCAGCGGCCGGCAATGCAGTCTGGCCAACGCCGCGTTCGGTGTAGCGATCCACGGCAGCGCGGAAACGCACGATGGCTTTGAGTTTGCTCAAGTAGCGGTCGCGGCGCACACGCGCCAATTCCTCCTCGAGGACACCACGTTGCAGGAGAATCGAGGTTGCGGCGATCTTGCCGGCGAGCATCGCCGCCTCACCGCCGCGAATCCCGCCCATGTCGCCGGCCAGATGCACGTGAGGTTCGTTGCTTTGCTGCCAGACGTTCGCGTTGGCGCGCAGATAACCGTCGTCACTGAAGCCATGATCCAGGCCCATCTGCTGGCTCAGTTGCGTGCGCGGAATAAAACCGTAACCGACCGCCAGAGTCTTGGCTTCGAAACGTTCGACGCGGCTCATGTCCGGTTCCCAGGTGGCCGAGTACGGCGCGACGCTGACGCTCTTCAGTTCGCCCTCGCCGTGCGCCTCGACCACGCCCCAACCGTAGTTCATCGGGATGCCGTGCAGTTTCAGGTAGGCGAGCATGCTCAAACCGTCGAGAAACAGCTGCGGCTTGTTCAGCAGCGCCAGACTTTCGCGGGCAATCTTGCCGAACGCGCAAGCCTCATACACGCCCGCGACGCTGACGCCTGCGGCATGCAGTTGCGTCGCCACCAACGGCAGCAACGGCCCGGTGCCGGCGATGATCACCGGACCCTGCGGTTTGACCACACCACTTTTGATTTGCAGTTGCAGACCGCCGAGCATGATCACCCCCGGCAAGGTCCAGCCCGGAAACGGCACGCTGCGTTCATGGCAACCGGCAGCCAGGAGCAATTGCGGATACTCGATCTCGTGCAATTGCTCGTCGCCATCCAGCACCACCAAGGCGCGGGTGCCTTCGGCGCCGACCACGCGATGGTTGAGGCGCACGTCGATCAACCCGGCCTGCTCCTGAAAATCACCGTGCAATTTGCCCAGTGCTTCGGAGTAACGCGGGCCGAGATAATCCAGTTGCACGCCATCTCGCAGCGGCCCGCGATAGACCACGCCGCCGAGGCGCGAAGCTTCTTCGAGCAAGGTGCAGCGCACGCCGTGGCGCGCCAGTTCGATGGCCGCTGCCATCCCCGCCGGGCCGCCGCCGACGATCACCGGTTGCAGGCTCATACAACCACCTCCTGCGCGGTGATGCGGTTGACCTGGGTTTCGATGCGCATGCCGTCACGTACCACGGTCTGGCAGGCACGGCGTTTGTGTCGGCCATTGATTTTCACCAGGCAGCACTGACACACGCCCATGCCGCAATAGGCGCCGGTAATCTGGTCGTGATCGTTGCGGGCAATCTGGCGTACGCCGAGTGATTGAATAACGCTAAGGACGGTTTCGCCGATGGCGGCGCTGACCGCTTGACCGTTGATGTGGACGGTCATGTCCGCCTGCGCCAACGGCTGGATATCGAAGGTTCTTTCTTGGCAGTGCATTGCGATGTTCATCCGTGAAAGTTCGGTTGAGGTGGTGTCAGCTCCTTGCTGCACTACAGCGTGTCGACGCGTTTATTGTGGCTGTGATTGGGGCGTCGACGCGTACTCCGTCAGCGCAACAAGGTGCGCGTGAAGCACTGTAGTTCATACCTCAGCAAAGGCCGGGATCATTTACGTTAGGCGATCTCGCCGCAGTAAATATTGATCCAGGCCAGTGAAAACGATTGGATTGTCCAACGATCAGTTGGAGAAGACGAACTGCCCTTTGATCTTCTTCGCGCCGATGAAACCCAGGTCCGGGAACAGCAGGGATTTGATCCACGCGGCGTAGAACACAATGGCCAGGGTGATGCCGACGGCAATCACGGTCGACAGCGGATCTTCCTCATAACCCTTGAACAGGCGTGAAACCTGACTGATGGTGAGGAGGACGTAAACGGTGTAAGCCGCCGCCACGTTCTTGTAGAAGCCCCATGCAAACAACAACGGAATGCCACCAGCGATCAGCAACATGGTCAGTGCCAGACCGGCGCTTGCGTCATAGAACAGGAAGAAACCGACGACTGAGCCGATCAATGCCTGAATGCAGGTCAACACAACCAGCAGGGTGACTTTGAGTGAATGCTTTGCTCTGAGGGCCGGATCCGGACGCCCGCCGATCCAGGCCGCCAACACGCGATCTTTGACCGCACCGCCCGACAACGCTTTGAACGTTTCGGTTTTCGAGCGCCCGGCTTCGAGCATCTCAACCAACTGGCGTTTGATTTCCTTCTTGTCCAACGTGTTCATCCTTAAAGAGAGGTAAAAGCGGCCAATCCACTTCCGGCGGCGATTCTCGCTGTTGGCCCCGCAGAAAGCAAAAAGCCGCTTCCACCCGAAGGTGGAAGCGGCCGAGGCAGAAATTCAGCGTTCCACTGTGTCAAACCAGATAGCAGATCACCCAGCCCCCGACCACAAGTCCATCCCAAGGATCAAGTTCGTGGTAACCACAAGCAATGATTCGTCCATCCTCCATCACACTCATGCTTTTGTAATAACACGTCTTCTCTTCATCAGTGAAAACGGCAAACCCTGTTTCATTGAATGCCTGGTCCAGAGAACCGCCAGCCAGAAAACGAGCAACCACGCATCGATCGCCACCGTTGATCATTCCACCGCTGCCGTTCCCAGCGACGACAATCGACCCATCGGTCTGAACCACGCAGTTTTTCCAGTGAACACCCGCCTCCAGCAATGGCGAGTACAAAGGCTTCCCTTTGTTAAAAACCAGGTTGGGCCTGCCATTGGCGTTCAACACGACCAGCGCTCCTTGAACGACGCCCATCGGGGCAGCGGCACCAGCGACAACAATGAGGCCATCGCTTTCTCTGACCGATACAGCGTTGAACTCCTCCCAGCGAGTTTTCAGCTTGAAAACCTCTCCGCCGTTGAAGGTGCTATCGATATGCCCGAACGCATCCAAACGCACTAGATAGCCACCCTGAAGTCCCGGCGTATCGTCATGGTATCGGCCACAGACAAGGATCTTCCCGTCTGACTGAACGGCAACACCCAAGGCATGATTGGAACTGTTATCGAAGTCGATCAGTGCGAATCCGTGATCGTTGAACGTCTTGTCGCGAGTGCCGTCCGCGTTCAGTCGCAGCACGATGCCACGCCACTTTTCGGACTCATCGTTATAGAGATAGAAGGCCACGACCATTTTGCCGTCGGATTGCTGAACCATGGACTTGCCGGAGCCCGCAGCCGCCCCCGTAGCAAAGGCTCTTTTCCAATGTCGCGAGGCTGACTTCGCGTTGCCGGTTGCACCCGATTCAGGTTTGTCCATTTGATCAAAAGGAAGGTAACGAACACCTTTTTCACCGTAGGACTGATCTTGCTGGCCATCAGGGTGACAGCGCACGAGCGCGATGCCCTCTACGTAGCCTTCTTGCTGATAAGTGCCCTGCAACATCCACGCGCCGTCTTGCAATAGGTAGAGCCCGACAACATGCGCCATGGTTGCGTTTTCCAAGACGATGTCTACAAAACCCTTTCCCCCGCCGAATCCAGTGTTCAGTGTTCCGTCTTCGTGAAAGCAGGCAACCGTGGCCGGCCCGAATAATGCAAACGGGTAAAATCCAACTAGAATTTTTTTGTCAGGCAATGCCAATACAGCTGCTGATTGGATATCAGGCAATCCATCTTTCGGAAAGTGCAATTTCCCGGCATCGGCGAAAGCCGGATCAAGCGTTCCTGCGTTTTCAGGTTTCAACTGCGTGTTCATGTCCAGTCCCTCGAAGCAAAACCGGAATAAACGTCATGTTCACTCCTGCTCCGATTCCAGCACTTTCCTCTCGCGACGCCACCTGTCAGAAATACCAGTTCGACTATCCTTGCAAGCCGTACTTATGACCCTGTGAGCCAGAAAGCAAAAAGCCGCTTCCACTCGAGGGTGGAAGCGGCCGAGGCAGAAATTCAGCGTTCCACTGTGTCAAACCAGATAGCAGATCACCCAGCCCCCGACCACAAGTCCATCCCAAGGATCAAGTTCGTGGTAACCACAAGCAATGATTCGTCCATCCTCCATCACACTCATGCTTTTGTAATAACACGTCTTCTCTTCATCAGTGAAAACGGCAAACCCTGTTTCATTGAATGCCTGGTCCAGAGAACCGCCAGCCAGAAAACGAGCAACCACGCATCGATCGCCACCGTTGATCATTCCACCGCTGCCGTTCCCAGCGACGACAATCGACCCATCGGTCTGAACCACGCAGTTTTTCCAGTGAACACCCGCCTCCAGCAATGGCGAGTACAAAGGCTTCCCTTTGTTAAAAACCAGGTTGGGCCTGCCATTGGCGTTCAACACGACCAGCGCTCCTTGAACGACGCCCATCGGGGCAGCGGCACCAGCGACAACAATGAGGCCATCGCTTTCTCTGACCGATACAGCGTTGAACTCCTCCCAGCGAGTTTTCAGCTTGAAAACCTCTCCGCCGTTGAAGGTGCTATCGATATGCCCGAACGCATCCAAACGCACTAGATAGCCACCCTGAAGTCCCGGCGTATCGTCATGGTATCGGCCACAGACAAGGATCTTCCCGTCTGACTGAACGGCAACACCCAAGGCATGATTGGAACTGTTATCGAAGTCGATCAGTGCGAATCCGTGATCGTTGAACGTCTTGTCGCGAGTGCCGTCCGCGTTCAGTCGCAGCACGATGCCACGCCACTTTTCGGACTCATCGTTATAGAGATAGAAGGCCACGACCATTTTGCCGTCGGATTGCTGAACCATGGACTTGCCGGAGCCCGCAGCCGCCCCCGTAGCAAAGGCTCTTTTCCAATGTCGCGAGGCTGACTTCGCGTTGCCGGTTGCACCCGATTCAGGTTTGTCCATTTGATCAAAAGGAAGGTAACGAACACCTTTTTCACCGTAGGACTGATCTTGCTGGCCATCAGGGTGACAGCGCACGAGCGCGATGCCCTCTACGTAGCCTTCTTGCTGATAAGTGCCCTGCAACATCCACGCGCCGTCTTGCAATAGGTAGAGCCCGACAACATGCGCCATGGTTGCGTTTTCCAAGACGATGTCTACAAAACCCTTTCCCCCGCCGAATCCAGTGTTCAGTGTTCCGTCTTCGTGAAAGCAGGCAACCGTGGCCGGCCCGAATAATGCAAACGGGTAAAATCCAACTAGAATTTTTTTGTCAGGCAATGCCAATACAGCTGCTGATTGGATATCAGGCAATCCATCTTTCGGAAAGTGCAATTTCCCGGCATCGGCGAAAGCCGGATCAAGCGTTCCTGCGTTTTCAGGTTTCAACTGCGTGTTCATGTCCAGTCCCTCGAAGCAAAACCGGAATAAACGTCATGTTCACTCCTGCTCCGATTCCAGCACTTTCCTCTCGCGACGCCACCTGTCAGAAATACCAGTTCGACTATCCTTGCAAGCCGTACTTATGACCCTGTGAGCCAGAAAGCAAAAAGCCGCTTCCACCCGAAGGTGGAAGCGGCCGAGGCATGGGCCTCAATGGAGCAATCAGTGCACGAACAGGGCGATCAGGATGATGATCGGGATCGGTACGCCAAGGAAAAACAGCAATAGTGAGCGCATGGTGATGCTCCTTGTTTAACGGACTGGAGTGGTCGTGGTGTAGGTGTCGACTTCAACGTACTCGACGGCATCCCGACGACGACCGCCGTAGGTGGCCGCGAGGCTAGCGAAGAACGCACCGGCCAACAGCGAGATGAACATCCACAGCGAGGTCCAGGCAGCGACTTTCGCGGCGGTGTCGGCAGCTTGTTGAGCTTTCAGCTTGGCGTCGGCCAGGGCTTTCTGAGTGCGGGCGTAGATCTCATCGACGCGGCGCTCGGCATCGGCTTGAGTCAGGTTGGTCCGTTGCGCCACCAGTTGCGCAAGGTAGGTACGGTCTTCGGCACTCATCTGACCGTTGGCCAGGCTTTGCGCGAAGATGCGGGCCACGGCACCATGGGCCGCGTCATCGCTGACGGACGCCGGACGGTCATCGCGGAACAGACTGTCGATGTAGTAACCGTACTGGTTGCTGTCGGTGTTGGCCGCAGCGGTACCTGCCGCTTGGGTCATCGCGCTGGCAGCACCGCCGGCCACACTGGCACCGGCCTGCACACCACCACTGATGACGCTGCTGACCGAGCCGACCACCAGCACCGCAGTGACCAACGTCGCCACACACCAGGCAAGGAAGCCGTGCGCGGTGTCGCGGAAATACACTTCATCGCCGTGCATGTTCGCCCACTTCACCCGCAGGCGACCGGCGATGTAGCCGCCCATGCCGGAAGCGATGATTTGCGTCGCCGCCAGCCAGACGATCGTGGAAATGCCCAGGCCCTTGGCGCTGACGCCCTCTCCGGCCCACGGTGAAACAGCAGAGAAACCCAAACCGAATCCGAGCAGGACCAAAATCATCGACAGCGCAGCGGCAGCCGCAGCACCGGCGAAAATCGCGCCCCAGGACACGCCCGAAACGCTGCTCGACTCTTCAACGGCGGGATAAAACCCATCAGGGGATCTACTCATTGTTGTTCTGCTCCAGGCATGAAAAATGGTGTTACAACTCGTCATCAGATGAATTGCAGCGACCGTGCCATTCGCAGAAATTAAATAAATCGTCTGTTTTCAATCACTTAGAAAGAATGAACTTCCTCATTCCATGCAAATTGCAACAAGGGCCGAATAACAGCGGGTTTTATGCATGGCACAAATGCCGGTTATTTGCGTTTGTAGCTCTTGTTACCGCTGGGCGTAAGGCAATAAACCCCGCCACGCGGGCCAGTGCAAAACGAGCCGGTGCCGCAGGCGCAGCCATCATCACTTTGCAGGAGGTTTTGCGGACGGGCCTGCTGGCGCTCGCCAAACATCGCCGCACAGCTTTTCTTCGAGCCGCTGATGGAGCCGTCATTGCATAGGAACAGATCGCCGTCGCAGCGATCGATCCCGCCTTTTTTGCCGGAACACGGCGTGTTGGCGGCCCATGCCGAGGCGCTGAACAGCACCAGCAGCAGACCGGTGATCGGCATCCAGCCACGGCGAATCGAAAGACGCACGGCACCACTCCTGATGGAAATTGTGGCCAGATGATATCAACGTTGCGGCAAATAAATCCCCAAGGCGCGCAAACGACAGCTACAACATGAAAGTTAATTTAAAGCGTCGCCGGAATTTCTTGGCAAAATGCTGCCATTCCGTTTGAACCGATCAGCAGGCCTGCCTATGACTCGTATCTTGACCATCGAAGACGACGCCGTGACCGCGCGGGAAATCGTCGCCGAACTGAGCAGCCACGGGCTGGAAGTCGACTGGGTCGACAATGGTCGCGAAGGCCTCGACCGCGCCGTGAGCGGCAACTACGACCTGATCACCCTCGACCGCATGCTGCCCGAACTTGATGGCCTGGCCATCGTCACCACCCTGCGCACCATGGGCGTGGCCACACCGATTTTGATGATCAGCGCCCTCTCCGATGTCGACGAGCGTGTGCGCGGCTTGCGCGCTGGCGGCGATGATTACCTGACGAAACCGTTCGCCACCGATGAAATGGCCGCACGGGTTGAAGTGTTGCTGCGTCGGCAGAACAGCGGCGCGACTCAAGCGACGACCCTGCAGGTAGCCGACCTCGAACTGGACTTGATCAGCCACGAAGCGCGCCGTGCCGAACAAGTGCTGACGCTGTTGCCGACCGAGTACAAGTTGCTCGAATTCCTCATGCGCAACAGCGGCCAGATCCTTTCGCGGATGATGATTTTCGAAGAGGTCTGGGGTTATCACTTCGACCCCGGCACCAACCTGATCGACGTGCACATCGGCCGTCTGCGTAAGAAGATCGACGCCGTCGGCCATGTGCCGCTGATCCGCACGGTACGGGGCTCCGGCTATGTCATTGCCGAACCCGTCTGACGGCTGGCGTTCCTCCAGCAGCCGCTTGCTGGCACTGTACAGTTCGCTGTTCGTGGCATGGAGCGCGATCCTCATGGGGGTCATGTATTACGAGGTCTCCGGCTACCTCGACAACCTCGCCAAACATTCGCTGATGCAACGTCAGCACCTGTTCTCGCACTTTCGCGGTGAGCAACTGGAAGACGCCCTCGCCGCCAGCATGACTTTCGATATTCGCGGCATCGACGCTTATGGCTTGTTCGATGCCGACGGCGTTTACCTCGGCGGCGCCTTGCAGCAGATTCCCGAGGGCCTGCCGCTGGACGGCAAGATCCACATGCTCGCCGACTGCGCCGACTCCGATGACCCGACCCTGCCCAATGACAGCTGCGACGCAGTCGCCACGCAAACCCGCGATGGGCGCTGGCTGGTGTTGTTGCGCGACAACGGCTCGCTGTTTGCGGTGACGCGGATCATTTTGCATGCGTTGTTCTGGGGCGTGTCGCTGACGATTCTGCCGGGGATTGCCGGTTGGCATCTGCTGCGGCGGCGGCCGTTACGACGGATTCGAGCGATTCAGGACAGCGCCCAAGCGATTGTGGCCGGCGATCTGACGCACCGTTTGCCGCTGTCCAATCGCCGCGATGAACTGGACATGCTCGCCGCCATCGTCAACGCCATGCTCGAACGCATCGAGCGTTTGATGAATGAAGTCAAAGGCGTCTGCGACAACATCGCCCATGATTTGCGCACGCCACTGACGCGCCTGCGCGCGCAGCTGTATCGCATGCAGCAGCAGGCCGGCGAAGGCTCGCAGGAAGCGGCGCAGCTGGATCTGGTGCTCGCTGAAGCGGACACGCTGATGGCACGGTTTCGCGGGTTGTTACGGATTTCCGAACTGGAAGATCGCCAGCGCCGCTCAGGTTTTGTCGAGCTCGACCCGGTGCAATTGCTGGAAGAACTGCATGAGTTTTATCTGCCACTGGCCGAGGAAGGCGAGCTGCGCTTCGACTTGAACATGCCGGAGACGCTGCCGCCACTCAATGGTGATCGGGCGTTGTTGTTCGAGGCCTTGGCGAATCTGCTGAGCAACTCGATCAAGTTCACCCCGCCGGGCGGCACGGTGATGTTGCGTGGGGTCAACGCGGGTGGGCAGACGCGGATTGAAGTGCACGACTCAGGACCGGGGATTCCCGAGGCTGAGCGTGAGGCGGTGTTCCAGCGGTTTTATCGCGCCGAGGGTGGGCAGCCGCAGGGTGGCTTTGGCCTCGGATTGTCGATTGTGGCGGCGATTGTCAGTCTGCATGGCTTCAGTCTTGAAGTCGGCAGCAGTGATCTGGGTGGGGCGAAACTGGTGCTCGATTGCCGGCAGAGCCTGATCGAGAATTCCTGACCTTTTATATTTGAAATGCACAACCTGTAGGAGTGAGCCTGCTCGCGATGGCGTCGTGTCAGTCGATATCTTTTTTGACTGACACACCGCGATCGCGAGCAGGCTCACTCCTACATTGGATCGTGGTGTTGATCAGGTTGGGTAATTGGCTCGCAGTGCCTCGAGGCCACCCTGATAGATGCCGTTAAACAACGCCACCACTTCTTCATCACTCACGCCTTTGGCGTTGAAGCGCCCCGACCACGTCACCCGTGCGCCCTGCCCCTGTGCTTCAACCTTGATGGTTGCCAGATAATCCGTCGCCGGGAACGGCGCCTGTTCAATCGAATAGCTGTAGGTTTTCGCGGCGTTGTCGAACGCTTGCAGTCGCTCGACCACCACGCCGCCGTCAGCGGTTTGCAGGGTGCGCACGCGGCCGCCGTCGCTCAGCTCACTGTTGGGAATAAACGGCAGCCAATCGGGCAGCGTGTTGAAGCCGCCGATCAATTGCCAGACCTGATCGGCCGAGGCCGGGATGTCGATGGTTGCGGATGCTGTTGGCATAAATAAACGTCTCTCCAGAATTCAGATAGTCAGGCTGTCAACCACGCCGCCATCGACACGCAAAGCGGCGCCGGTGGTGGCCGACGACAGCGGCGAAGCGATGTAGGTGACCAGATGCGCGACCTCTTCAACATCCGCCACGCGCTGGATGATCGAGGTCGGCCGCGCCTTGCGCACAAAGGCGTCGGCCTCATCGCGCAGGTTGCGCCCGGATTCGGCGGCGGCATCCTTGAGCATGTCTTGCAGGCCATCGGTGAAGGTCGGCCCCGGCAGGATCGCATTGACGGTCACCCCGGTGCCAGCCAGACGTTTGGCCAGACCATGGGAAACCGCCAGATTGGCGCTTTTGGTCACGCCGTAGTTGATCATGTCCGCTGGCGTGGCCACGCCAGACTCGGAGGACAGGAAGATCACCCGGCCCCAACCCTGCTCGACCATTGCCGGCACATAATGCCGCGCCAGACGCACGCCGGAAATCACGTTGACCTCATAGAAACGCGTCCACTCGCTGTCCGGCGCTTCGAAGAAATCCACGGCGTCGAAGATGCCGAGGTTGTTCACCAGAATGTCCGCGCGCGGTTCAGCGGCGAACAGTTTTTGCGCGCCTTCGGCGGTGCCCAGATCAGCCGTCAAACCACGCAATTGCGCGCCCTGCACTTTCTCGCGAATGCTCGCCAGCGCCTGATCGACCTTGGCGGTATCGCGACCGATCACCACCACGGTGGCGCCGGATTCGGCCAGCGACTGGCTGATGCCCAGTCCAATGCCGGCGGTGCTGCCGCTGACGATGGCCAGTTTTCCACTCAGATCAATCTTCATGCTTTCACCTCATCGATTGGCAATGGTGCACGTTCGGAAACCAGTTTCGCGTCGCGCATGGCCTGCCAGAATCCGGCAGGAATGGTCGCCGACAGCGCCGCGACATCTTCAGCGATACGACCGGGTTTGCTCGCGCCGGGAATCACCGCCGCAACAGCGGGATTGGCCAGCGAGAACTGTAGCGCAGCGGCTTTTACATCGACGTTGTAAGCAGCGGCGATGCGTTTGATCTGCTCGACCTTGGCGATGACTTCAGGGCTGGCCTGCTGGTATTCGAAGTGCGAGCCACCGGCCAGGATTCCCGAGCTATAAGGGCCACCGACGACGATTTCAACGTTTTGCGCTAGGGCCGAATCCATCAGGCGTTGCAACGGACGTTCGTGGTCGAGCAGCGTGTAGCGACCAGCCAATAGAAAGCCATCCGGTTGCGCTTCGGTAAGGTCGAGGGTCAATTCGCACGGCTCGACTTTGTTCACGCCCAGGCCCCAGCCTTTGATCACGCCTTCTTCGCGCAAGCGGGTCAGCACTTTGAATGCGCCAGTGCGGGCCTGATTGAAGTATTCCAGCCATTGATCGCCATAGAAGTCCTGCGCGATGTCGTGCACCCAGACGATGTCGAGGCGATCGGTTTGCAGGCGTTTGAGGCTGTCTTCGATCGAACGCAGCGTTGCATCGGCGCTGTAGTCATTGACGATCTTGTTCGGGCGGCCGTGTTCGAACACGCCGCTTTTCTCGCCGAGATCACGGGCGGCGGCGTCTTCGACTTCATCGAGAATCACTCGGCCGACCTTGCTGCTGAGCACATAGTCGTCGCGCTTATATTGCTTCAGTACTTCGCCGAGGCGGATTTCCGACAGACCGGAACCGTAAAACGGCGCGGTATCGAAGTAACGCACGCCGGCATGCCACGCAGCATGTACGGTGGCTTGCGCTTCGGCCTCGGGAATGGCGCGGAACATGTTGCCCAGTGGCGCGGTGCCGAAGCCCAGTTGGCCGGGCAGTTTGTCTTTCAAGCTCATGGATTTTTCCTCGATAGGTTCTGGGCCTGTGTGACCGTTGAGCAGATCCTAGATTGCGACACCGAGACCGTCCAAGACATAATACGAAGCACTTGAGTCCCTACAGGTCTGACATGATCGACATCCGCCAATTGCGCTATTTCGTTGCCGTCGCCGAGGAAGAACACGTCGGCCGCGCTGCCGAACGGCTGCATATTTCCCAGTCGCCGCTGAGCCGGCAGATCGCCCAACTCGAAGAGCGCCTGGGCCTGACCCTGTTCGAACGCAGCCAGCAACGCATTCGTCTGACCCGCGACGGTCAGACTTTCCTCGCCGAAACCCGCGCCCTGCTGACCCACGCCAATCGCCTGGAATCCCTAGGCAAGCGTCTCGGTCGCGGCGAAGAAGGTGGCTTGTGCATCGGCTATATCGAAAACGCCATGCACGCCGGAGTCCTGCCCAATGCCCTGCGCGTATTGCGCGCCGATCGGCCGAATGTGCATGTCGCGTTGTATAACCTCAGCTCCGCCGAGCAACTGGAGGGCCTGCGACAGCGTAGTCTCGATATTGCCTTGGTGAGTGAGCCGCCGACCGATGACGATCCGGATCTGCTGAGCTTTCAGGTGCTCGATGAGCCGATGCTCTTGGCGTTGCCGGAACATCATCCATTGGCGCAGCAAGCCGCGTTGAGTCCAGAGGATCTGGCCGAGCAGGAATGGATTGGCGTGCAGCCGCGACAGGATGCCAACGATGAGTTTGTCAGCGCCTGCATCCGAGCCGGCTTCACCCCGGATGTGCGCATGCAGGCGACTGAACCGTTTACTGCGCTGGGGCTGGTGGCGTCGGGGTTGGGGATTGCGATGATTCAGAAAGGTTTGAGCCATAACGCACCGCCGGGTGTGGTGTTGCGTGAACTGCCATGGCTGACGTTGACCACACCATTGTGGGCAGCGTGGCACCGAATCAATTTGCGGCCATTGGTCGAGACCTTCCGCAAAGTCCTGACTGACGAAGAGATACCTGCCGACTGACCCAACGCCTTCGCGAGCAAGCTTGCTCCCACAGGTTTTACGGTGGATCTACACTCAACGGATCAGCACCCAGCCGTGAGTTGACCATGAAAATGTCTGCGCAAATGACCGTCGTCGCGGTACTCGCCACTCTCGCTTATCTGGGGCTGGCGGTGTGGGGCATTGGCGGTGTGGCAATGTTCTTTTCCCACGGTTCGCTGGTGATCGTCGCACTGGCGACGGTGGCGATGGTGATTGCTTCGCTGTTCAGTGAGGTCAACCTCAGCTCTGGCGAACGTGAAGATCGCACCAATCGCTGGGTGATTCCGGCGTTTGGGGTGATTGGTCTGGTCAGTGGTTTCTTGCCGGCCTATTGCGACCGGGTGAATTTCTGGACCTTTGGTGGTGAAGGCGTACGTTGGCTCGGCGCACTGCTGTTCATCATTGGCGGCGTATTAAGGCTGTGGCCGGTGTTTGTGCTGGGGCGGCGGTTCAGTGGATTGGTGGCGATTCAGCCGGGGCACCGCTTGGTCACCGATGGCATCTATCAACACCTGCGTAATCCGAGTTATCTGGGGTTGGTGGTCAATGCCGTGGGCTGGGCGCTGGCGTTTCGTTCGGTGGTCGGGTTGATGCTGGCGGCGCTGACGCTGATCCCGTTGATTGCCCGGATTCATTCGGAGGAAGCCCTGCTGCGTGCGCAGTTTGGGGCGGAGTACGAGGCTTATTGTGCGCGGAGTTGGCGGTTGGTGCCGGGGGTTTATTGATTTGCGAACACCGTCCCCTGTAGGAGTGAGCCTGCTCGCGATAGCGGTGTGTCAGGCAACACTTATTTGACTGAAAGACCGCTATCGCGAGCAGGCTCACTCCTACAAGGGATTGGGGGGTGTCAGTTGCGTTGCAGGTGCAGGCCGTTGCTGTCGACTGCGACGCGGATGTCAGCATAACTGGCCAGCGTCGCATGCGCCGTTTCCAGGGGGTGCTGATGCGTCGTGGTGATGATCATCAACGGCGCACCGGCGGCTTCGGCAGCCTGAATGCCGACCGTGGCGTCTTCGAAGATCAGGCAATCACGCGGCTCCAGCCCCAGTCTCTTGGCCGCCAGTAAATAGCCGGCCGGATCAGGTTTACCCGCCTGCACATCTTCAGCGGTGATCATCACCGCAGGCTCTGGAATCCCCGCCGCCGCCATGCGCCGCAAGGCCAGATCCCGTGGCGCCGAGGTCACCATTGCCCAGCGATCCTTGGGCAGGCCGTTGAGAAACGCGGCCGCCCCGGGAATCTCGACAATGCCTTCAACGTCTTCGATTTCCGCCTCGGTGATAAACGCCGCTTGCGCCTCGGCATCCACCCCCGGCAGGTTCAGACGGGTGATGGTATCGATGGCGCGCACGCCATGAATGGTCGGCAAAAAGGTTTCCACATCGACGCCATGGCGCACGGCCCAGGCTGCCCAGATCCGCTCGGCGGCGGCAATGGAGTTGAGGACAGTGCCGTCCATGTCGAACAGAAACGCGCCGAACGCGCGATCGAATACAGCATCGTGAGCAGACAAAGGGTCGCATCCTCTGGCAAAAGACCGGGCGGGCAATGTACCACTTGCCCGGTCGATTCACCCAGCGTGTCAGTGCAGGCGCGGTGCCTTGGATTTGAAGGCGCTGTCGACGCAGTCGAGCAATTGACCGATGGCCCACGGCTTTTTGATGAACGCCACCGGATGCTTGACCCCGGAGGTCTCGGGCGTTTCATAGCCGGACATGACCATCACCGGTTTGTCCGGCCAGCGGTCGCCGACCAGATTGGCCAGATCAGCGCCATTGAGGGTGCCGGGCATGGTGATGTCGGTCAGTAGCAACGCCACGTTCGGGGCGTTCTGCTCAAGGTAAAGTGATGCGGCGTCGGCACTGGTCTGCGGCTCGACCTTGAAACCTTCCTCCTGAAGAATTTCGCAGAGAAACTCCAGAATCAACGGATCATCCTCAACCACCAGAATCAATCCGTCAGGAAGGTGCGCATCCGCCGTCGGTGTTGGGCACATGGAACTGCACTCCCTGAATTGCATTAACGATTTAGCGGCTTGAATCCGCTGCTTAACTGGTATGAGCAGCGGGCTCTGCAGAAATTCATTTTTGATACAGGTCTTTTGCGAAACGGCGTTTTTGTCTGTCAGCAGCAATCGTTCGCGACGGTGTATTTGTGGTTAAAATGCCGGCCCTTTTGCTTGCCGATCCTGACCGATGAACCCTGAAGCCCTCGCCACCCTCCACGCCCATCTGCTGCCGGCCCTCGCGGCCGCACCGAGCGAAACCCGTCGCCTGTTCCACGGGCGCGGACGCTGCTGGGCCGGGCTGGAGCAGTTGACCGTGGACTGGCTGCAAGGCGTGGTGCTGGTCTCGCTGTTCAAGGAACCAACGCCTGAGCAACTGGACAATCTCAAGGCGTTGCTGCTGGAACTCACGGGGTCCGCCGAATGGCAGCAGTCTGGCGCGCACACGTTGTTGATCCAGCATCGCTACTTGCCGCAGAGCACTGCCGAATGGCTGCTCGGTGATGAGATCGACGAAATGAGCATCGTCGAGGGCGGCCTGCAGTATCGCGTCGATCTGGGGCGCAAACAGAACGCCGGGCTGTTTCTCGACATGCGTTACGGGCGCAACTGGGTGCGCGAACAGGCCAGCGGCAAACGCGTGCTCAATCTGTTTGCCTACACCTGCGGTTTTTCCGTGGCCGCCATCGAGGGCGGCGCCAGCCATGTGGTCAACCTGGACATGTCGCGCGCCGCACTGAGCCGGGGCCGCGACAACCATCGCTTGAACGGCCATGACCTGAGCAAAGTCAGTTTCCTCGGCCACGACCTGTTCAAGTCCTGGGGCAAGGTGATCAACAGCGGTCCGTATGATCTGGTGATCATCGATCCGCCGTCGTTCCAGAAAGGCAGTTTCCTGCTGACCAAGGATTACCAGCGCGTGCTGCGTCGTCTGCCGGAATTGCTCACGGCGCAAGGCACAGTGCTGGCGTGCATGAACGATCCGGCGTTCGGTTCGGACTTTCTGATTGAGGGCGTGACGCAGGAAGCGCCGAGTCTGCGTTTTGTAGCGCGGCTGGAGAATCCGCCGGAGTTTCCGGACATTGATCCTGAAAGCGGCCTCAAGGCTTTAGTCTTCCAGCGCACCCCCTGACACCCAGAAGATCCCTTGTAGGAGTGAGCCTGCTCGCGATAGCGGTCTATCAGTCAAACAGGTGATATCTGACAAACCGCTATCGCGAGCAGGCTCACTCCTACAAGGGGATTGTGGTGGGTCAGGGAGTTGGTGGGCGCAACACCAGCGCAAACAACTCACCATGCCCGGTGACATTGAGCTTGTGATACAGATTGCGTCGATGCACCTTGACCGTCTCCGGCGAGATACCCATCTGCTGTGCCATCGCCTTGCTGGAGAAGCCCTGCAAGATCAGCCGCGCCGTATCGACCTCACGCACCGTCAGCCGCGCATCGAAGCGGTCAAGCAACGTCGCCAGATCACCGACCACCGTTTGCGCCACCGCGCCCTGCGGCGGCAGCAACTGCACATGCCGACGCATCGCCGCCAACACCCAGTCACGCACGCACAGCAGTCTGCCCTGCTCGGCCATGTCGAACGGCGTCGAGCGGCCCAATGACAAACCGAGCACGCCGCCTTCGACGTTGATCATGAACTGCAACTCGTCTTCGCCGACCACCGAACGGAAGTAACTCTGGTAGTACTCGCTGTGCAGAAACTGGTCCGGCGCCACCGAGGCCAGGCTGTGCAAGCCGTCGGCAATACCGGTCGACGCGGTTTGATAGAACGGATCAAGCAGGTACATTCCGGCACTGTAACCGGCCAGTTCTTCCTGCTCGTCGGGGCGGCCCTTGCTGTCGAAGTCGATCAGCAATTGCGGCGCCTGCCCGGCTTTCATCAGCGCCACCAGCGCGTTGTCCAGCGGCACCAGCAGCCGCAGCGTGTCCACCAGCGCGCGCCAGAAACCCTCTTGGCCAACGCCCGCAAATACCCGCGCCAGGCTTTGATGCACTGGCAGTTCCTGCAGCAACGCGTCCACGCACTACCCCTTTTGAGTAACCCATGATGGGAATGGGTCAGGCGTGACCGGCCCGATAGGCTGACCACTCTTGTTCATCACCGGCCTGTACAGGCCAGGAGTGCCGCATCATGCGTGGTCGCCGTGGCTGTATCAACCTCAGCATTAAACTGGGCCTGCTGGCCGGAATTGGCGCCAGCACGATCGCCTTGGCTGCCGAAGCACCGAGCGTGCACGTCTACAACTGGTACGACTACATCGGCCCGAACACCCTCCACGATTTCCAGCGCGACAGCGGTATCCAGCCGGTCTACGACACCTTCGACAGTGCCGAAGTCCTTGAAGGCAAACTGATGACCAGTCGCAGCGGCTACGACGTGGTGGTGGCAAGCAACTTCAGCCTGCCGACGCTGATCAAGGCCGGCGCCCTGGCCCCGCTGCCACGCGAGCAACTGCCGGGCTGGAAGAATCTTGATGCCGATTTGTTGGCAAAACTGGCCAACAACGATCCCGGCAATCAATACGCGGTGCCTTATCTGTGGGGCACCAACGGCATCGGCTACAACGTCGACAAGGTGCGCGCGGCGCTGGGCGACAAGGCGCCGGTGGATTCGTGGGATCTGGTGTTCAACGAAGCCAACCTCGCCAAACTCGGCCAGTGCGGCGTGGCGATGCTCGATTCGCCGTCGGAGATGCTGCCGGTCGCCCTGCATTATTTGGGGCTGCCACCGAACAGCACCGATCCTGAAGATTATAAAAAAGCCGAAGCGCTGCTGCTGAAACTGCGCCCGCACATCGCCTACTTCAACTCGTCGAAATTCATCAGCGACCTGTCCAACGGCAACATCTGCGTGGCAGTCGGTTGGTCGGGGGCGATGCTCGAAGCCAAGACCAATGCCGAGGAGGCCAACAACGGCGTGAAGATCGCCTACAGCCTGCCCAAGGAAGGCGCGCCGGTGTGGTTCGACACGCTGGTGCTGCTCAAGGACGCACCGAATCGTCCTCAGGGTCTGGCGTTTATCGACTATCTGCTGCGCCCCGAAGTGATCGCGCCGGTCAGTGATCATCTGTCCTACCCCAATGGCAATCGCGCGGCGACAGCGCTGGTGGCTGCAGCGACTCGGGACAACCCGGCGGTTTATCCATCGGCCACGGCGATGGCCACGCTGTACACCCTTGAACCTTTGCCGAAAGCCACCGAGCGGGTGCGCACGCGGGTGTGGAGCAAGGTCAAGAACGGCCAGTAAGAACAACGCATTCCCCCTGTAGGAGTGAGCCTGCTCGCGATAGCGGTCTGCCTGATAACACTGTTTTGCCTGACAAACCGCTATCGCGAGCAGGCTCACTCCTACAGGTTTTGTGCTTCACCAGACATTTTTTAGAGAGACAGAAATCAATGAAACCTCGTGCCCGTGACCTCAACATTCGCATCGGCCAACTACCTCCCGGCCCGCTCAACGCCATTACCGATGTGCCCGGCGTGCGCGTCGGCCACAGCAATGTGCGCGGGCGCAGCAGCGCCGGGCGGGATATCTGCACCGGCGTCACGCTGATCGAACCGCGCCCCGGTTCGACCAATCAGCAGCCATGTTTTGCCGGCGTGCATGTGCTCAACGGCAACGGTGACGCCACCGGGCTTGAATGGATTCGCGAGGCCGGTTTGCTGACCAGCCCGATTGCCTTCACCAATACCCACAGCCTCGGCGTGGTGCGCGATGCCTTGGTTGCCCTTGATCGCCAGCAGCAACCGGACGACGGTCGTCTCTACTGGAACATGCCGGTGGTACTGGAAACCTTTGACGGCTTGCTCAACGACATCAACGGTTTTCACGTCCAGCCTGAACACGTCGCCGAAGCGCTGGCTGCGGCCGTCGACGGTCCAGTGACGGAAGGCGCCATCGGCGGTGGCAGCGGCATGATCTGCCATGAATTCAAGGGTGGCATCGGCACTTCGTCTCGGCGATTGAGCAGTGCTCAGGGTGGCTGGACCGTCGGCGCCATCGTGCAGGCCAACCACGGCATTCGCAGTGAGTTACGGGTCGATGGCTACCCGGTCGGGCGCTATATGGAACAAAAAGATTCGCCGTTCCTGCGCGCCTCATTGCCGCATCCGGGCATGGGTTCTATCGTCGTCTGCCTGGCGACCGATGCGCCGCTGTTGCCGCATCAATGCACACGTCTGGCGCAACGCGCGAGCCTGGGTCTGGCGCGCACCGGCGGTGGCAACGAGGATCACAGCGGCGACATTTTCATCGCCTTCGCCACCGGCAACGCTCACGTGCCGCCCGCTGCCTACGAAGGCAAAGGCGCGCCGACCTGCGACGGCTTGCGCATGGTCAACAATGACCATATCAGCGAGCTATTTCTGGCCGCGACCGAGGCGGTTGAAGAAGCGATCATCAATGCGTTGCTGGCCAGTGACAGCAACGAAGGTAATGGGCATTCGGTGCCGGGTCTGGACGCCGACACCCTGCTCGCTGCGCTCGAAAAATCAGGCTGGCCTGGCGCCCGTTGACACCGCTGTTCCCCTGTAGGAGTGAGCCTGCTCGCGATCGCGGTTTGTCAGTCGAAGTTGATTTGACTGACCCACCGCCATCGCGAGCAGGCTCACTCCTACGCAGGATCACGTCGGTATTTGGGTGCCAGGTTCGCGCCGCCGCCCGGGCGACTGGCGGTACTTGAGCCGCCACTTGCACACTCCTAGGATGGAATCACGCAGTGACTCCGCTCTATCGAGCGCCGCGTAGGCACGGGTGCTCTGAACCCCAATCAAGCCCGTGTCTTGCTTCATGCGCATCTTGAGCCTCGAGGGCTCTACTTCCTCCCCATCAAAGAGCTTTGAGGCTCTTTTTTTGTCTGCGTAAATCAGCAGTCCGGCAGCACATCGACGCGAATCGAGCGCCAGGCCGCTTGTGCCAGCAACTCGCGATAATCCGCCGGACTGCCCTTCACCCGCCCCGCCAGCCAGGCACGGCAGTAACTGTCGGCCTGACCGATGATCAACGACGGCAACAGTTCAGCGGGCATGGCCTTGAGTTCGGCAGCGCGACCCGATTCGGCCAGCCAGTCGCGCAGGCGCAGATTACGGGTTTTGTTGCGCTCGGCCAGTTCATCTTTGAACGGCCCTTTGGTCACGGCAAACCGCGCGTGGTACTGGAAACGCGCCCATTCGGGTTGACGCTCGACCCAATCGACGTAGCTGAACACCAGCGCCTGCACACCTTCCTCGGTGGTTTTCGCCGTCTCCAGATAGGCATCGCGCAGACGCGCCTGATCCTCCAGCGCGGTGAAAAACAACGCGGCGACCAAGCCCTCCTTGTTGCCGAAATGGTGATAGATCGCCCCGACACTGGTGTCGCACTCGGCGCGAATCATCTCGATGGTGGTGGCTTCGATCCCCTGCTCGTTGAACAGACTCAGCGCCTTGCGAAAGATATCGCGCTTGAGTTCGGCACGGCGGCCGGGGTAACTGCGTTCAAGTAGATCTGCGGTGTCCATGCGGCTCACTGCCTGAAAATCGGGATTGAAAGGCACACGTCGTACCCATGGAAAAAACACGCACAGGTTGACAGATTTCCCGCAGACCGAATACCGTTCCGTTACAGAATATTATTCTGTAACGGAACATCATTCTGCAAAATCACTTTCCGCGAGGCTTTTCCATGAGTCAGTTTCTCAGCATGTTCAACAGCGCAGGCCCGCAAGCGTTCAGCCAGATGGCCTGCCAGGTCGCGCCGTACTTCAGCAGCATCAACCCGCTGGTAACCGAGTTGCGTGCGAACTCGGCGACGGTACAAGTGCCGTTTCGCCGTGAGATCACTAACCACCTCGGCACCGTGCATGCGATTGCCATGTGCAACGCCGCAGAACTCGCCGCCGGGATGATGACCGATGTGTCGATCCCGGCCGGCGCACGCTGGATCCCCAAAGGCATGACCGTGGAATATCTGGCCAAGGCAAAAACCGATGTGACAGCGGTGGCCAGTGGTGAAGGCGTGGATTGGCAGAGCGAAGGCGACAAGATCGTCACCGTGGACATTCACGATACCGAGGGCAAAAAAGTGTTCACGGCGCGGATCACCATGAACGTCAAACTCGGCTGAATGACGCGCACAAAAAAGCCCTTGCTGCGGCATTCACAGCAAGGGCTTTTTCAGCGATGTGAGATCAGTGCACGGTCAGGCGCTGGCGGACAAATTCTTCGGTGTGACGGGTGGTCTGATCGAGGTGTCGATCGCGCTGTTTCTCGGCGTCGAGCATCGCCCGTTTGCCATTTTTCTGCAGCAGATAGGTGTGAATCTGCTGCACTTCCAGCGACCGGTAGATCGGTGTGGTGTCGATAAATCCGCGCAGGCCGTTGCTGCGGTAATGCCGGGTGCTCATCAACACCTGCGTTTCCCGTGAACCGATCACTTCAAAACCCAAGGCTTCGAAGTACGGGACTTTCCCCACGGTGCAGGCCAGTTCGGCATGAGGATAACGCCCGACCATTTCGCCGATCATTGCCCGCGCCACACCCTGACGCCGATGCCCTTCGCGCACGGCCATATAAGCCACGCTGCACGCCTCCCAATCGCCCTGCACCGGCAGGTACAACAGAAAACCGATTACTTGCTCCGGATCATCGTCGTCGGTGGCGACCAGCAACTCGACGTCGGTGCCCTTCTCGCCATTCAACGCCTCCAGATACAGATGCACCTCATAGCCGACCGCGTACTGATAGACGTTGTACAGCAGGTTGCTCGGGCCAAGACCGACCGCGCTGATGTCGGTCAGGTAGTCGACGACCAGTTGCAGAATCTGGCTGTTGACGTCTTCGGGGCATGGGGTTTTGTAGTGGGTGATGCGTGGCATGACGAACTCCGACGGTAAAAAGCGTTGCCGACAACCGCAGCGGTCGACGAACCGCGACATCATACCGTGACCGACCCGGCGGACGTCTAAAGTTCCTGTTCCGAGCGCCGATGTAACGGTCTCCTACAAAAAGTCACCACCAGGGATCGGCCATGTACTACCCGCGCGAAGCTGCCAAGGATCACCTTTACAACCGTATCGTCATGCTGACCGTTGCTTGCTGCGTGGTTTTGCTGCTCGCTGCAATGGCGCACAAGTCGGGCATGCTTTATGGGGCGCTGAGTTTCAACGGTGTGGAAACCCGCGGCAGCGTCACGGCACTGGAAAAGATTCCAATGAACGCCAATGGCAAGGTCATTCACTATCAATACGCCGATGCCCAAGGCCAGACCCATGAAGGGCAACACGCCGACGAACGCTACGTCGAGCATACCCAGTATGAAGTCGATGGCCCCATCACCCTGCTGGTGTCGCCGTGGATGCCGGATAAAAGCTGTATCGCCAGCCAGTTGCAGGGTTACCGTACGAGCTTCTACATCATGACCGGCGGTGTGTTGCTCGCACTGCTGTTTCTGCTGATCTCCGGCAGGACGTTCTGGCAGATTCAGGCGATGAAAGAACAGGACCGGTTTTATTGAGTCCGGCCTCACAGGCAACAACCATCACGCGCGCCGGGCGTCTTGCTGCGGCGCCATCCTGACGTTCTCGCATCGCCCTCCCTGAAAAAAATTTCATCCGCCTCAGACGGGATCTTTCGCAATTCAGGCATCCAATTCTGCAGCTGCGTTCACTTTTCGACGCAGGCCTTGAGGAGTTGTCATGAGCGTTTTGCGTTCCCTGTCCAAATGGCGAAAAACCCTGCTGCTGGTGCCGTTGACGCTGGCCGCGCTGAGCAACGCCCCGGTGTTTGCGCAACCGGTGGTGATCGTCCAGCAAGCGCCACCGCCGATGCGCATGGAAGTGATGCCCGGTGCGCGTCCCGGTTATGTCTGGGATCAAGGTCATTGGCGCTGGCAAGGACGCGGTTATGTGTGGATGCCCGGCCACTGGCAACCGGTGAGGTACGGCGCGCGCTGGAAACCCGGGCACTGGCAGGCGCGCGGACCTAACTGGTTCTGGGTCGAAGGGCATTGGGTGCGATGAATGCGCGACAGCCTGACCATCACTTCTTGGGGGAACCCCACCATGTCGAAAATCGTTAAAGCACTGCTGGCAGCCACGCTGGTGGCCATTACGCTGTCCGGTTGTGTCGTCGAGCCGGCCCGTCCGCACCGGCCACCGCCGCTGGTCGAAGTCGTTCCGGTGATGCCGGCACCGGGTTATCACTGGGTCGCCGGGCACTATCGCTGGGGCGGCAATCAATGGCGCTGGGTGCCGGGGCACTGGCGGGCGTATTGATCGCAACGGCGGGCGTCACTGCTGTGGCGCCACCACTTTGAATTTGATGGCGATGTCCTTGGACACCACGGTGTCTGCCCACTCCCCCGCGCCGAGGCCGAACTCGTCGCGCTTGAGCACCAGGTCACCGTCGAAAATGCCGATGTCGCTGCCCGGCTTCAGTTCCACCGGTACCTGCACTTCGCGGGTAATGCCCTTGAGGGTGAGTTGTCCGTCGATCAGATAGCGACGCTCGGCCACTTGGGTGAAACGCCGTGACTCAAACACCGCCACGGGAAATTTTTCGGTGTCGAACCACGCCGGTTTCACCAGTTCGATGTTGGCGTCTTCGCTGCCGGCATCGATGCTGTCGAGATCGATGTGCAACGTGGCGTGGGCGTTCGCGAGGTTATCGGTATCAAAGGCCAGCGTCGCTTCGAACTTGCCGAAGGTGCCGTACATCGGCGAGCCCATCTGGTTGTAGGTAAAACTGATCTGGCTGGCGGTGGTGTTGACCCGCGTGTATTCGACAGCCTGAGCGGCAGAGATGACGCACAGTGAACACGCGGCAGCCAGCAGCAATCGGATCGACATGGGATTCTCCGGGCGGGGCCAGCCGTCGAGGGCCTCGATTGACTTAAGCAAACATCCGAGCGTTACGCCAGCGCCTACACCAGACGCTCGATCTTCTGATGCTGCCAGACCAGTTTGTAATACAAGGTCTGCAACACCAGCATGCCCAGATACGCCACCGGAAACGCCATCCATACACCCTGTAAACCGTACTTTCCATCCAGCCAGTAAGCCGCTGGCAGTTGCACGCCGACCACGCAAATGATCGCAATCACCACCGGCACCAACACCGTGCCACTGGCGCGCATGATCCCGCCAATGATTGCCTGGAAGCCGAACACCAACAGGCTCCACAACATGATGTGCAGCAGATGCTCAGCCATCGCCCGGGTCGAATCGTCGGTCAGGAACAGCCCCAGCAGCCAGTGCGACAACAGGTAACCGAGCACAATCAAACCGCCGGTCAGGCACACGTTGATCAGCAGCCCGGTGCGCAGAATCGGCCCCATGCGTTCCAGCCGCCCGGCGCCAATGGCCTGTGCGCCAAGAATCGAAGCAGTGATCGCAATCGACAACGCCGGGAACTGCACATAGTTGACGATTTGCGTTACCGCGCCATAGGCCGCCGTCGCTTGCGAGCCGTGCTGGTTGACCAGCGCCAGAATCACCAGCTCCGACAGCGACAGCACAATCATCTGTACGCCGGTCGGCAGACCGATGCGTAACACCTTGCCGAGAATCGCCCCGTCAAGGCGCAGCGCAGCAAAGAACTCGCGATCCGGCGCCAGCGGATGGCCCTTGCGAATCAGGCGCCACGCTAGCCACGCCATTGCCGCCAGGTTGCCGGCCAACCCCGCGTACGCCGCACTTTGAATACCCAACTGCGGCAAGCCGAACCAGCCGCGAATCAGCGCCGGGGTCAGGGCCAGCCCGACACAGGTCGAGACCATCAGCGCCAGCAACGGCGACAGCGTATCGCTGACCCCGCGCAACAGTTGCGTGAACAACACAAACACCAGCAGCGACGGCAAGATCCACATCATCACATGGGCATACGCCACTGCATCGTCGAGCACATCCGCCGGCGTCCCCAGCCCCGCCAATGCCTGTCGCGCAAACACGCTGCCCAATATCGCGGCCACCAGGCCGATCAATACGCCAAGCAACAGCGTCGCCCCGGCAATCGCCTTGACCATGTGCGGTTCGCGCGCGCCCCAGGCTTGACCGATCAACACCCCGGCGCCCGCGCCAAGGCCGATCACCAACGCGATAAAGAAGAACACGATGGGAAACATCCCCGACACCGCCGCCAGCGCCTGGGTGCCGAGCATCTGGCCGATGTAGATGCTGTTGACCGTGCCCGACATCGATTGCAGAAAGTTCGACAGCACCATCGGCGCGAGGAACAGCAGGTAGGTGTGCCAGAGTGGGCGTTGGGCGGCGACTTGCATTGAATAGAGGTCCATCTCGAACGGCGGGAGGGCTGATTGAGGATAGCTTCGGCGAGTTGTACGCGGGGCGCAATTAACATTTCAAATCGATGTTTATTACCGGTGGTCAGGTCTGTGTAATTGGCGCGGATCTGTAGGTGTCGGTTCAGCGCTGTGGTAAACAACTGCCCACTTCCATTGTTCTCATCGAGGCTCTGCTCATGCCGCACTTTGCCAATCTGTTGACCGCCAGCCTACTTGCCCTGCTCGGCACCAGCGCTCACGCCGCCGTACCCGCCGACAGCTTGAAGCCTTTACTGGAAACACTCAACGAACGTCTGAACATCGGCGACCTCGTCGCGCTGACCAAGTGGGACAGTGGCAAGCCGATTCAGGACAGCCCGCGTGAGGCGCAGGTCATCGCCAATGCCCGTACGCTGGCCGCCGAGCGCCAGCTCGACCCTGAAGAGGTGGCGCAACTGATTGCTGCGCAAATGGAGGCGAACAAACTGGTGCAGTACGGTTTGCTTTCGCAATGGCAGGCGGCCGGTGCCGCGCCGGACACGCCGCGCCCCGACCTCGGTAAACAGATCCGCCCGCGTCTGGATGAACTGCAAACCCGGCTGTTGCAGCAATACGCTGATTTTGCGCCGTATCGCCATGACGCGAATTGCCCGCTGTGGCTGGCCAAGGCGCGCAGTGGCCTGACCCGCGATGCGTTGCATGAGCTGGCCCTGACACGGGCGACCGGTGAACTGTGTGTTCGGGCGGCGAAGTCCTGAGAAACGGCCAGATCAAAAGATCGCAGCCTGCGGCAGCTCCTACAAGGGATTTTTGAACCATCATTGCGGTCGATGTTTACCATCACGGCAATGAAGTTCTCATAAAAAATCCACGGCGTAACATCGGCTCCAGACAAACAACTACCCCTTGGAGCACACGATCATGAAACGCCAAACCCTTCTCAGCATCGCTTTTTCGGTTTTCGCCATTAACGCTTTTGCCGCTACCCCGGCACATACCCAGGTCGCTGAAGGCGGCTCGGACAAGTTGATTGAAAGTCGTGTTGCTGAGGGCGGTTCTGATCGTCTGCTCGAACGCCGTGTTGCCGAAGGTGGCGCTGATCGTCTGCTCGAACGCCGCGTTGCCGAAGGTGGTTCCGATCGTCTGATCGAACGCCGTGTTGCCGAAGGTGGCTCCGATCGTCTGATCGAACGCCGCGTTGCCGAAGGCGGTTCCGATCGCCTGATCGAACGCCGCGTTGCCGAAGGTGGTTCCGATCGCCTGATCGAACGCCGCGTTGCCGAAGGTGGTTCCGATCGTCTGATCGAACGTCGTGTTGCCGAAGGTGGCTCCGATCGTCTGATCGAACGCCGCGTTGCCTAAACCTCTGGCTTCATCGCAACCCCAAGAAAAAGCCCGGCCTGATCAGCCGGGCTTTTTCCTGCCCGCAACCATCCATTCCCCGACTGGTCACCCACCACCCGTTGCGCATACCATGCGGCCACAACTCCAAAACAGACCTCGCCCGCCCATGCTCAAAGCCAGTCTGCGTAGCCACCTCACCCTTTGGTTTGCCGGTTTGTCCCTGCTGACGCTGCTCAGCGTGGGCTTCTATGTCGGCCACATCGCCACGGAACAGATGAAGCAGGCCAGCGGCAATGCCTTGCTCAACACCGCGCGTTCGGCCGCATCGTTGTTGGGTGAACAACTGCGCGAACGCCAGTTGGAGGTGTATCTGCTCAGCCGCGCGCCGCATCTGGAGCGTGGCGATCTGGATAACCCGGCGATTCTGAAATCGATGCAACTGCGCACCCAGGCCCGCGCCGAGTATGCGTGGATGGGCGTCACCGATGCCGAGGGCAAAGTGCATCAGGCGGTGAACGGCTTGCTGGTCGGCCAATCGGTGCAACAACGGCCATGGTTCCAGGCCGGGTTACGCGGGGAGTACACCGGCGATCCCCATGAGGCGGTGCTGCTGGCGAAAATGCTGCCGGGGCTGCCGAACGGCGAACCGCTGCGCTTCATCGATTTCGCCGCGCCGATCCGTAATGCCGACGGCCAGGTGATTGGCGTGCTGGGCGCACACGCACATTGGAGTTGGGTGACACGCATTGTCGAGTCGGCGGCGTTTTCACATAAAAATTCAACGCCGGATATCGAGGCGTTGATCATCGATCACGATGGCAAGATTCTCTATCCGGAAGCGCTGGCGGGCCAGCAACTGGCGGCGATGGATTCGAAGTTACAGGGGTGGACGGCGGGCAACGGTTTTCTCACCAGCATGGTCACCGTACCAACGCCGTCGAGCACGGCGCTGTCGTGGTCGATCGCCGTGCGCCAGCCATTGGAAACCGCACTGCAACCGGCGCGTCTGCTGATGTACAAATTGCTGCTACTGGGTGTGGTCGCAGCGGTGCTGTTCGGCCTCGTCGCCTACTATTTGGCGCTGTATCTGAGCCGACCAATCGAACAGCTCGCCCGTTCGGCCCGACAGGTGCAGAACAAGGAACCCGGCGCGCAATTTCCGCTGCAACACCCGGTGCGAGAAATTGCCCAGTTGGGCCAGTCCATTGATGCGATGACGCAATCACTGCTCGGCAAAGAGCGCGAACTGCAAGAGGCCAATGCCTCGCTGGAAGCAACCGTCGCGCAACGCACCGCTGCGCTGACGCAGGCCAATGCCGAATTGCTGAGTCTGGCGACCCACGACAGTTTGACCGGCGTTTACAACCGTCGCCGTTTCGACGAGAAACTCACCGAATACACACTGCTGTTCCGCCGCACCGGACGCCCGTTTTCCCTGCTACTGATCGATGCTGATCACTTCAAACGAATCAATGACACCCACGGTCACGCGGTGGGGGATGAAGTGCTGCAGCAGTTGGCACAGTTGATTCAGAGCAGCCTGCGCACCACCGATTTCGTCGCCCGTTATGGCGGCGAAGAGTTCGCCGTGCTGTTGCCGGAAATCGTCCAACCCGACACCCCGGAAGTGGTCGCCGAGAAAATTCGCGCGGCGGTTGCCGAGGCCGATTTCCCTGCGGTCGGGAATGTGACGGTGAGCATCGGTGTCGGCCTGGCAGACCCGGCCGATAACAACCACAGTGCACTGATCAAACGCGCCGATCAGCAGCTCTATCAAGCCAAGGCAGCGGGCCGCAATCAGGTCGCTTGATCAGTCGCTTTTCACTTCACAAATCCCGTTGGCCCTGTTCTTCCCGGTGTACGACACCGCAGGCGATCCGTCGGGATTGGTGCTCAGAGAGATGGTCACGCCCGCGCCTTTGGCCTCGAAGTAGTTCTCATTGAATTTCTTCAACTTGCCTTCCTTGCCATTGATGTAGATCGGCCCGCCTTGATCGGCGTGCACTTCGATCTTGCCCGGGCACGTGGCGTTGAACATGGGGATGCCCGCGTGGGCCAGTCCTGTGGCAAGCAACAGCGGTGTTACCAATAGCAAAAATTTCATGGTGGGTTCCTTGAAAGTAGCAACAACGCCGAAGAGCTTTTTCATGTCATTTTCAATCAGGGACTTCGGCAGCTCCTGCCGTTATTGCGAGAAGGTCTGAAGATAAGCCAACAGGTTGTCGAGTTTTTCTTCGTCACTCAGGCCCCAGAAAATCATCCGCGTACCGGGTACGACGCCTTTCGGATCCTTCAGATAAGCGATCAGCGTTTCACGATCCCAGGTCACGCCCGAGTTCTTCATCGCATCGGAATACACATAGTTCGCGGATGTCCCGGCAGGCCGGCCGATGATGCCGTTGAGTTGCGGACCGAATCCGGGACGGGCCGATTCGCCAACCTGATGGCAGCCGCCACACAGACGCGGGAAGATTTTCGCACCGGCTTCGGGGTCGCCTGCGGCGTGGGAGAGCGTACTGAACAGGCTTGTGGCCAGCATCAGGGCGAGTGACAGTGCAGCGGTGTTTTTCATCGCGGGTTCCGGATCGGTCTGCATCGGGCGGCGCAAGGGTAACATTTTGTTTTTACAGGTAAGCGCCAATGATCCTGCTGATTTTGATCAATGCCTGGCGCAACACATCCATCTCTACCGAACCCAGCGCCAGACGAATCGCATGCGGCGCATGACCCGACACCGAAAACGGCTCCGCCGTGGTGACGGAAATCTGCTCGTGCATCAACTCGACGACAATCTGATCGGCGCGCACATCTTCCGGCAGCGGCAGCCAGAGGAAATACGACGCCGGATGGCCAATGCTCGGCAACCCTTTCAGCACTTTGGCCGCCAACGCTTGCCGCGCTTTGGCGTCGTTGCGCTTCTGTTCTTCAAGCAGCGTCACCGTGCCGTCGTCGAGCCAACCGCAAGCGATGGCGCTCATGATGCCGGGGGTGTTCCAGGTGGTGGCGCGGATGATGCGTTCCAGTGCCGGTACCGTTTCTGGCGGGGCGGCAATGAAACCGACGCGCAGGCCGGTGGCGATGTTTTTCGACAGGCCCGAGACGTACACCGTGCGCTCCGGCGCCAGATCGATTAACGCGCGGGGTGGGTTTTCTACCAGAAACGCGTAGGCCGCGTCTTCGATGAGGGTCAGATCATGTCGACGGGCAATTGCCACCAACTGCTCGCGTTGCGCCAACGGCATCACCCAACCCAACGGATTGTGCAACGTCGGCATGCTGTACACGGCGCGCACCGAGCGGCTGCGACAGAGTGTGTCCAGCGCCGCGAGATCCGGCCCCTGATCGCTGAACGGGATCGCCACGACTTCCAGATGCAGCGCCTCGGCCAAGACCTTGAACCCGGAATAAGTCAGCGCGTCGGCGGCAATCACATCGCCGGGTTTGAGCAATGTCATCAACGTGACGGCGAGGCCTTGCTGGGCGCCATTGACGATCAGCACTTGCTCGGCCTCGACCGTCACCCCGCGCGTCAGCAAATGCCGGGCAACCGACGCACGCTCGTGGGCACGACCGGCATGCGGTTGATAACGCAGCAACGCTTCCAGGTCGCCGGACAACGCTAATTGGCGCAGCGCAGTGCGCAAAAGGTCGGCCTGCCCGGGCAATGACGGGTAATTGAAATTGAGGTCGATCATGCCGACCGCCACGTCTTTCTGATCGATGCCCTGCCCCGACGACAATGAGGTTTCGCGCGCAAAGGTGCCGCGACCGGTCTCGCCGCTGACCAGGCCCATGGCCTCCAGCTCCGCATACACCCGCGAAGCCGTGACCAGCGCCAGCCCTTCCTGAGCGGCCAGTTGCCGGTGCGTCGGCAACCGCGTACCCGGCGGCAACTGGCCCGAGCGAATGTCTGCCGCATAGGCATCAACGAGTGTCTTGTAGCGCGAACGTGGCATGCCGGATGTATCCATGACAATTCTTTGATTGTGCTGATTCTCGGCTCTAGCATGGCCGCAACGCAACCCACTCCTGAGCGTGATCTGGCATGGAACAGACTTCGAACCTGAGCACCCCGGCAATGGAAAAAACCAGCGGCTGGATCAACGGTTTTATCGGCGTAGTGATCTTCAGCGGTTCACTGCCGGCCACGCGTCTGGCGGTGCTGGAGTTCGATCCGGTGTTTCTCACCGTGGTCCGCGCCGCCATCGCCGGGGTCGTGGCGGTGGCCCTGCTGTGGCTGTTTCGCGAACGGCGTCCGGCGCGCGATCAGTGCTTGTCACTGTTGATTGTCGCGCTGGGCGTAGTGCTCGGTTTCCCACTGCTGACTGCACTGGCGCTGCAACACGTGACGTCGGCGCATTCGATTGTGTTTGTCGGATTGCTGCCATTGGCGACGGCGATTTTTGCCGTGCTGCGCGGCGGGGAGCGGCCGCGACCGGTGTTCTGGATTTTCTCCGTACTGGGTAGCGCACTGGTGGTGGGCTTCGCGCTGGCACAAGGGCTGACTGCCTCGCCCACCGGTGACCTGCTGATGCTCGCCGCCATTCTCGCCTGCGGGCTCGGTTATGCCGAAGGCGCGAAGTTGTCACGCACCCTCGGCGGCTGGCAGGTGATTTGCTGGGCGCTGGTGCTGTCGCTACCAGTGATGGCAGTGTTGAGTCTGTGGCGGGCGCCCGCCTCGTTCAGCACGGTCAGTCTGTCGGCATGGTTGTGTCTGGGCTATGTGTCGCTGTTCAGCATGCTGATCGGGTTTGTGTTCTGGTATCGCGGCCTGGCTCAGGGCGGGATTGCGGCGGTGGGTCAGTTGCAATTACTGCAGCCGTTTTTCGGTCTGGCGTTGGCGGCGACCCTGCTACATGAACACGTCAGCCTCGGCATGCTCGCCGTGACGCTGGGCGTGATCCTGTGCGTGGCCGGGGCGAAGAAATTCGCCAAATGAGCCTCAGGCGCCCGCCTTCCACTCCCGAGGGCTGAGCCCGGTCTTGCGCCGAAACGCCCGCGCCAGCGCCGACGGACTTTCGTAACCGACCTCTTCGGCAATCAGCGCAATCGGTTTGCCTTCGCGCAGGCGTTTCTGCGCCAGACTGACCCGCCAGCTCAGCAGATAATCGGCCGGGGTCTGCCCGACAACGCGGCGAAACTGCTCGGCAAACCCGGCACGGGATAAATTGGCGACCGAGGCCAGATCCGCCACGCTCCAGGGTTTTTGCGGTTGCTCGTGCATCGAGTTCAAGGCGCGTGAAAGACGTGGATCGGCCAGCCCGGCGATCATCCCCGGTTGTTGTTCGCGACTGCTGATCAAGTGCCGCAGCAACAGAATCACCAGCAGTTCGAACAGTCGATCCATCACCGCCACGCGCCCGCAATGCCCTTCGAACGCTTCCTTGAACAGCCACTCCACGGTATTGCCCAGTTCCGGGATGTCCGTCAGTTTCAGCACCAGATAATCCGGCAGTGCCGCCGCCAGCGCATTACCGGAACCGCCGTCAAACGTCAGCGTTGCGCAAACCACTTGGGTGTCCATCGCCTCGTCAGCGAACATGCGATGGGCAAAAGGTCGGGGGAAGAAAATCAGCGACGGTTCGCTCAGGCGAATTTCACGCTCGCTGCCCGGCTTGAGCAGCAACTCGCCTGCCTGCAACAAATGCACATGGCCGACCTGTTCATTTTCATGAACCGCGACGCCGCAGAACGTGCCGCTGTGAAAAGTGCCGGCAGTCACGCCGAAATGGCTGAGCAATGTTGAAAGGCGATCCATGGACGACTCCAAGAGCATATCTGGACGATCTGCCGCATATCCTCGACGATTTGCCGCCAATCCACCAGCTTCGCTCAATAACATGACCTCCATCCCCGGCGCACTTCGCACCGGACTCTCGGAGCATCACCATGAGCCGCATCCACGCTATCAGCCTCGAAACCGCCACCGACGCCAGCCGCCCTGTGCTGGAAGGCGTGAAAAAGAAAATCGGTTTCCTGCCCAACGTCTTCACCACCCTGGCCAAAGCACCAGTGGCCCTCGAAACCTACGTGCAAGCCTCGGCGATCCTCGGCAAAACCTCGCTGAGCGCCCAGGAAAAAGAAGCCGTGTACCTCGCCACCTCACAGGTCAACGGTTGCGACTACTGCCTGGCCGCACACACCTTGTTTGCCGGCAAGGCCGGGCTCTCGGCGCAAGACATCGTCGCCGCCCGCCAAGGCGAACTCAACGCCTACGCCACCCTCGCCCGTCAGTTGACCGAAAGTCGCGGCCATTTGAGTGACGAACAGATCGCCGCCGCCCGGGCTGCCGGCATCGACGACGTGAAGATCATCGAAGTGATCGCACTGGTGGCAGTGCAGAGCCTGACCAACTACCTGAACAACGCGGCGCTGACCGATATTGACTTCCCCGCCATCTGAATCCGGCCACGCAAAACCTGTTGGAGCTGACCTGCTCGCGATAGCGGTATGTCATTCAAAGCATCTTTGAGTGACATACCGCCATCGCGAGCAGGCTCGCTCCCACAGTTTTAACGTGCGTACAACCCAAGCGGCAAAGCCGCCCCACTCAACAGGATGAGCGTTAGCTCGGCTGCAGCTCTTGATCTTGATCCACGGGCGACGTCGGAAGGCTGAGTGGAGGGATTGATCCGGGGGTGGGAGCGCAGCGACCGTTTGGCGAAGCCAAACACAGCGAGAGGAGGTGCAGCGAAGCAAACCGTAGGCGCTGCGCCCGGATCGATCCCGCAGCGAAGGAACCCCGAGCCCCAGCGAGCGGGCCGCACGCAGGAGCAAGCCTTTTTGGTTACTTTTTCGGCGTCTGGAAAAAGTGACCCGCCGTAAGGGCGGAACCCTAATCAGCAACACCCGCAGCAACGGATATGTACCCAGTAAGCCAGATAATCAGTGATGCTCCTCACCCGCCCGCTTCAGCAATTTCTTGCACCGCTCAGACAAATGAAACACCTGCAAATGCTTCCCCGCCTTGGCATAACGCTCGCGCAAAGTCTTCAACGCCGCAATCGCCGAATAATCGACAAAACTCAAATGCCGACAATCCAAAGTCACCCGAGCCGGATCATTAGCCGGATCGAACTGATTGAGAAACGGCGCAGTCGAGGCAAAAAACAACGTGCCATGCAAACGATAAAGCTTGGTGCCGTCAGCCTCCAGATGCTCATCGGCGTACAACTCGCGAGCCTGCTGCCAGGCAAAGTTAAGCGCGGCGATAATGATGCCGCACAGCACCGCAGTGGCCAGATCAGTAAACACGGTGATAGTGGTCACAGCGATGATCACCAGCACATCGTTGAGCGGCACTTTGTTCACCACCCGCAACGACGCCCAGGCAAAAGTCTGCTGCGACACCACAAACATCACACCCACCAGCGCCGCCAGCGGAATACGCTCGATCAACGGCGACAGAAACAGAATGAACAACAGAATCAGCACCCCCGCGACCACGCCTGACAAACGCCCGCGCCCACCGGAACTGAGGTTGATCACGGTCTGGCCGATCATCGCGCACCCACCCATACCGCCGAACGCACCCGAGACCATATTCGCCGCACCGAGCGCCACGCACTCACGATCCGGATAGCCACGGGTTTCGGTGATTTCATCGGTGAGGTTCAACGTCAGCAGGGTTTCCAGCAAACCGACCAGCGCCATCAAAATCGCGTAAGGCGCAATGATGCGCAGGGTTTCAAGATTCCACGGAATATCCGGCAAGGCGAAGGTCGGCAAGCCACCGGCAATGTGCGCCATGTCGCCGAGGGTGCGGGTCGGCAGGCCGAACAGGTAGACCAGCAGGCCGACGCCGAGGATCGCCACCAGTGCTGGCGGCACCGTTTTTGTCAGACGCGGCAGAATATAGACGATGGCCATGGTCAGCAGCACCAGGCCGGTCATCAGGTACAACGGCGTGCCGCTGAGCCAGTCTTCACCGCTCTTGAAGTGCTCCAGTTGCGCCAAAGCAATGATGATCGCCAGGCCGTTGACGAAACCGAGCATCACCGGATGCGGCACCATGCGCACCAGTTTGCCCAGGCGCAGCAGCCCGAACGCCATCATGATCAAACCGCCAAGCAACACCGTCGCCAGCAAATACTGCACGCCGTGTTGCACCACCAGCGCGACGATGACCACGGCCATCGAACCCGCCGCGCCGGAGACCATGCCCGGCCGCCCGCCGAACAACGCCGTCAGCGTACAAATGATGAACGCGCCGTACAGGCCCATCAGCGGATTGAGGTGCGCCACCAGCGCGAACGCAATGCATTCGGGCAACAGGGCAAACGAGGTGGTGAGTCCGGCCAGGACATCGGCGCGCAGACGAATCGGTTTCATGGCTTACCTGATTGAGCGGCCGTCGAGCGCGGCTGCAGGTGTTCGGGAAAAAGAGGGTTGCGGATGTTACGGAATTGTCGCGGATCGGGCCAGTGAACGCTGACACTTGTGGGTTCGGGCTTTATGCTGGCGCGCTCCTCTGTTCATCGAGTTCGACATGTCTGCATTTCTGACGTCCCGCGAAGTGTGCCAGCGTTTGCGTGAAGCGGCGCTCGGTGTGCTCGCGTTCAAAGTCTGCGAAGCGCCTGCCGAGACCGGACTGGTCACAGTCGATATCGACGGCTGGCGTCTGCTGTTGGATTTTGCCGAGGGGCGATTACATCACTGTGAATCCGCCCGCAGCGGAGATGGACAAGAAGGCTCTCTAGAGCGTTGGCAGCGCTTTGGCACCGACCCGGTGAGCCTGCTCAGTACGTGGGAGTTGGCGCAGATCGAGCAATTGCTAAAAGGCCAAACGAACAAGGTTGCTCAATGATGGCACTCTGCCCATAATTCGCGCCCTCCTCTATTCCCACGCAAGGAACTGCCGTGAAGAAGTCGCTGTTGTTGATCCCGATGCTGGCCGTGCTGCTGCAAGGCTGTGGCATGACCATGACCCGCTACGAGCCAAGCTTCGAGAACGTGCAGAAGCTCAAGCAAACCCCACCGTTACATGCGATCAGCAATCCTCAAGTTACGGCCGAGTCCGGTGAAGGTTCGCTGGTGGTGCGTGCCAATCCGGTTCGCTCGCCGTCCGGCAGCATCCCGGCGCACATTCAGGATGCGATCACCGAAGAACTGCGCAAGGCCGGCCTGCTTGATCCGCAGGCTCAGCGTCAGTTGAAAGTGCTGGTGGTGAACAACGAACTGTCCGCCGGCATGGGCACGGGCGACGGCAAACTTGCTGCACGTTTCACCCTGCTCAACGGCAACGATGTGGTGTACGACGCGACCAAGAATGTCAGCAGCCAGTGGAGCAGCAGCTTCTTCGGCTTCATTGCCATCCCGAACGCGGTCAACGCTTACAACCCGATGGTGCGTGACTTGCTGAAAGAACTGTACAGCGATCCACAGTTCATTCAGGCCCTGAAGTAAGGGCAAAAAAAGAGCCGCAATCGCGGCTCTTTTGTTTCGCATCAAGCCCGAGGAATACCGGTTTCGAGTGCCGAGTACTTCAGGTTCTTGCTATCAACCATCTGCTTGAGCAGCGCATTGACCTGACGGGTGAAGGTGTCATTCACCGCTTCTTTAGGCGTGTTGGCCATCAGCGGGATAAACCAGATGCCGAACCAGGTGCCGACCGCATCGTGGTTGCTCGCGGTGGTCAGGGCCTGACCCTGGCCATCCATGCCTTCCAGGCTCAAGGTGTACTGATCGGTACCATACGCTGGAATCACCATCATGCTGAAGCCGCTGATGAAGGCCAGTACCATGGAACCGGCATTCGGCGGATGGTTGTACATTTTCAGACGCAGGCTGTAATCGCCCGGCTGCTTCTGGAATTCATCCAGGGTGACACGGCCGAACAGACCCGAGTCAGTGAGGATTTTTTGCAGCTGTGGTTTCAGTTGATCACGGGCTTGTGGCACTTCCACGGCGGAGCCACTTTTCGGCTCACCCTGGTAGAAATCGAAATCGACGTAGACGTTTGGCTTGTTGGTATAGCTGGCCATCGACGGCATGGTCACCGGCGCCACTTCGTCTTTGGTGAAACTGGCACAACCGCCCAGCGCAAGTACCAGCCCCAGCGCCAGAATTTTCCCGAATTGCATGATGTCCGTCCCTATGTGTACATAACCAGATGATGGCATTGCGCCTTCATTGCGAAGGCCGGGCGGATTCTAGAGAGAGCGGCGCTCGGGCGAAAGCCTGAATTGGGGAAATCGGCAAAAAAACTTGCTCAGCCCTGCCGCAAGTCGAGGATGTAGGTGTAATAACCGCTGTCGCGTATGTAGCCGAGGGACTCGTACAGGCCTTGCGCCGTGAAGTTGTCGGTGGCGGTTTCCAGCACCAGCCCTTTGGCGCCGGTCGCCAAGGCGAAGTCGCGTGCAGTGTTCATCAGCAATCGACCCACGCCCCGCCCACGGGCGTCGGGCGCGGTGAACAGATCGCTGAGCAGCCAGGTGCGGTGCGCATCAATGGACGAGAACGTCGGATACAACTGCACGAAACCCAGCGCTTCACCGTGTTCATCCTGAGCAAGAAAAATCGCCGATTCGCTGGCAGCCATACGTTCAGCGATGAAGGCTCGCGATTGCACAAGGTTCGACGGCTGCTGGTAAAAACCTCGATAAGCGTCGAACAACGCCGCCACCGCATCCAGATGTGTCGGGGCGGCGCGCACTGTCTGAAGAGTCATACGCCCGCTCCGTTTCCAATCAATGATCGAAACAGCATAGCGCTGCCCTTCGAGTATGCTGGCCTCATCGCTATATAGTTTTGTATATTGCGAAACCAAAATCGCCAGAATCTTTCCATGCCGTCCAGCCAGCCTGTGTGTCCATGAGTGCCATCCGCGTACGCAACGAGCAGTTGATCCTCGCCGCCGCCAGCGAAGAGTTTGCCGCCAACGGCTTCGACGCAACCCAGACCCGCGATATCGCGGCGCGTGCCGGCGTGCCCAAGGCCAATCTGTACTACTACTTCCAGACCAAGGAAAACCTCTACAGCAAAGTGCTGCTGGGGTTTGTCGAGCCGTTGCTGGAAGCCTCGGCGGTGCTGCGTGAAAGCGATGATCCGCTGACGGGGCTGCGCGCTTACGTGGCCGCGCGAGTTCGTATTGCCCGCGAGCATCCGGCGATTGCCAAGGTGTTCAGTGGCGAGTTGCTGCTGGGCGGTCGCCAGTTGCCGGATGAGTGCCGCGATCTGTTGCAGGCCGAAGCGCGGCGCAATGTTGAATGCCTGCGCAGCTGGATCGAGCGCGGTTTGCTCGCGCCGGTAGATCCGGAGCATTTGATGCTGTTCATCTGGTCGGCGACGCGCACGTACACCAACATCGGCTGGCAGATGGGCCAGATCATGGGGCGCGAAGTGCCGCAGGATGAGGATTATCAAACGGCGGCGCAGACGATTACCCGGATGGTGCTGGAGGGCGTGGTCGTAGCGCCGCGGGTGGGTGAGATTCGTGGGGTTTTGTTTGCGACTTGAGGGGCTGTGGTTTCACAGCCCCTCGGACGCCAGCAGGATTGATGCGGGTCAGGGCACGAAATCCAGCGGCATATAGCCTTCCCCGCCTTTACTTGCATACCAGGCTTGCAGGACGTCCGGCATGCGCCCTTTCCATTGCGCAACATTGGTGTAGTAACGCGCGAGGGTTTTACCCCCAGCCTGGGGCACCAGGACTATGATCCAGAACTGCTCATTCGGTGCACGCATGACAATCGCCGCGTTGCTCGACGGCAATCCCCGGACCCAATAGTTGCTGACCTCACTGTTCGGTACGTCTTCAGAGGACTCACCGTCCATCTTCAAGCCGCAGTTTTGCAGGAGCGTCTGATAGTCGCCCTTAAGCAGCGTGTGCAACATTGCGTTTTCCCGCTGGGTTTGTGCCACACCCAGTGTGAGCAAATCATAGTCGACCAGGACTGTTTGCCTCGATGCCACATACCGTCCACCGTAGTAAACGCCCATTCCGGCGCCGCAATCGGAATCCGCGCCATCCTGTGCCACATCCATCACCCCGTTTAGGGCTTTGAAGGTTAAAACACACTCTCCCTGCTCGTAACGGGCCTGCGTCCCCTCTATCGTTGCGATGCCTTCCAGTTCACCCGAGTGGGAGCCGTTCGCTGCTGAAATGTCGAAGGCGATGTGAGAAGCATCCTGGCGCCTGGTGGTGATTTCTGCCCCTTCCGAAACGCCCCAGGGAATGAGCTGCCAAGTGGCGTCCCAGGAAAACGGTTTGACCATGTATTCAAGAGCGGTGAGACGCATCAGGTACTGCCGGTGTAAACAGGGCGCCAGATCGTCACATTGATTACGTTGCTTAAGCCACCCTCGCTGATCCGCTTTAAGCGCTTTCGGATCGTCAACCTTGGCCAGGGTCGACCGCCAGCGCGCCGCGAGTTGCTCGTCGAGGCGCGAGAGATCCGGATCGGCGCAAATGGCTTTTTCAGTTTTGCTGACAGCGCTGGCGCAATCGAAACTGCTGGCGTGGGTAACAGAGGCAAACGCAAGGGCGGTCAGCAGCAAGGCATGACGCAGGGAGATCGCGAACATCGAGAGATTCCATTCTTCGGACGGCGCGCAGTATGCCAGTGCAGCCAGCGGAAATCCCTGATGTGCATCGCAATCAGGGTTTAGCAATCACTGTGGGAGCGAGCCTGCTCGCGAAAGCGGTGGATCAGCCACGATCAATGTCGACTGACACACTGCCTTCGCGAGCAGGCTCGCTCCCACAGGGTTTTGCGTGGGTTGTCAGAACGTGATGTCGGCTGCGGGTTTGACATCGATACGCGCCACGGAGCCAGTCAGGTGCGCCAGATCCTTGTTGTGCTCGGCGATGATGTCTTCGGCACTCATGTTGCCATTGTCGACAGTGGAATGCGCATCGGCGGCAAGCACCACGTCATAACCCAGTTGATGGGCCTGGCGCACGGTGGCGTTGACGCAGTAATCGGTTTGCAGACCGCAGATGACCAGTTGCTCGAAGTCTTCGCTCGGCAGCAGTTTGCGCAAGTCAGTCTGGTAGAACGAGTCCGGGGTGGTTTTGCGTACGCGCAGGTCTTTGGGCGATGTCTCAAGCCCTTCGGCCAATTGCCAGCCTTCGGCACCCTGGGCCAACGGGCTGTCCTTTTCTTCGTGCTGAATCAGCACCACCGGCACACCTGCCTGTCGGGCGCGGGTGCTGAGACCGTTGATGGTGTCGATCACCCGGTGAATGTCATGGCACTGGTATTCGCCCGAGCAGAGGGCGCGCTGGACGTCGATGATCAGTAATGCGGTGGTCATGATGAGCCTTCCTTGATCAGTCCTCGAGACAGGGGCGGACGTGAGCCCGCCCCCTTTTTACGCCCCTCAGTAACCCAGTGACAAGCCGGTGTTGCGGCGCGGATCATTGGCGCCGTAGAAACGGTTTTTGCCGACCGGTTTACCCCCCAGCGACGGTGCGCCGACCAGAATCGCAGCGATGTGGTTAGCGTCCTGCGGCCCGGCAAACTTGTGGCCCCAGCTCTCGAGAATCTTCTTCGTGTCGGGGCTGGCGGCGAAGTCTTCGAGGTTGGTTTCCTCCGGCATCCACTGCTGGTGGAAGCGTGGTGCGTCGACCGCTTCCTGCAGGCCCATGCCGTAATCGATGACGTTAAGCATGGTCAGCAAGGTCGCGGTAATGATGCGGCTGCCACCCGGCGTGCCGACCACCATCACCACTTTGCCGTCCTTGGTGACGATGGTTGGGCTCATCGACGACAACGGTGCCTTGCCCGGCGCAATCGCATTGGCTTCGCCCTGCACCAGACCGTACATGTTCGGCACGCCGACCTTGGAGGTGAAGTCGTCCATTTCATCGTTGAGGATCACCCCGGTCTTGCTCGCCATCACGCCCGCGCCGAACCAGTCGTTGAGGGTGTAGGTGACCGACACCGCGTTGCCCCACTTGTCGACGATCGAATAGTGCGTGGTGTTGCTGCCTTCATGGGGCGCCACACCAGGTTTTAGCTCAGCCGACACACCGGCCTTTTGCGGCTGGATGGCATCACGCAGCTTGGTCGCGTAGTTCTTGTCCAGCAGGTGCTCGATCGGGTTTTTGACGAAATCCGGATCGCCGAGGTAGCTGTTGCGATCAACATACGCGTGGCGCATCGCTTCAATCTGATAGTGCATACCCTGAGCCGAATGGAAGCCCAGATCCTTCATCGGATAGCCTTCGAGGATGTTCATGATCTGGCAGATCACTACCCCGCCGGAGCTTGGCGGTGGCGCCGAGACCACATGATAACCACGGTAGTCACATTCCACCGGCGCCAGTTCGCGGGTCTTGTATTTGTCGAGGTCGGCCTGGGTGATGATGCCTTTGTTGGCCTGACTCGAGGTGACGATGGCATCGGCGACCCAACCTTTATAGAAGCCGTCGGCGCCTTTTTCGGAAATCGTCCGCAGGGTCTTGCCGAGATCCTTCTGCACCAGTTTCTGCCCGACCTGCATCGGCTCGCCGTTGTGCAGGAAGATCGAGCCTGAATCGCGCATGTCTTTCTTGAACACATCGGTGGCGTACTCCAGCAACTCGACATCACCCTGCTCCAGCGCAAAACCGTCTTCCGCCAGTTTGATCGCCGGGGCAATCATCTCCTTGCGCGGTTTGGTCCCGTATTTGCTCAGCGCCAGTTCCATGCCAGAGACAGTGCCCGGCACGCCCACCGCCAAATGCCCACGGGTGCTCAGGTCGGGAATGACGTTGCCTTCCTTGTCGAGGTACATGTTGGCCGTCGCCGCCAGCGGCGCTTTTTCGCGGAAGTCGAGGAAGGTCTTGCGCCCGTCCGCCAATTGAATGGTCATGAAGCCGCCACCGCCGAGGTTGCCGGCTGCGGGATAAACCACCGCCAGCGCGTACCCCACAGCGACCGCTGCATCGACGGCATTGCCGCCACTTTTCAGAACGTCGACGCCCACGTGGGTCGCCAGGTGTTGCGCGGTGACCACCATGCCGTTTTCGGCAGCAACCGGTGCGACTGACGCCGCGTGAGCCATGAGACAGCTGAGTGCCAGTGAGGTCGCTATCAGCGATTTGGCCAAAGGTTCGTACTTCATGAGTCGATCTCTTTTTTTGTTTTCAGGGTCTGTGCAAAACAGAGGGGGAACGCTGCAAGAGCACCAAGCAGTATGGTCGGCTTTGCGTATTGCGCCTCCCCGATCAGGCAGTATGCTGGGCGCTGTTGCCGCCCTGATCCGGAGTCTGCCGTCATGTCTTACACGTTCATCACCCTGCCCTCGCCCGTCGGCGAGCTGAAGCTGGTCGCGAACGGCTCACGACTGGCGGCCATCCTCTGGGAAAACGACAAACCGAACCGCGTGCGCCTCGGGCCGATGATTGAGGCACACGACAATCCGATCCTGATTCGAACCGCTCGACAACTTGAAGAATATTTTTCCGGGACGCGTGACTGTTTTGATCTGGAACTGGATTTCACCGGCACCGACTTTCAGAAAAAGGTTTGGGCAGCGCTGCTGACCATTCCATTTGGCGAGACGCGCACCTACAGCCAGATTGCCGAACAGATCGGCAATCCCAGCGCCGTGCGGGCAGTAGGCGCCGCCAACGGACGCAACCCGATTTCCATCGTCGCGCCGTGTCATCGGGTGATTGGCGCGTCGGGAAAGCTGACCGGATTTGCCGGTGGGCTTGAGGCGAAAGAGCGCTTGCTGACCCTGGAGGGTGGCAACTGGTCGACGGTTGGCAAAACCGGGGATCTATTTTAGCCAGTTAATACAGATCAAGAGATCGCAGCCTTCGGCAGCTCCTACCCTGGAATGCGTTTCCTGCAGGAGCTGCCGATGGCTGCGATCTTTGGATTTATCCGTTAAACAAGTTATTCATCGCCGCATACTGCAACAGCATGATGGTCTTGGCGTCGCAGATCTCACCGCGCTGAAACGCTGCCAGCGCGTCATCGAATCGCCACTCCAGCACTTCCAGTTCTTCGGTCTCCTCTTCCAGACCGCCACCGTCGCTGACCTTCGATGCGGCGTCGTATTCGGCAATGAAAAAGTGCAGCTTCTCGGTCACCGAGCCGGGACTCATGTAAGCCTCGAACACCTTCTTCACATCGTGCACGCGATAACCGGTTTCCTCTTCGGCTTCATCGCGAATCCGCTGTTCCGGCGCAGCGCCTTCGAGCAAGCCTGCAGCCACCTCTATCAACAGACCATCATGACCATTGACGAATACCGGCAAACGAAACTGCCGTGTCAGCACCACCGTGCGCTGCTCGCGGTTGAACAACAGAATCGCAGCGCCATTGCCGCGGTCGTAAACCTCACGGGTCTGACGCTGCCACTCGCCATTGTTGCGGTGATAGTCGAAGGTGATTTTCTTCAGCAGATACCAGTCATGGGACAACACCTGAGTGTCGACGATGTTGACCCGCTCGGTTGTGTTGGACATGACGCTTGATCCTGTTTCCTGAATAAGCCGCCATGGTCGAATAATTGCGCAAACAAAAAAAGCCCGGCAGCGCTACCGGGCTTCTTTATTTGCAACTACCGAGCGATGAGCGAACGCATGTCACCAACAGCCTGCTCAGCAGCAGGAACCCCGTGAATCAACGGCCCATATCGCCGACTGAATTCCCAGTTGTACGGCACGCCATCCTTGCTGGTGCCGTTGTCCCAATTCACCGACCAGGTCATCAAGCCTTTGATCGGCAGCCCCTTGATCGCCAGACGCTTAAGGACATTCCCGACCACGGTTTTGTCGATCACATAACCGGTGGCAGCTGCATCGTTGTTGGCCGGTAGGCCGATGACGAACTTGTCCGCCGGGATCCGCGTGAAGCCACGAGTGCCGGTCACCAGACTTTCAGTCAGGTAGTAAAGGAAATCCTCCTTCAGCGCATCGTTGTTCTGCGCAATCCATGCACCCGCGCCGTTGCTGGCTTCCGGCACCCAGACCCCGTCACCGCCCTGGTTGTAGAACTGCGGGGCGATGAAGTCGTAGTAGCCTTCCAGTGCCTGCAAATAGCTCACGTACTTGCCGGTGCTGGTCAGGTACGGAAACTCCGGGGCCATGCTGATGATGAAGTGCTTGCCTTGGCCTGCGTAGTGATCCTTGACCAGTTTCAATGCCGCTGGCAGAACCGTCTTGTTGGCAGCGAAATCAATCGCGCTCTGTTCAAGATCGATGTCCAGTCCGTCGAAGCCGTAGGTTTCCACCAGACGGATGATTTCATTGGCCAGCGGTTGTTCCTGACCGCTGCGCAACTCGATGTGCGCGTCGGCGCCACCGAGTGAAATCAGCACGGCCCGACCCTGGCTGTTGAGCACACCGACCTGGCGGCGGAACTCGGAATCGGAAACGTTGAACGGCTTGAAGGTCGGAATCCCGCTGCCCTTCATGAAAGCGACCGCGACGACGTTGTATTCCTTGGGCACCTCCTCCAGTGAGAGGCTGGCAAAGCGACCCTGGCGATAACCGTCGCTCGGGCCCGCCGGCCAGTTGTGCCAGAAGCCCATGAGGATCTTTTTACCGGCAATGCTCGGCATCAGCGAGGCGGCATCGCTCGCCGCGTTTTGCACTAAAGAGAAATCGATTTTTGACATGTTCTAATCCTTCAGAACGTGTGGGTTTGGCGACGCAGCGCCGTTATTTGAAGTCGACGTCGAAAGCCTGATAGAAGGCGTTGCCGGTATTGGCGACGATCCACATCAGCACGATCACGTGATGGCCCGTCTTGTTGGTCGGTAGTTTCACCGCGTGATTGACCTTGGCCTTCAATTCATTCGGGTAGCTGTAATAAGGCACCTGAGTGTAGAAGTCCTCGAAGAACGGTTGGGCTTCCAGTTGCGCGCGAGTGATGCGTTGTTTCGGGTCCCAGCCATCCTTGGTGATCAGCCAACGGTAACCACGGGTGGTGTGCGGCGCGGTGTATTCCCATTTGATTTCGAGGGTTTGCCCCGGGGTGACATTGAGCAGCGGCCAGGTGAACGGACGAGCGAGTTTTTTGCTCATTTCGTCATGGGTGAAGTTCACGCAATCGCGGGCATCGCTCTTGCCACCGCTGAGAATGTAGCCGTCGGCCGGTGGCGTGACACTGTCCGAGTCGCTCTGGTAAGGCGCCGGGAACGGCCCCGCCGCCAGCGCCGGGAAATTCTTCCCGCCTTCCATTTCGTTGACCTGCCAGGCACCGAGCAATCCTTGCTCGATCGCTACCGCACCGCGGCTTGCAGGGGAAATCACACGACCGTGTCGCAGTTGGGTTTGTGCTTGTGGTTGATTCATGTTTTTCACTCCGTTGATTTACGAACTCTCCTTTCCGAGGAGAGGCCTTCAAGCTAACGGAGACGGATTTTTTGTCCATCGGCGGTTTTGTCGCAGTCAGCAGCCTAGAACTGTAAAAACACCGCAAAAACTGGATGGATATACAGCCTTTTGCGACAACGCCCACCTGAGATGACGCCAAAAGATTACACGCCAATGCTGCAAACACTGCCATTCAGTACTCACGGCAGCTGTGCGTTGAACTCCTTTTCGTACTGCCCGGCGAGTTGTTCTTTCTGTTTTTCGCTGAGCAATTTGCCAGCCATCTGGAAGAACTTCTGTTCTTCTTCCTTCAGGTGATGGTGAACTTTGTCAGAGAGCTTTTTGGCAGTGGCCAGCCAGGCCGGGCTGGACATCTCGGTCTCGTCGAGTTCTTCCATCATCTCGTCCATTTCATGGTGTTCGGAAATGGCGTGGCGGCTGAGATCGACACCGTTGTCGTATTCCATCAACGGAATGTAGAAATGACGCTCTTCGGCCGTTTCGTGGGCCTGCAATTCGGCTTTCAACAACTTATAAGCCTCAACCCGCTCCGGGGTGTCACCGCTGGTTTCGATCAGGTTTTTGGCGTAAGTACGCTGGCGGTCGTGGCTTTCGCGAAGGGCTTCGAAAATATTCATGGGGGATCCTCATCAACCGCGTGCTGGAGTGACGCTGTAAAGGCTAGACCCCGACGCGAGAGCGGCAGTTCCAACGGGTTGCGGCAGGGCTTGGAAGACAGGTGCCGGGCAGGATAGGCTGCGGGTTCAAACTACAAGGAAGTCACGCATGAATTTGCGCATCGAGCTGTCACAAAACCCGACCGAAGAAGAACGCACAGCCATCCTTGCACCGCTGCGTGCGCACAACGTTGCCAAAGCCGGACCGTCGACCTTCGAGCCGATCGCTCTGTTAGTGCGTGATGAACACGACGCGATCCTCGGTGGTTTGTATGCCCACACGTTCTATCGTTGGCTGTTCATTGAGCTACTGGCGGTGCCGGAACAGGGTCGCGGCAAGGGTATCGGCTCGCAGTTGATGCAGAGGGCGGAAGATCTGGCACGGGAAAAAGACTGCGTTGGCATCTGGCTCGACACCTTTTCCTTCCAGGCACCGGAGTTTTACAAGAAGCTTGGATTTAGCGAATGCGGAGAGATTCTGGATTATCCACTGGGACATAAGCGGCATTTCTTCCAGAAGCGACTGATTGGTTGAATGTTGCGACCCCTTCGCGAGCAGGCTCGCTCCCACATTGGAACGCATTGCAAAATGTGGGAGCGAGCGTGCTCCGGGCGGCGTTCCGACGAAGGTGGCAGCCGCTTCAGCGCATGATCAGAGGCAGGTCGCTAAAGCCGCCAACCGGCGCTTGGCGACAAAGTCATCCTTCTGCGCGTAGTAATTCAGCGTCGTGCCCGATGCCTCGGTAATCACGTCGACAAACGACTCCGCCGAACGGGTATACACCGTCGTCCCGCCCGACTTGCGCGGTTCCAGATACGCCGCCGCGTCCACGCCGAATACCGCCTCGTCCTGCCAGCCGAACTGCACACATTGCGCCACGACTTTCTCGGCTTTGTCCGAAGTCAGTACTTTATAGGGGGCTTTGGTGCGAGCATCGTCCATCACCGAACCTGCGCAACCGGCCAGCAGCGTCGCCGCCAGCGCTACCATCAGAATTCGCATTGCATTCGCTCATTCAGAAAAAAGCGGACTGTATCATCGCAGCAGCAGAAATCGTTCTGCTTTACTGCATTTATAGCGCGACACGCGCAGGCCGCTGCGGCAACCTAAGCTCATCAGCCTCACAAGGAAACCCCATGGCGCCTACCGACCAGCGACATGAACATGCCCTGAAAATATTTCTCGACGCGCGTCCCGAACTGCGCGAAACCCTCGACCACCTCAACCCGTTACTGGCCCAGGCCAAAGGCGAAACTCAAGCACAGTATCGCGAAGAGCGCCTGCATGAAGCGTTTGAGGCCGAAGCGGAAAGTCGCGGACTGTTCGCCTGGGAGCTGACCCTGCTACTGACCGCTGACTCGCCTGAGGAATACCAGGCGCAGCGCCTGGAAGTACATCGTGAAGTCGCGGAAATGGCCGGGATGGATTGGCTGGAATATTGCGATCTGTATGGCATAGAACCGTAACCGCCGCGAAAGGACACCGCCACTCATGCTGCCATCCGCCTCGACTCACCGCGCCAGCCCCGGCCACCCGCACACACAAAAGTGGCGCGGGCGGATTGGTCTGGCGCTGGTGGCCAGCCTCTCGGTACTGGCCGGAATGACCGACGCCATTGGCTTTATGGCCAGCGGCGATTTCGTCTCGTTCATGAGCGGCAACACCACCCGACTCGCCGTGGCGATCAGCGATGGCGACGTCGGGCTGACCGTGCGTTTGTTGATCCTCGTTGCAACATTTATTGTCGGCAATGCCTTGGGGGTCGTCGTCGCACGTTTCGGCGGCCGCCGGGCGCTGCCGCTGCTGTTGTGTATCGCCACCCTGCTGTGCGCGGCAGCGGTCTGGCCATTCGACACCCAACTGCCGGCGCTGATGGCGGCGATCATTGCGATGGGCATGCTCAACGCGGCGGTCGAAGAAGTGAATGGCTTGCCGGTCGGGCTGACTTACGTGACTGGCGCGTTGTCGCGGTTCGGCCGTGGATTGGGCCGCTGGATGCTTGGCGAACGGCGCAGTGGCTGGCGGGTGCAACTGGTGCCCTGGAGCGGAATGTTTATCGGCGCGATTCTGGGGGCAGTGCTGGAACATCATTTGGGACTGAAGGCGATGTTTGTCAGCGGGTTGCTGGCCGCGATGATCGGGCTGCTATCGCTGAAAATCCCGCGGCGCTGGCAATTGGGTTACATGCCGCGCTAACCGAGGACAACAAAAATCTCTGTAGGAGCGAGCCGGCTCCGGGCGGCGTTCCGACGAAGGCGCCGGCACATTCTTCATCTTCACCAGCTGACAGACCGCTATCGCGAGCAGGCGAAGGCCTACAAGGTTTCGCGGCGGCCATGATAAAGCTTTATCATGGCCGCAGTTTTGCTGATCGAGTCCGTCATGAAGTTCGCCATCGCGCTGTTTTCCGCCGCCCATGCGCCCTCCTCGCGCCGCGCCCTGCTGTTTGCGCAAGCCGCACTGGCCGGTGGGCATGAAATTGTCCGACTGTTTTTCTATCAGGACGGCGTTTATAACGCTGCGGATGCGGTGGTTACCCCGCAGGACGAACTGGACCTGCCCAAACAATGGCGCGCCTTCATTACCGAGCAAAAGCTGGACGGCGTGGTGTGCATTGCCGCCGCCCTGCGTCGTGGTGTGCTGAACGCTGAAGAAGCCAAGCGTTATCAGCGTGACGCCGTCTCAGTCAGCGCACCGTGGGAATTGTCCGGTCTTGGTCAGTTGCATGATGCGGTGCAAGACGCTGACCGCTTGATCTGCTTCGGAGGTGCGTGAGATGGCTAAATCCCTGTTGCTCATCAGCCGCCAATCACCGTGGTCCGGTCCCGAAGCCCGCGAAGCACTGGACATCGTGCTGGCCGGTGGCGCCTTTGATCTGCCCATTGGCTTGCTGTTTCTCGATGATGGCGTGTTGCAACTCGCCGCCGGGCAGAGCGCCAAAGCCCTGCAGCAGAAAGACTTGAGCGCTAACCTGCAAGCGCTACCGATGTTTGGTGTCGAAGAGTTGTTCTACTGCGCAGAGAGCGCCAGCACTCGTGGCCTCGGCACTCTGTCGCTGGACGAAGCGCAGCCGCTGGCCGCCGAGCAAATCACCGCCCTTATTGACCGTTACGACCAGGTGATCACCCTCTGATGTCGACTTTGCATGTGTTGTCTCATTCCCCGTTTGGCGACGATCGCCTGACCAGTTGCCTGCGCCTGATCGGCAGTACTGATGCCCTGCTGCTCTCCGGCGATGCGGTGTATGCGTTGCAACCAGGCACCGCGCCGTTCAGTGCACTGGAACAACGCCAAATCAAATTATTCGTCCTTGCCGAAGATGCACAGGCTCGCGCCATTGATGTCCCGGACTGGGCTGAGGCCATTGATTACCCGGCCTTCGTCGAGCTGTCGATCCATCACGACAAGGTCAACAGCTGGCTATGAACTCCATGACCGTCGGCGCCCGCGCCATCGAACTGGACAAGGACGGTTTTCTTGTCGACCTCAGCGACTGGTCTGCCGACGTTGCCAGCGCCCTCGCTGCCGCCGAAGAGATCGAGTTGACCGCCGAACACTGGGAAGTCCTCGAACTGTTGCGCAGCTTCTACGCCGAATTCCAGCTGTCCCCGGCCACACGGCCGCTGATCAAATACACCGCGTTGAAACTCGGCCCGGACAAGGGCAACAGCCTGCACCTGAACCGACTGTTCAAAGGCACCCCCGCCAAACTCGCCGCGAAACTGGCGGGCCTGCCCAAACCGACGAATTGCTTATGACCGACTTTCCAGCACTGACCCTCGAAACGCCTGCCGAACATCCGTTCGCCCAATTCGTGCGCATCCTCGGCAAGGGTAAACGCGGCGCCCGCGACCTGACCCGCGAAGAAGCCCGGGAAGCCATGGGCATGGTCCTTGACGACAAGGTCGAGGACACCCAGCTCGGTGCATTCCTGATGTTGCTGCGGCACAAGGAAGAAAGCGCCGAGGAAATGGCTGGCTTCACCGAAGCCCTGCGCGAGCGCTTGCAGGCCCCCAAGCTGAACGTCGATCTCGACTGGCCGACCTATGCCGGCAAGAAGCGCCATCTGCCGTGGTATCTGCTGGCAGCCAAGTGTCTGGCACAGAACGGCGTGCGCATCTTCATGCACGGCGGCGGCGCACACACGGCCGGGCGGATGTACAGCGAGCAACTGATCGGCGAGTTGAACATTCCGTTGTGCCGCACCTGGCAACAGGTCGGCACGGCACTGGACAACGGCGGGCTGGCCTTTATGCCGCTGGTGGACTGGGCGCCGCAATTGCAGAACATGATCGATTTGCGCAACACCCTCGGCCTGCGTTCGCCGATTCATTCGCTGGCACGGATTCTCAATCCGCTGGGCGCGCGTTGTGGGCTGCAGAGCATTTTCCATCCTGGCTATCAGGCAGTGCATCGCGATGCCAGCGGTTTGCTCGGTGACACGGCGATTGTGGTCAAGGGTGATGGCGGCGAAATCGAGATCAACCCTGATGCCGACAGTCACCTCTACGGCACCACAGGTGGCGAAAGCTGGGACGAGGAATGGCCGCAATTTTCGGCGCAGCGCCACGTCAAACCGGCGACACTGGACGTTGAACATCTGAAGGCCGTCTGGCGGGGAGATGTCGTCGACAGTTACCCGCAAATGGCCCTGATTGCGACCATGGCCTTGGCCTTACGCGGCCTCGGTCAAAACCGTGAGCAAGCCTTCGCAACCGCCGAGCAGTACTGGGCCGCACGGAACAAATCGATTTAACCGATCATTCACGCCCGATCTTTGCGCTTTTTGTTCGAACTCATCGGAATAGACTCGACTCCAACGATTATTGGTTTACGGAGTCTTGATCATGGGTTTACTCGTCGATGGCCACTGGCAGGACAAGTGGTACGAAAGCAGCAAGGACGGCGCGTTCCAGCGCGAACAGGCCAAGCGCCGCAGCTGGGTGACCGCTAACGGCGAACCCGGTCCCAGCGGCGAAGGCGGTTTTGCCGCTGAAGCCGGACGCTATCACCTCTACGTTTCCCTCGCCTGTCCATGGGCGCATCGCACGCTGATCCTGCGCAAGCTCAAAGGCCTGGAAAATCTGATCGACGTTTCGGTGGTCAGTTGGCTGATGCTGGAGAACGGCTGGACCTTCGACAAAGCACTCGGCTCGACGGGTGATAAGCTCGATGGTTTTGAATTCATGCACCAGCGCTATACCGCCGACACTGCCGATTACACCGGCCGCGTCACCGTGCCGGTGCTGTGGGACAAGAAGCTCAAGCGCATCGTCAGCAATGAATCGGCGGAGATCATCCGCATGTTCAACAGCGCGTTTGATGATCTGACCGGCAATGATCTGGACTTCTACCCGGCGCCGTTGCGAAGCGAGATTGATGCGCTGAACGAGCGGATCTATCCGGCGGTAAACAACGGCGTGTACCGCGCAGGCTTTGCGACGTCGCAACAGGCTTATGAAGAAGCGTTCGATGAGGTGTTTGCCGAACTGGATCATCTGGAGCGAGTGTTGGGTGCCAATCGCTACTTATCGGGTGAGTACCTGACGGAAGCGGACATCCGTTTGTTCACCACGATGATTCGTTTTGACGCGGTGTACCACGGGCACTTCAAGTGCAACCTGCGGCAGATTGCCGATTACCCGAATCTGTCGAACTGGCTGCGTGAGGTGTATCAGCTGCCGGGGATTGCCGAGACGGTGGATTTCCAGCACATCAAGAATCACTACTACGGCAGTCACAAGACGATTAACCCGACGGGTGTTGTGCCGAAGGGGCCGGAGCAGGATTTCAACGAGGCCCATGATCGGGCGCGGTTGAGCGGCAAAGGGGTTTGGCGCCGGGGTTGATTGATTCGGTGTTTTTGAGGGCCTCTTCGCGAGCAGGCTCGCTCCCACAGGGAATTTGTGTACGACACAGATCCAATGTGGGAGCGAGCCTGCTCGCGAATGAGGCGACTCGGTCTTTTAGACCTGCGCCTGAGCCCCTTCGAACCACGCCAGCTTCTCGCGCAGTTGCACCACTTCACCGACGATCACCAATGTCGGCGCATGCACTTCATGCTCCGCCACCAGTCGCGGCAGATCAGCCAACGTGCCGGTGAAGACGCGCTGATTGACCGTGGTGCCCTGCTGAATCAACGCCGCCGGAGTATCCGCCGAACGACCATGCTTGATCAGTTGCTCGCAAATGACCGGCAAGCCGACCAAGCCCATATAGAACACCAGCGTCTGCGCCGGTGCGACAAGGTCGGCCCATGGCAGATCGGTGGAACCGTCCTTCAAATGCCCGGTGACAAAACGCACCGACTGCGCGTAATCACGATGGGTCAGCGGAATCCCGGCATACGCCGCGCAACCGCTGGCCGCGGTGATACCCGGCACCACCTGAAACGGAATGCCGTGGGCCGCCAGTTCTTCGATCTCTTCGCCACCACGGCCGAAGATAAACGGATCACCACCCTTCAACCGCACCACACGTTTGCCGGCCTTGGCCAGATCGACCAGTTGCTGGTTGATCTGATCCTGCGGCACGGCGTGATCAGCACGACGCTTGCCAACGTAGACCCGCTCGGCATCACGACGACACAGTTCAAGAATCGCTGGCGCCACCAAGCGGTCGTAGAGCACCACATCCGCTTGCTGCATCAGACGCAAGGCCTTGAAGGTCAGCAGATCCGGATCGCCCGGGCCCGCGCCAACCAGATACACCTCGCCGGTGGTGACCATGGCTTCGCCATCGATCTTGGCTTGCAGCAGACGTTCGGCTTCGGCGCCCTGCCCGGCCAGTTGCCGATCGGCAATCGGCCCCTGAAACACGTCTTCCCAGAAACCACGACGCTGCTGCACATCCGGAAACAGGCTTTTCACCTGATTGCGGAAACGCGCAGCCAGACCGGCCAACTGACCGTAAGTCGACGGAATCCAGGTTTCGATCTTGGCGCGAATCAAACGCGCCAGCACCGGCGCATCGCCGCCGCTGGACACCGCGATGATCAGCGGTGAGCGATCGACGATCGCCGGGAAGATCACGCTGCACAAGGCCGGCGCGTCGACCACGTTGACCGGCACGCAGCGCTTGTGAGCATCGGTGGAAACTTGTGCGTTGAGCGTCTCATCGTCGGTGGCGGCGATGATCAGCCCGCAACCGTCGAGATCCGCCTCGACGTAACCGCGCAACAGGCATTCGCCACCGGAGGCTGTAACCAGTTCACGCAGTTGCGTTTCGATTTCAGGTGCGACCACCCGCAGCAGCGCACCGGCATCGGCCAGCAGGCGGGATTTGCGCAAGGCAATTTCCCCCCCACCGACGACCAACACACGACTGCCGCGCAGGTTGTGAAACAGCGGCAGATATTTCATTTAGCCGATGACCTCAAGGCCACCCATGTACGGCTTGAGCACGTCCGGAACCCGGATCGAGCCGTCAGCCTGCTGGTAGTTTTCCAGTACGGCCACCAGGGTGCGGCCGACGGCCAGACCGGAACCGTTCAGGGTGTGCACCAGCTCAGGCTTGCCGGTTTCCGGGTTACGGAAACGCGCTTGCATACGACGGGCCTGGAAGTCACCGCAGTTCGAGCACGAGGAGATTTCGCGGTACTTGTCCTGGCTCGGGATCCACACTTCCAGATCGTAGGTCTTGACCGCGCTGAAACCCATGTCGCCGGTGCACAGCGCCAGGGTGCGGTAAGGCAGACCGAGCAATTGCAGGACTTTTTCAGCGTTGGCGGTCAGGCCTTCCAGCGCTTCCATCGAAGTCGATGGCTCAACGATCTGGACCATTTCGACTTTGTCGAACTGGTGCTGACGAATCATGCCGCGGGTGTCACGACCCGACGCGCCGGCTTCACTGCGGAAGCACGGAGTATGGGCAACGAACTTGATCGGCAGCAGTTTCGAATCGACGATTTCACCGGCAACGATGTTGGTCAGCGACACTTCGGCAGTCGGGATCAGGTACAGATCGGCTTCGCCTTCGCGGGCGATCTTGAACAGGTCTTCTTCGAACTTCGGCAGTTGACCAGTGCCTTGCAGCGCCGGGGCCTGAACCAGATAAGGCGTGTATGCCTCTTCGTAGCCGTGCTCGTTGACGTGCAGGTTGATCATGAACTGTGCCAGTGCGCGGTGCAGCCGGGCGATCGGGCCACGCAACAGGGCGAAACGCGCGCCGGACAGTTTGGCGGCGGTTTCAAAGTCCAGCCAGCCGAACTTCTCGCCCAGCGCCACGTGGTCTTTCACTTCGAAATCGAATGCAGTCGGCGTGCCCCAGCGGCGCACTTCGACGTTGTCGTCTTCGTCTTTGCCGACCGGAACCGATTCGTGCGGCAGGTTGGGGATACCGAGCAGGATCGAGTCCAGTTCGGTCTGGATCGCGTCCAGTTCGACTTTACCGGCGCTCAGTTCGCCCGCCATGCGCTCGACGTCCGCCATCAACGGCGCGATGTCTTCGCCGCGCTGCTTGGCCTGACCGATGGATTTGGAACGCGCGTTACGCTCAGCCTGCAGTGCTTCGGTGCGGGTCTGGACGGTCTTGCGCTGTTCTTCCAGCGCTTCGATGCGCGCGGTATCCAGGGCAAAGCCACGGGAAGCCAGGCGGTCCGCTACGTCCTGAAGGTTGCTACGTAACAGTTTGGAATCGAGCATGTCGGTTTCTCGTTATCAAAGTTTGGTCAAAGACAGGCCAGCCCACGTCGCGAGCAGCCCGCCGAATACGCTGAGTGCCGCATAGCCCAAGGCCAGCGGCACTTGCCCGCTTTCCAGCAGGCGCACCGTATCCAGTGAAAAGGATGAAAAAGTCGTCAGCCCCCCGAGGAAGCCAACCATCAACCCGGCGCGCACCTCGATCGGCACCTCCGGGCGTATCAAAAACAGGCCGTACAACACGCCAATCAACAGACAGCCCACGATATTAACGGCCAGCGTCGCGGTATAGAAGTGCCGCGGCCAATTGGCGTTGATCCAATTGCCCGTAGCAAAGCGCAACAAAGTGCCGGCAACCCCGCCGACGGAGACCGCAACAATCAATGGAAGCACTATTTTCTCCGCTGCCGAGGGCTTAAACGGTCGAGTTGGGCGAGGTGGTTGAGCTTCTCGCCAATCTTCAACTCCAGGCCGCGCGGCACCGGTTGGTAGAACGGAATGGGATCGAGCTCTTCCGGGAAATAGTCTTCGCCAGCGGCATAAGCATCCGGCTCGTCGTGGGCGTAGCGGTATTCGTCACCGTAGCCCAATTGTTTCATCAGTTTGGTCGGCGCGTTGCGCAGGTGCAGCGGTACTTCCAGCGAGCCGTTTTCGGCAGCGGCACGCAGAGCGGTTTTGAAGCCCATGTACACGGCGTTGCTTTTCGGCGCGCAGGCCAGATAAGTGATGGCCTGGGCCACGGCCAACTCGCCTTCCGGACTGCCGAGGCGCTCCTGCACCTCCCACGCCGCGAGGCACAGGCTGAGGGCGCGCGGGTCGGCGTTGCCGATGTCTTCACTGGCCATGCGCACCACGCGCCGGGCCAGGTACAGCGGATCGCACCCGCCGTCGATCATCCGCGCAAACCAGTACAGCGCGCCGTCGGGGTTGGAGCCACGTACCGATTTGTGCAGCGCCGAGATCTGGTCGTAGAACGCTTCGCCACCCTTGTCGAAACGCCGGCGCGTGTCACCGAGCAAACTCTGCAACAGATCGATGCCCATCTCGCTGTTGTCGTCGGCCAGATCGGAGGCGTTTTCCAACAGATTGAGTAAACGTCGGCCATCGCCATCGGCGGCGGACAGCAGCATTTGAAAGCCCTCATCGCTGAGGGTCAGGTTGCGCTTGCCCAGACCGCGCTCTTCGGTAAGCGCGCGGTGCACCAGTTTGCGCAGCGCCGCTTCGTCGAGGCTTTTCAGCACGTAGACGCGGGCACGCGACAACAGAGCGTTGTTGAGCTCGAACGAAGGGTTTTCGGTGGTGGCGCCGATGAAGATCAGCGTGCCGTCTTCAACGTAAGGCAGGAACGCGTCCTGCTGCGACTTGTTGAAGCGGTGCACTTCATCGACGAAGAGAATCGTGCGCTTGCCGTACTGGCCGGCCTGCTGCTTGGCAATTTCAACGGCCTGACGGATCTCCTTGACCCCGGCGAGCACCGCCGAGACCGTTTCGAAGTGCGCATCGGAGACTTCGGCGAGCAATCGTGCAAGGGTGGTTTTGCCCACGCCCGGCGGGCCCCAGAAGATCATCGAATGCAGGGCACCCTGCTCCAGCGCCTCACGCAGAGGCTTGCCGCGAGCGAGCACGTGCTCCTGACCGACGTACTCATCCAGATTGGTCGCACGCAAACGCGCGGCCAGTGGCTGGGCAATCGGTGCACTGCGAAACAGATCCATCACGTAGCGTTGAAACCTCTATTTTGCCGATCATTGACCCTGTAGGAGTGAGCCTGCTCGCGATAGCGGTGGGTCAGACGATGAAGATGTGACTGACAAATCGAATCGCGAGCAGGCTCACTCCTACAAAGGGTTTTGGGTTTATTCCTGGATCACGTCGGCACCCTTGGGGATGTCGAACTTGAACTTGGAAGGCGACACCGGCTCGTTGGCCTTGACCCCGGTAAACAGGATGTTGGTGCGCTGGCCGACGCTGTCGATCAGTTGCATATCGTTAAGCAGACCGTTGCGGAACGACAAGCGCAGGTTGTCGAACAGGGTGTCCTTGGTTTTCGGCTTGAGGGTGAAGTCGATCACGCCGCCCGCCTCTTTCGCGCTGATGTCGAAGCTCTGGCTGATCTTCGATACATCACCGGACAGCAGCAGCGCCGGGGTCTGGGTCAGACGCTCGTCGAGTTTCTTGATCGTGGCCTGTTCCAGATCCGGGTCCCACAGGGTGACTTTCTTGCCGTCGGAGACCATGGTCTGCTCGGCTGGCGCATTGGTGTGCCAGTAGAACAGGCCCGGACGCTGCAAGGTCATGTCGCCGGTGGTTTCCTGCAACTGCGTGCCGCCGCCGTCGAGGGTCAGCTGCGAGAAGTTCGCGCTCAGGGTCTTGGATGTTTCCAGCAATTGGGTCAGACGCGCCACGTCCTTGTCATCGGCGTGGGCCGTGAGAGTGGTCAGCGCCAGTACTGGCAGCAGCATGCGGATAAGACGCATGGGAGTCCTCTTGAATACTCGTTGGGAGAGCGGCGGCACATCATTGTCCCGCCTCTTGCGTTTGCAATCAGTCGCGCACCGGGCCCGGGGCCAGGACTTCACGGGAACCGTTGGTGTTCATCGAGGTGACGACGCCGGCCATTTCCATGGCTTCGATCATCCGTGCAGCGCGGTTGTAGCCGATCTTCAGCTTGCGCTGTACCGCGGAAATCGAGGCGCGACGGCTTTCCAGCACAAACTGTACAGCTTCGTCGTACAGCGCGTCGGCTTCCGGATCATCGCCGTCGCCGCCACCGCTGCTGCCTTCAAAACCGCTGCCGGCTTCTTCGACACCGTTGAGGATGTCATCGTTGTATTCCGGCGCGCCGCGCAGTTTCCACGCTTCGACCACACGGTGTACTTCATCGTCGGATACGAACGCACCGTGAACCCGGATCGGCAGGCTGGTGCCCGGTGGCATGTAGAGCATGTCACCGTGGCCGAGCAGTTGTTCGGCGCCACCCTGATCGATAATGGTGCGGGAGTCGATCTTGCTCGACACCTGGAACGCCATACGCGTGGGAATGTTCGCTTTGATCAGACCGGTGATCACGTCCACCGATGGCCGCTGAGTGGCGAGGATCAAGTGAATACCCGCCGCACGCGCTTTCTGGGCAATACGGGCGATCAGTTCTTCGACCTTCTTGCCGACGATCATCATCATGTCGGCGAATTCGTCGACCACCACAACGATGGTCGGCAATTTCTGCAGCAGCGGCGCTTCGTCGTGAATGCTTTCGCGCTTGTACAGCGGATCGCTCAACGGTTCGCCGGCGTCCTGCGCCTCCTTGACCTTGGCGTTGAAGCCGGACAGGTTACGCACGCCCATCTTCGCCATCAGCTTGTAGCGGCGCTCCATCTCGGCAACGCTCCAGCGCAGGGCGTTGGCGGCGTCCTTCATGTCAGTCACGACCGGGCACAGCAGGTGCGGAATGCCTTCGTAGATCGACAGTTCCAACATCTTCGGGTCGATCATGATCAGCTTGGCGTCTTCCGGGCCGGACTTGAACAGGATCGACAGGATCATCGCGTTCACACCCACCGACTTACCGGAACCGGTGGTACCGGCCACCAGCAGGTGCGGCATCTTCGCCAGGTCAGTGATGACCGGTTTGCCACCGATGTCGTGACCCAGCGCCAGGGTGACCGGCGATTTGAAATTGTCGTATTCAGGCGTCGACAGCACTTCGGAGAAGCGCACGATCTGCCGGTCTTCGTTGGGAATCTCGATACCGACGGTGGTCTTGCCCGGAATCACCTCAACCACCCGCACACTGGTCACGGCCAGCGAACGCGCGAGGTCTTTGGCGAGGTTGGCGATGCGGCTGACTTTTACGCCGGCGGCAGGCTGGATCTCGTAACGGGTAATTACCGGGCCGGGGTGGATCGAATCCACCGTGACCTCGACACCAAACTCCTTGAGCTTGATTTCGAGCAAGTGGCCGACTGCCGCCAGGGATTCCGGTGAGTAATTGAGTTGTTTCTTTTCTGCCGGATCGAGAATCGAGATCGGCGGCAAGGTGCCTTCCACGGCGCTGTCGACGAACAACGGCACCTGCTTCTCTTTCTGCACGCGCTTGCTTGGCTCGGGCGCTTTGGCTGGAGCTGGCGCAATGACCGGCGGAACTTGTTTCTCGCGATCAGACATGTGCTTGCTCAGGGCTTGCTCACGCTCGATCAAGCGTTCTTTGACTTTGGCTTGCTCACGTTTGTCGGTGACCGTCGGCGCGACCACGTCATGCACGCGATCGTCGACTTCACGCAGTTGCGCAACCAGTTGCTTGCGCTCGGTACGCGCCGCCCACCAGCGATTGAGCGCGCCCTGGAACAGCTCGAACAGGTCGAGGGTGATCTTGCCGGTGATGTCCATCACCTTGAACCACGACAGGTCGGTGAACACCGTCAGGCCAAACAGGAACAGCGCAATGAACAGCAGTGTGCTGCCCTGAATATTCAGTGCGTTCTTCGCCAGATTGCCGAGGCTTTCGCCCAGCGCACCACCAGCACCCGCCGGCAGCCCCGAAGCCGCGTGAAAGTGCAGATGCGCCAGCGCAGCGCCGGACAGCACCAGGAACACCAGACCGATCAGGCGCCAGGAGAACAGCCAGCCGCTCCACTGCCACGGTTCGTGGCGCTGGCGGAAGATCTGGTAGGCCTTGATCGCCAGCAACAACGGGAAGATGTAGGCGAAGTAACCCAGCACCATGAACAGGATATCGGCGCTGTAGGAACCCGCCGGGCCGCCGAAATTCTGTACGTCGTCGATCTTGCTGTTGTGGCTCCAGCCCGGATCGTCCTTGCCGTAGGTCAGCAAGGCCATCATCAGGAACAGGCACAAGGCGCCGATGGCGATCAATGCACCTTCCTTGAGCCGGTAGTGCAATTGTTGGCGCCAGAGCGGAACGACTGTTTTTGGTGCTTCGGTGGATTTCTTCAAAACGCTTCTTTTCCTGCGCACGAGGCGCGTCCATCTATTGAATGACGATAAAAAACTGCCCAATCCAGGCAGGTAAAAAAGTGAACGAGCGCAACTGAGACTACTTTTAACACTGCGTCACGCTTTTTATAAACACAACGCACCGCGAATATTCTGTAACAGCCCGGCATTGTACGGGTTTGTGCGTCTGATGCCATGCTTCGAGCCCCAGGATTGAGCATAGTCAAGCACACAGAGGCCGCGACTCAATTTGAGCATGCATTACCTTTTGTGACAAAGGCTTATGAGGTGTATTTGATGAACGTAGCGAAGCATTCACGCCTGATCATCCTCGGCTCCGGTCCGGCCGGTTACAGCGCTGCCGTGTATGCCGCCCGCGCCAACCTCAAACCGGTGGTCATTACCGGCCTGCAGGCAGGTGGCCAGCTCACCACCACCGTCGAGGTCGACAACTGGCCCGGCGACGTCGAAGGCCTCACTGGCCCGGTGTTGATGGAGCGCATGCAGAAGCACGCCGAACGCTTTGCCACAGAGATCGTTTACGACCACATCCACACCGCCAAGTTGCAGCAGCGCCCGTTCGAGCTTGTCGGCGACAGCGGCACTTACACCTGCGACGCGCTGATCATTGCCACCGGCGCGTCGGCGCAATACCTGGGCCTGCCCTCGGAAGACGCTTTTGCCGGCCGGGGTGTTTCTGCTTGTGCGACCTGTGACGGCTTTTTCTATCGCAATCAGGTGGTCGCCGTGGTCGGCGGCGGCAATACGGCCGTGGAGGAAGCCCTGTACCTGTCGAACATCGCTAAAGAAGTGCACCTGATCCATCGTCGCGACAAACTGCGCTCGGAAAAAATCCTCCAGGACAAACTGTTCGAGAAAGCCGCCAACGGCAATGTGCGCCTGCACTGGAACCAGAATCTCGACGAGGTGCTGGGCGATGCCAGCGGCGTCACCGGTGCGCGACTGCGCGACAGCCACACCGGCGAAACCCGCGAACTGGCGCTGGCCGGCGTATTCATTGCCATTGGTCACAAACCCAACACTGACCTGTTTCAAGGACAGCTGCCGATGCGCGACGGGTACTTGCTGGTCAAGGGTGGCAGCGACGGTGACGCTACCTCCACCGAGATTCCCGGGGTGTTCGCCGCCGGCGACGTCGCCGACCACGTTTACCGCCAGGCGGTGACGTCGGCAGGTGCCGGCTGCATGGCTGCGCTCGATGCCGAGAAGTATCTGGACGACATTCCTGTCATTTAACGGCACACTTTATCGCGGGCCGAACAGCCCGCACCGCCCTCCCCTTCTGCAAGCCTGGATGCCATGCTGACTTGGTTACAACGTAATTCCCTGACTTTTCCGCCGCTGGAAAAGGCCATGCGCGACCCTAACGGATTGCTCGCCGCCGGTGGCGATCTGTCGGCCGATCGGCTGATTCAGGCGTATCGCCATGGCTGCTTTCCGTGGTTTTCCGAGGGCCAGCCAATTCTCTGGTGGTCGCCGGATCCGCGCACAGTGCTGTTTCCCGACGAACTGCATGTCTCGCGCAGCCTCGGCAAACTGCTGCGCCAGGAACGCTATCAAGTGACCTTCGACCAGGACTTCGACGCTGTGATCCGCGCCTGCGCCGCGCCCCGGGATTACGCCGACGGCACCTGGATCACCGAAGCCATGCAGGACGCTTACGTTGAACTGCATCGTCGCGGCTTCGCCCATTCGGTGGAGGTCTGGGATCAGGGCGAACTGGTCGGCGGCCTGTACGGCCTGGCGATGGGCCAACTGTTTTTCGGCGAATCGATGTTCAGCCGCGCTGACAACGCCTCCAAATTCGGCTTTGCCACTCTGGTGCGTCACCTGCAAGACTCGGGATTCGTACTGATCGATTGCCAGATGCCGACCGATCATCTGCACAGCCTCGGCGCGCGGGCGATTCCTCGTCAGCAATTCGCCGACTATCTGGCAAATCACCTGGATCAACCCAATCGTGCCACCTGGGTTTGCTGAGCGACTTTTGCGCGCGTGGCTTACACTTAATTCATCAGCTTATCCCGAGGGTTGATCATGACCGAGTTGGCGCGGTTGAAGTTCTATGCCACTCAGCCTCACTCTTGCAGTTATCTGCCCGAGGAGCAGGCCACGACCCTGTTTCTCGATCCGAGCCAGCCCATGGATGTGCATGTCTACGCAGACCTGTCGGAAATGGGCTTTCGCCGCAGTGGCGATCATCTGTACCGCCCGCATTGCCAGAACTGCAATGCGTGCGTGCCTGCGCGCATTCCGGTGGCGCAGTTCACACCCAATCGCCAGCAGAAGCGGATCTTCAAACGCAACACGGATTTGCAGGTGCGCCCGGCCAAGCCGCAGTTCAGTGAAGAGTATTTCGATCTGTACCAGCGCTATATCGAACAACGCCACGCTGACGGCGACATGTACCCGCCGAGCCGTGATCAATTCTCGACTTTTCTGGTACGCGATCTGCCCTTCTCGCGCTTTTACGAGTTCCGACTCGACGGACGGTTACTGGCCGTGGCCGTGACCGATTTACTGCCGAATGGGTTGTCGGCGGTATACACCTTCTACGAACCCGCCGAAGAGCGCCGTAGCCTTGGCCGATTTGCCATCCTCTGGCAAATCGCCGAGGCACAGCGCCTTGGGCTTGAGGCGGTGTACCTCGGATACTGGATCAAGAACTGCAAAAAGATGAATTACAAGACGCAATATCGCCCCATCGAATTGCTGATTAATCAGCGCTGGGTCATCCTCAACTAAACCCAAGCCGTAAACCCCTTGGCGTAAACCCCATTTTTCGGGCACAATGCACGCCGCTTTTGCCTGGCGCAGTTGCACCGGGCCATTCATTGGATACCGAGGGCTTTACTGCATGTCGAAAGAAGACAGCTTCGAAATGGAAGGCACTGTCGTCGACACCCTGCCCAACACCATGTTTCGTGTGGAGTTGGAAAATGGGCACGTCGTAACCGCGCATATTTCCGGCAAGATGCGCAAGAACTACATTCGTATTCTTACCGGTGACAAAGTGCGCGTCGAGCTGACGCCCTATGACTTGAGCAAAGGGCGCATTACTTACCGCGCTCGTTAATCAAGTCAATACAGAACGCCCGGTTTATGCCGGGCGTTTTTGTGTCTGCGTTTTGGGGTTTGGGTTTGGGTTTGGGGGCATATCCGTTGCTGCGGGTGTTACTGATTAGGGTTCCGCCCTTACGGCGGGTCACTTTTTCCAGACGCCGAAAAAGTAACCAAAAAGGCTTGCCCCGGCGTACGGCACTTCGCTGAGGCTCAGTATTCCCTCGCTACGGTGTCCATCCGGGGGCATCGCCTACGGTTTGCTTCGCTGCACCTCCTCTCGATGAATGCGGCTGCGCCGCACGGCGCTGCGCGCCTACCCCCGGATGAACACCTTCGCTCGGCCTGCCGATGGGGCAAAAGATCAAAAACCAAAGCTAAAGCCAAAGCAAGATCACAAGCCCCTCACCCTAGCCCTCTCCCGGAGGGAGAGGGGACTGACGGTGGTGCTTGGTAGAGCTACGCCGACGTGCGATATCGAGTCGAACTCAGATTCTGAAAGACCCACAAACCGGTTCCCTCTCCTCGGGGAGAGGGCTGGGGTGAGGGGTGAATCCAACACCGAACAAAAGCCGACCGCATGCTCCTCACCACTCAACAGGATGAGCGTTAGCTCGGCTGCGGCTTTTGATCTGTAGGGCGACGTCGGAAGGCTGAGTGGAGGGATTGATCCGGGCGTGGGAGCGCAGCGACCGTTTGGCGCAGCCAAATACAGCGAGAGGAGGTGCAGCGAAGCAAACCGTAGGCGCTGCGCCTGGATCGATCCCGCAGCGAAGGAACCCCGAGCCCCAGCGAGCGGGCCGCACGTAGGAGCAAGCGTTTTTTGCTTACTTTTTTTGGCGTTTGAAAAAAAGTGAGTCGCCGTAAGGGCGAAACCGTAATAAGCCATCACCGCAGCAACGGATATTCACCCAAAAACCCCAAACGACAAATAACAAAAAGGCGCCCGAAGGCGCCCTCTTGATCCAAGGCCGTCAGGCCATTTCTGCGGTAGTCTCGAAGTCAAACGTCAACTCACCATCCTTGATGTCGATGTGCACCACACCGCCATGCTCGGCCAGCTCGCCAAACAGAATCTCCTCCGCCAACGGACGCTTGATCTTGTCCTGAATCAGACGCGCCATCGGACGCGCGCCCATCGCCGAGTCATAACCACCCGCCGCCAGCCAACTACGCGCGGCATCAGTAACCTCAAGCAGCACACGCTTGTCTTCCAGCTGCGCCTGGAGCTCGGTAAGGAACTTGTCCACCACACTTTTGATAACCTCATGACTGAGGCGACCAAACTGGATAATGGTGTCCAGACGGTTACGGAACTCCGGCGTGAAGCTCTTCTTGATCACTTCCATCGCATCAGACGAGTGGTCCTGATGGGTGAAACCGATCGAAGCCCGCGCGGCCGTTTCGGCACCGGCGTTGGTAGTCATGATCACGATAACATTGCGGAAGTCCGCTTTGCGCCCGTTGTTGTCGGTCAGCGTACCGTGGTCCATCACCTGCAACAGCAGGTTGAAGACTTCCGGATGCGCCTTCTCGATTTCATCGAGCAGCAATACGCAGTGCGGCTGCTTGGTGATCGCCTCTGTCAACAGACCGCCCTGGTCGAAACCGACATATCCAGGAGGCGCACCGATCAGACGCGATACGGTGTGACGCTCCATGTACTCGGACATGTCGAATCGCACCAGCTCGATCCCCAACGCCTTGGCCAGTTGCCGCGCAGCCTCGGTTTTACCAACACCGGTCGGGCCTGCGAACAGGAACGAACCGACTGGCTTGTCAGGCGACTTGAGGCCGGCACGCGACAGCTTGATCGCAGTCGACAGCGAATCGATCGCTGCGTCCTGACCAAACACCGTCAGCTTCAGGTCACGCTCAAGGTTACGCAGCAGTTCCTTGTCGGAACTGGTGACGTGCTTAGGCGGAATCCGTGCGATTTTCGCGACGATGTCTTCAACCTGCGGCACCTCAATGCGCTTTACACGTTTTTCGACCGGTTGCAGACGCTGGTAGGCACCCGCCTCGTCGATCACGTCGATGGCCTTGTCCGGCATGTGCCGGTCATTGATGTAGCGCGATGCCAGTTCGGCAGCGGCGCGCAACGACTCATCGCTGTATTCGATGTTGTGGTGCTGCTCGAAACGCCCTTTCAGGCCGCGCAGGATGCCGATGGTGTCTTCCACCGACGGCTCGACGACATCGACCTTCTGGAAGCGACGTGCCAAGGCACGATCCTTCTCGAAGATGCCGCGGAATTCCTGGAACGTGGTCGAACCGATGCAGCGAATGTCGCCAGACGACAGCAGCGGCTTGAGCAGATTCGAAGCGTCCATCACGCCACCGGACGCAGCGCCGGCACCAATGATGGTGTGGATTTCGTCGATGAACAGGATCGCCTGCGGACGTTTTTTCAGTTCATTGAGCAGCGCCTTGAAGCGCTTCTCGAAATCACCGCGATACTTGGTGCCCGCGAGCAGAGCACCGAGGTCGAGGGAGTAAACAACGCTGTTGGCCAGCAGATCCGGCACTTGGTTGTCGACAATGCGCTTGGCCAGACCTTCGGCAATTGCGGTTTTACCCACGCCTGCTTCACCGACCAGCAGCGGATTGTTTTTGCGCCGACGCGCGAGAATCTGCGCGACACGCTCGACTTCCGATTCGCGGCCGACCAGCGGGTCGATGCGACCCTGGCGCGCGAGTTCGTTGAGGTTGCTGGCATAAGCATCCAGAGGATTGCCTGAAGAAGAAGACTCACCGCCCTCGTCGTCCTGCATATCTTGTTCACCTTCAGAGTGATCGCCATGCCCCGGCACTTTGGAAATGCCGTGAGCGATGTAGTTGACGACATCGATGCGCGCCACGCTCTGCTGTTTCAGCAGGAACACGGCCTGACTCTCTTGCTCACTGAAGATGGCAACCAGCACGTTGGCGCCGGTTACTTCGCGTTTGCCCGAGCTCTGTACGTGGAAAACAGCACGTTGCAGTACACGCTGGAAGCCCAGGGTTGGCTGGGTTTCGCGATCTTCGTCATGAACGGGGATCAATGGCGTGGTGGAGTCGATGAACTCCTGCAGGTCGTGCTTGAGTTTGTCGAGGTTTGCGCCGCAGGCACGCAAAACGGTGGCGGCAGCCTCATTGTCCAATAGGGCCAGCAAAAGGTGTTCGACGGTCATGAATTCATGACGTTTCGAACGAGCCTCCTTGAAGGCAAGATTGAGGGTGACTTCGAGCTCGCGGTTTAACATAGCTTCACCTCATACCCAAGTGGTCGGCGATTAACCGTCCTTCTCGATTTCACAGAGTAGCGGATGCTGGCTTTCCCTGGCGTACTGGTTGACCTGCATGGCCTTTGTCTCGGCGATGTCGCGGGTAAACACTCCACATACTGCCCGTCCTTCTGTGTGGACGGCCAGCATGACCTTGGTCGCCAGCTCGCGATTCAGGTTAAAAAACACCTCGAGCACTTCGACGACGAAATCCATCGGTGTGTAGTCATCATTAAACAAAACCACCTTGTACATCGGCGGCGCCTGTAACGCAGGCTTTGCTTCCTGAACAGCAACGCCTGCCGAATCGTCGTCGTGCTCCTGTGGAAGATCCTTTTGGAGAAGCGGGCGATCCTGATTGAATGTTAGTCGAATCTGGCTGATTGCATGCATGGAAAGAAAGGTTCGTCAGTTGTGCAAATACAGTGGTGGGGGCGGTTGTCCACGTTTTCAACTCCGACTGCCCGGTCACCTTGACTATCGGGAAAACGGTGTTACAACCAATAGAGCCCACAGTGGGTAAAAAAGATCCGCGGAGTCAATCCTTTTAACGGATTAGATTGCGGATGAATTGGATGATACTCCAGCGATGGAGTCTGTTGCAGAGGGATTTGAGCATGGCTGTCGGCAAGGTGAAATGGTTCAACAATGCCAAGGGTTTTGGATTCATTATCGAGAACGGCCAGACAGAAGACCTGTTTGCCCACTACTCGGCTATCCAGATGGAAGGCTATAAAACCCTGAAGGCAGGCCAAGAGGTGTACTTCGAACTCCTTCAAGGCCCCAAAGGCCTGCACGCAATCGCGATTCAGGACAAAAACACAGTGGATGAAGCTGTGGGCGCAGCAGGAGCCGCTGCCGCCGCAACCAGTGGCATCAACCACGTTGCAGTCGTGAGCTGAGCAACCTCGTCCAAGACACCCGGCCATAAAAAAACCGCCTGACTCAATTCATCGAGTCAGGCGGTTTTTATGTGCCCGCGTTTTACATATGCGAAATCAACGCATCCCCGAAGCCCGAAGACGAAACCAGCTTGGCCCCCTCCATCAGACGTTCGAAGTCATAAGTCACCGTCTTGGCCGAAATAGCGCCGTTGGTGCCCTTGATGATCAGATCCGCCGCTTCGGTCCAGCCCATGTGCCGCAGCATCATCTCGGCCGAGAGAATCAGCGAGCCAGGGTTGACCTGATCCTTGCCGGCATACTTCGGCGCAGTACCGTGGGTCGCTTCGAACATCGCCACGGTGTCGGACAGGTTCGCACCCGGCGCGATACCGATACCGCCCACTTCCGCCGCCAGGGCATCGGAGAGGTAGTCGCCGTTCAGGTTCAGGGTCGCAATCACATCGTATTCGGCCGGGCGCAGGAGGATCTGCTGGAGCATGGCGTCGGCGATGGCATCTTTGACCACTACGTTCTTGCCGGTTTTCGGGTTTTTGAACTGCATCCACGGACCGCCATCGAGCAGGGTCGCGCCGAATTCTTCAGCGGCCACTTCGTAGGCCCACTCTTTGAAGGCACCTTCGGTGAACTTCATGATGTTGCCTTTGTGCACGATGGTCAGCGAATCGCGGTCGTTATCGACCACATATTGCAGAGCCTTGCGCGCCAGACGCTTGGTGCCTTCCAGCGAAACCGGCTTGACGCCAATGCCGCAGTTTTCATCGAAACGGATCTTGGTGACGCCCATTTCTTCTTTAAGGAATTTGATGACCTTGGTGGCTTCCGGCGAACCGGCCTTCCACTCAATGCCGGCATAGATGTCTTCGGAGTTCTCACGGAAGATGGTCATGTCGACGTCGCCAGGCTTTTTCACCGGGCTTGGCACGCCTTCAAACCAGCGCACCGGGCGCAGGCAGACATACAGGTCGAGTTGCTGACGCAGGGCCACGTTCAGCGAACGGATGCCGCCACCGACCGGCGTGGTCAGCGGGCCTTTGATGGAAACCACGTAATCCTTGACTGCATCGAGGGTTTCCTGAGGCAGCCAGGTGTCCTGATCGTAAACCTGAGTGGCTTTTTCCCCGGCGTAGACTTCCATCCAGGAAATCTTGCGCTTACCGCCGTATGCCTTTTGAACTGCAGCATCGACAACCTTGATCATCACCGGACTGATGTCGACACCAATGCCGTCACCTTCGATGAAGGGGATGATCGGGTTATCAGGAACATTGAGAGAATGGTCTGCATTGACGGAGATTTTGTCGCCGACGGCTGGAACCTGAATCTTCTTGTAACCCATGCTGAACTCCATTGTTTGGATTGAACATCTGGCTTGGTTCGAGCGTAACCCAGTTAAATCAACACGCAAACCCTCTGTTCGTGGCGCGGCCACATCTCGTTTCGTACAAGCCTGAAAGCAAAGGGAAAAGCGCCAAACTCAAGCATTCGCGACGACTCTACGCCCCACCCCGCCCTGCGACCTTTAGACCAATGGACGAGAATCGTTGCATATGAACCATCGGCAGATTGCCAGCTACCTATGTATAATGCCGCCCGCTGACCACAGGGTCACGACGGCTGGCCTCTCTAGCACGAGACTTTCCGCCTGATTGGTCGGGTTGTTACCGCAGTCCGACTGCTTGACGCTCTACTGATGCACCCAACATCACCGCGAAGAATCTCGACATTCGGTTCATGGATGACTTTGAACGAACGCGCTTACCCGGCGCCCCTCGAGTTTCTGCGCACGCTTTAGCAAAGAAGAGAGAGTTAATCCGAATATGCCCACCCGCTCGAAGATCATCTATACCTTCACCGACGAAGCCCCAGCCCTCGCCACCTATTCCCTGCTGCCGATCATCGAGGCTTACACCGCCTCGGCCGATATCGCCGTGGAAACCCGCGATATCTCTCTTGCAGCGCGCATTCTGGCCAGCTTCCCCGAGCAACTGGGCGACAAAGCCGTAGCCGACCACCTCGCCGAACTGGGCGACCTGGCCGTTACGCCTGAAGCCAACATCATCAAGCTGCCGAACATCAGCGCTTCGGTGCCACAGCTGCAAGCCGCGATCAAAGAGCTGCAAGCTCAGGGTTACAACCTGCCGGACTACCCGGAAACCGTGACCAGCGACGCCGACAAAGACGCCAAGGCGCGTTACGACAAGGTCAAGGGCAGCGCCGTGAACCCGGTTCTGCGTGAAGGCAACTCTGACCGTCGCGCACCGCTGTCGGTTAAAAACTACGCGCGCAAGCACCCGCACAAAATGGGCGCCTGGGCCAAAGACTCCAAGTCCCACGTCGCTCACATGAGCACCGGCGATTTCTACGGCAGCGAAAAAGCTGCTCTGATCGACGCCGCTGACGCCGTGAAGATCGAGCTGATTGCCAAGGACGGTACCGCTACCGTTCTGAAAGAAAAAACCACCGTTCAGGCCGGCGAGATCCTCGACTGCGCCGTGATGAGCAAAAACGCCCTGCGCGCGTTCATCGCTGCTGAAATCGAAAGCGCCAAGGCCCAGGGCGTGCTGCTCTCGGTTCACCTGAAAGCGACCATGATGAAGGTCTCCGACCCGATCATGTTCGGCCAGATCGTTGCCGAGTTCTATAAAGACGCGCTGACCAAGCACGCTGACGTGCTGGCCGAGATCGGCTTCAACCTGAACAACGGCATCGGCGATCTGTACGCGCGCATCAAGGCCCTGCCGGCCGAGCAGCAAGCGCAGATCGAAGCCGACATGGCCGCCGTCTACGCCGCTCGTCCATCGCTGGCGATGGTCAACTCCGACAAAGGCATCACCAACCTGCACGTGCCGAGCGACGTGATCGTCGACGCCTCGATGCCAGCGATGATCCGTGACTCCGGCAAAATGTGGGGCACCGACGGTCAGCTGCACGACACCAAGGCAGTGATCCCGGATCGTTGCTACGCGACCATCTACCAGGCCGTGATCGAAGATTGCAAAGCCAATGGCGCTTTCGATCCGACCACCATGGGCAGCGTGCCAAACGTTGGTCTGATGGCGAAGAAAGCCGAAGAGTACGGCTCGCACGACAAGACTTTCCAGATCAAGGCTGACGGCGTGGTTCGCGTCACCGACAGCAAGGGCAACCTGCTGATGGAACAGGCTGTTGAAGCCGGCGACATCTTCCGCATGTGCCAGACCAAAGACGCGCCGATCCAGGACTGGGTCAAACTGGCCGTCAACCGCGCTCGCGCGAGCAACACTCCGGCGATCTTCTGGCTCGACCCGATGCGCGCTCACGATGGCGTAGTGATCGAGAAGGTTCAGGCTTACCTGAAGGATCACGACACCACCGGTCTGGACATCCAGATCATGGCGCCGGTCGACGCCATGAAGTACACCCTGCAGCGCACCCGCGAAGGCAAGGACACCATTTCGGTGACTGGCAACGTACTGCGCGACTACCTGACCGACCTGTTCCCGATCATGGAACTGGGCACCAGCGCCAAGATGCTGTCGATCGTGCCGCTGATGAACGGCGGTGGCCTGTTCGAAACCGGCGCCGGCGGTTCGGCTCCGAAGCACGTGCAGCAACTGGTTGAAGAGAACTTCCTGCGCTGGGATTCGCTGGGCGAGTTCCTCGCACTGGCAGCCTCCCTTGAGCATCTGGGCGTGAACTACAACAACCCGAAAGCGCTGGTGCTGTCGAAGACTCTGGATCAGGCCACTGGCCAGTTCCTCGACAACAACAAGTCGCCATCGCGCAAAGTCGGCAACATCGACAACCGCGGCAGCCACTTCTACCTGGCGATGTACTGGGCTCAGGCCCTGGCCACCCAGACTGAAGACGCGGCACTGCAAGCGCAGTTCGCGACGCTGGCAAAAACCCTGACCGAGAACGAAGCAACCATCGTTGCCGAGCTCAACGCCGTTCAGGGCAAGCCAGTCGACATCGGCGGTTACTACCACGCCAATGCCGAGCTGATCAGCAAGGCCATGCGCCCAAGCGCAACCCTCAACGCGGCGATTGCTGCGCTGGTTTAAGGTTGTAGCGCTGTAAACGAACCCCGGCCCTGTGCCGGGGTTTGTGTTTCTGAATACAACACAAATCCCCTGTAGGAGTGAGCCTGCTCGCGATAGCGGTATACCATTCAACATTAATGGCGGCTGATGCACCGCTATCGCGAGCAGGCTCACTCCTACATTGGATTGCATTTCAACCCCAGACTTGAGGAAGGTTTTATGGAATGGCTCCCCCACATCACCGTCGCCACCATCGTCGAGGACAACGGTCGTTTCCTGATGGTCGAGGAACACAAGGCCGGGCGTAACGTGCTCAACCAGCCCGCCGGCCATCTCGACCCGGACGAAACCCTGGTCGAAGCCGCCGTGCGCGAAACCCTCGAAGAAACCGGCTGGGACGTCGAACCCACCGGCGTCATCGGCATTTACCTGTACACCGCACCAAGCAACGGCGTGACCTATCAGCGCGTGTGTTTCAGCGCCAAAGCCGTCAAACACCACCCGGATTACCAACTCGACGATGGCATCGTCGGCGCCAAGTGGCTGACCCGTGACGAATTAATGACTCAACGCGACAACTGGCGCAGCGAGCTGATCATCCGTTGCATCGACGATTATCTGGCCGGTCATCACTTCAGCCTCGAACTGATCCGCCCTTCTCTTTAGCCTTGAGGCCGCGAGCCTGCTAGAATCGCGTCCTTTTTCAAGACACTCATTGAATCCCTATGCGTGATCCAGCCCCTTCTGACACATCCAAGAAGCGCGTCATTGTCGGCATGTCCGGCGGCGTGGACTCTTCCGTTTCCGCTCTCCTGCTGATCGAGCAGGGTTATGAAGTGGAAGGCCTGTTCATGAAGAACTGGGAAGAAGACGACGGAACGGAATACTGCACCGCCATGGACGATCTGGCGGATGCCCAGGCTGTCTGCGACAAGATTGGCATCAAGCTGCACACCGCCAACTTCGCCGCCGAGTACTGGGACAACGTGTTCGAGCACTTCCTCGCCGAATACAAGGCCGGTCGTACACCGAACCCGGACATCCTGTGTAACCGCGAGATCAAGTTCAAGGCGTTCCTTGATTACGCCATGATGCTCGGCGCCGACCTGATCGCCACCGGCCACTATGTGCGCCGCCGTGACATCGATGGTCGCACCGAACTGCTCAAGGGCCTCGATCCGAACAAGGATCAGAGCTACTTCCTGCACGCCGTTGGCGGCGAACAGATCGCCAAGACCCTGTTCCCGGTCGGCGAACTGGAAAAGCCGGAAGTGCGCGCAATTGCCGAGAAATACGAGCTGGCCACCGCGAAGAAGAAGGATTCCACCGGGATCTGCTTCATCGGCGAGCGTCGCTTCAGCGATTTCCTCAAGCAATACCTGCCGGCGCAACCGGGCGAGATCAAGACCACTGAAGGCGAAGTGATCGGCCGTCACCATGGTTTGATGTACCACACCATCGGTCAGCGCCAGGGCCTCGGTATCGGCGGTTTGAAAGACGCCGGCGACGAGCCTTGGTACGTGCTGCGCAAGGATCTCGACACCAACGAGCTGATTGTCGGCCAGGGCAACAACCATCCGTGGCTGTTCTCCAGCGCCCTGCTCGCCTCGGAAATCTATTGGGTCAACCCGATCGACCTGAGCCAGCCGCTGCGCCTGACCGCGAAAGTGCGTTATCGCCAGAGCGACCAGGCCTGCACCCTGGAAAAAACCGCCAGCGGCTATCGCGCGGTGTTCGACGAACCGCAACGCGCGGTGACGCCGGGACAGTCCGTGGTGTTCTATGACGGTGAAATCTGCCTCGGTGGCGGCGTGATCGAAGTGGCCGAGCCGTGGAGCGGCCAGGCATGAGCCCGACTCAGGAACAACTGACGGCGCTCGGCGGGGTGTTTCTCGCCGCTGTGCTGGTCGACCGGATCGCCAAGACCGGGCAGACCAGCGAGGCCGGCCTGAGCTGCATGCTCGGCAGCCTGTTGGTGCGCGATCCGAAAGACACGCTGGACGTGTACGGCGGCGACGACATCAATTTGCGCGAAGGTTACCGTGCACTGATCGGCGCCCTCGAGCGCGACCCGAGCACTTTGCAGCGCGAGCCGTTGCGTTATGCCCTGTCGATGCTGGGTCTGGAGCGTCAACTGGCCAAGCGCAACGATATGCTCGACACCATCGGCAAGCGTTTGCCGCAGATCCAGTCGCAGGTCGAACATTTCGGCCCGGCTCACGAAAACGTGGTGGCTGCCTGCGGTGCGCTGTATCAGGACACCCTGAGTACCCTGCGCCAACGTATTCAGGTGCATGGCGACATGCGCAATCTACAGCAGCCGAGCAACGCCTCGAAGATCCGCGCCCTGCTCCTCGCCGGTATCCGCTCGGCACGCCTTTGGCGGCAGCTCGGCGGCCATCGCTGGCAACTGGTGATCAGCCGGCGCAAGCTGCTCAAAGAGCTGTATCCGTTGATGCGCAGCGAGTAAAACGCCGCGCAATAAAAGCTTTGTAGTCTGTAACGCGTAATACGCCGGTCAGTTGGCAACGGACCGGCGGATTTTTTCATGTATGATACGCGCCCCATTTCGTTGCCCGACTGTCCGAGAACACCCCATGCAGCTTTCTTCGCTCACTGCGGTTTCCCCTGTTGACGGCCGCTACGCCGGCAAAACCCAGGCCCTGCGCCCGATTTTCAGCGAGTACGGTCTGATCCGTGCCCGTGTTCTGGTTGAAGTACGCTGGCTCCAGCGTCTGGCCGCCCACGCTGGTATCCCTGAAGTGCCAGCCTTCTCCGCCGAGGCCAACGCCGTTCTCAATGAACTGGCTGAAAACTTCTCGCTGGAGCACGCCGAGCGCGTCAAAGAGATCGAGCGCACCACCAACCACGACGTCAAAGCGATCGAATACCTGCTCAAAGAGCAGGCGGCCAAGCTGCCGGAGCTGGCCAAGGTCAGCGAGTTCATCCACTTTGCCTGCACCAGCGAAGACATCAACAACCTGTCCCACGCCCTGATGCTGCGCGAAGGCCGTGACGACGTGATGCTGCCGCTGATGCGTCAGACCGCCAACGCCATCCGCGAACTGGCCATCCGTTTCGCTGACGTGCCGATGCTGTCGCGCACCCACGGTCAACCGGCCTCCCCGACCACTCTGGGTAAAGAGCTGGCGAACGTGGTTTACCGTCTCGAGCGCCAGATCGCTCAAGTCGCTGCCGTGCCGCTGCTGGGCAAGATCAACGGCGCCGTCGGCAACTACAACGCGCACCTGTCGGCCTACCCGCAGATCGACTGGGAAGCCAACGCCCGCGCCTTCATCGAAGACGAGCTGGGCCTGGGTTTCAACCCGTACACCACGCAGATCGAACCGCACGACTACATCGCCGAGCTGTTCGACGCGATCGCACGCTTCAACACCATTCTGATCGACTTCGACCGCGACATCTGGGGCTACATCTCCCTGGGTTATTTCAAGCAGCGCACCATCGCTGGCGAAATCGGTTCGTCGACCATGCCGCACAAGGTCAACCCGATCGACTTCGAAAACTCCGAAGGCAACCTGGGCATCGCCAACGCATTGTTCCAGCACTTGGCGAGCAAACTGCCGATCTCCCGCTGGCAGCGCGACCTGACCGACTCCACCGTACTGCGCAACCTCGGTGTCGGCTTCGCCCACAGCGTGATCGCCTACGAAGCCAGCCTCAAAGGCATCAGCAAACTGGAGCTCAACGAGCAGAAGATTGCCGCTGACCTCGACGCTTGCTGGGAAGTGCTGGCTGAGCCGATCCAGACCGTGATGCGCCGCTACAACATCGAAAACCCGTACGAGAAGCTGAAAGAACTGACCCGCGGCAAGGGCATCAGCCCTGAAGCGCTGCAGACTTTCATCGATGGTCTGGACATGCCTGCGCAAGCGAAAGCCGAGCTCAAGCAACTGACCCCGGCCAACTACATCGGCAACGCTGTAGCGCAAGCCAAACGCATCTGATCGACCGCTTGATCCGTTTGAGACGCCCGGCCGCGCCGGGCGTTTTTATTCCCGTCTGAAAAGTGCTTTTTTTCAATAGGTTACATATGAATTCCGATATTCCTCTTCAACTTCTGGGCGGCCTCACTGCACGCGAATTCCTGCGCGACTACTGGCAGAAAAAGCCACTACTGATCCGTCAGGCAATTCCTGACTTCGAAAGCCCGATCGACGCCGACGAACTGGCCGGCCTGGCCCTGGAAGAAGAAGTCGAATCGCGCCTGGTGATCGAGCACGGCGAGCGCCCATGGGAACTGCGTCGCGGCCCGTTCGCTGAAGACGAATTCAGCAAATTGCCGGAAAAAGAGTGGACCCTGCTGGTTCAGGCCGTCGACCAGTTCGTCCCGGAAGTCAGCGAGCTGCTGGAAAACTTCCGCTTCCTGCCGAGCTGGCGCGTCGACGACGTGATGATCAGCTTCGCCGCTCCGGGTGGCAGCGTCGGTCCGCACTTCGATAACTACGACGTGTTCCTGCTGCAAGGCCACGGTAAGCGCAACTGGAAAATCGGCCAGATGTGCGATTCCGAGAGCCCGCTGCTGCAACACGCGGATCTGCGCATCCTCGCTGAATTCCACGAGACCGAAGAGTGGGTGCTGGAACCGGGCGACATGCTCTACCTGCCGCCACGTCTGGCTCACTGCGGTGTCGCGGTCGACAACTGCATGACCTACTCGGTCGGTTTCCGCGCACCAAGCGCCTCTGAAGTGCTGACTCACTTCACCGACTTCCTCAGCCAGTTCCTGACTGACGAAGAGCGCTACACCGATGCCGACGCACAGCCAGCAGCCGATCCGCATCAGATTCAACACGATGCACTGGATCGCCTGAAAGCGCTGCTCGCCGAACACATGAGCGACGAGCGCCTGCTGCTGACCTGGTTCGGCCAGTACATGACCGAGCCGCGCTACCCGGAACTGGTGGCCGGCCCGGAAGAAATCGAAGAAGAAGACTTCCTCGCCGCCCTGCAGGATGGCGCCATTCTGATCCGCAACCCGAGCGCGCGTCTGGCCTGGTCGGAAGTCGATGACGACCTGCTGCTGTTCGCCAGCGGCCAGAGCCGTTACCTGCCGGGCAAACTGCGCGAACTGCTGAAGCTGATCTGCGCCGCTGACGCCCTGCACACCGACAACCTCGGTGAGTGGCTGAACGACGAAGACGCTTGCGGCCTGCTGTGCCAACTGGTCAAGCAAGGGAGCCTGGGGTTCGCCGATGAATAAGATTCGCGTACGTGTCGCAGACTGGCAAAAGGACATCGCCGAGATCCGGCGCATTCGTGAAACGGTGTTCATCGCCGAACAATCGGTGCCACCCGAGCTGGAATGGGACGCGGATGACGCGACCGCCGTGCATTTTCTGGCGTTTGAAGGCGACTTTCCGATTGGTACTGCGCGGCTGTTGCCTGATGGGCACATCGGCCGGGTTTCGGTGCTGAAAGACTGGCGCGGGATGAAGGTCGGTGATGCGTTGATGCAAGCGGTCATTGCTGAAGCTGAAGAACGTGGGTTGAAGCAGCAAATGCTCAGCGCACAGGTGCAGGCCACGGCGTTCTATGAGCGTTTGGGCTTCAGCCTGGTCAGCGAGGAATTCCTCGAAGCCGGGATTCCGCATGTCGACATGGTTCGCCATTCGGCCTGAGACCGCGGTGCGACCTTCGCGAGCAGGCTCGCTCCCACAGGGGATCTCCAGCGGACACGATATATGTGTCAGACAGAGATTTAATGTGGGAGCGAGCCTGCTCGCGAAGAGGCCCTCGAGAACACCACAAAACGCCCCGACATCAACCGATGCCGGGGCGTTTTGCTGTCTACGATTCAACTTGCCCCACCCCGGGCCGACAAACTGGCAATATCAAGCCTTTCGAAAGCGGAGATAACGGACATGTCCCTACGCACCCTGCTCACCACCCTGCTGCTCGGTTGCAGTTTTTCGGTGATGGCAGCCACAGAAATCGTGCCTCTCAATTACCGCACCAGCGCCGACATGCTGCCGATGGCGCAAGACTTCCTCGGCAAGGACGGTCAGGTCAGCGCCTATGGCAACCAGCTGATCATCAAGGCCGAGCCGGACAAGATTCAGGAACTCAAAGCCCTGATCACGCAATTGGACACCGCACCCAAGCGCCTGCTGATCACCGTCGACACTAACGAAAACAATGGCCGTGGCGACGAAGGCTATTCGGTCAACGGCGCGCAGCCAAACCAGACCCGCATCATCAGCCGCAGCACCGCCAGCCGTGAAGGCGGCGTCCAGCAAGTGCAGGCCACCGATGGCATGCCGGCGCTGATTCAGGTCGGTCAAAGTGTGCCGATCACCAGCAGCCAGACCAACTCCTATGGCGATTACAGCAGCCAGACCCAATACCGCAACGTCACCCAGGGTTTCTACGTTACCGCCAGCGTCACCGGCGACATCGTTCACCTGGCGATCAGCACCAACCGTGACCGCATGAGCCAGGAACGTCCCGATGTAGTGAACGTGCAAAGCACCGACACAACTGTCAGCGGGCGCCTCGGTGAGTGGATCACCCTCGCCGGCGTCAATCGCCAGACTCAGGCCGACAAACAGGGCCTGACCCGCAACTACTCGACTCAAGGCCGGGATGACATGACCTTGCGGGTCAAAGTCGACGCCTTGGACTAAAGCACCAAAAACTGACTGATTAGTCGTATTAGACGAAAGATGTAGTGCTTGAAAAAAAGCACTACAAAACGTTTGACGGGGTAAAAAAGCGAAGGCATGATGGCCTCGCTCCCGCTAATCAGAGGCCCTGGCAAGGGCCTTCGAAGCGATGTTCGCACCTACCCCGCGAACCGCTTCGTGTCTGTACCGCCCACAAGGTGTGTTTGACGAGGTTGCCGACTGGAACGAAGTTGTCCCGAGGGACGGAAGCGTATTTAGGTAACCCGGCATCACACTGTAGACCGTATAAAGGCCCACGACGCCCGCATGCGCCCGCAGTCCGCCACTACCTGCTCACTTCCCCTCGAGCCCATCGTTCATCCCGTCGCCTACCCCGCCGAATCCGCCTTGACCACCTAAGCTTCTGGTCAGCGAGCGCAGGAATTTTCCACCGCAGAACAACTTTTCATAAAAGACGCGACGAGGTTTATCTCCATGGCACTGACACGCGAACAGCAAATTGCAGCCCTCGAAAAAGACTGGGCTGAAAACCCGCGCTGGAAAGGCGTGACACGCACTTACTCCGCTGCTGACGTCGTCCGTCTGCGTGGCTCGGTTCAACCTGAGCACACCTTTGCAAAAATGGGCGCCGACAAGCTGTGGAACCTGGTCACCCAGGGTGCCAAGCCGTCCTTCCGTCCTGAGAAAGATTTCGTCAACTGCATGGGCGCCCTGACCGGCGGCCAGGCTGTTCAGCAGGTTAAAGCCGGTATCCAGGCGATCTACCTGTCGGGCTGGCAAGTGGCTGCGGACAACAACTCCGCAGAATCCATGTACCCGGACCAGTCGCTGTACCCGGTGGACTCGGTGCCAACCGTGGTCAAGCGCATCAACAACTCGTTCCGTCGTGCTGACCAGATCCAGTGGAAAGCCGGCAAGAACCCGGGCGACGATGGCTACATCGACTACTTCGCGCCGATCGTGGCTGACGCTGAAGCCGGTTTCGGCGGCGTTCTGAACGCCTACGAGCTGATGAAGAGCATGATCGAAGCAGGCGCCGCTGGCGTTCACTTCGAAGACCAACTGGCTTCCGTGAAAAAATGCGGTCACATGGGCGGCAAAGTACTGGTTCCTACTCAGGAAGCCGTACAGAAGCTGACCGCTGCGCGTCTGGCGGCTGACGTTGCCGGTACTCCGACCATCATTCTGGCCCGTACCGACGCCAACGCTGCTGACCTGCTGACCTCCGATTGCGACCCGTACGACCAGCCGTTCGTGACTGGCGAGCGCACTCAGGAAGGTTTCTACAAGGTCCGTGCCGGCCTCGATCAAGCGATCGCCCGTGGCCTGGCTTACGCTCCATACGCCGACCTGATCTGGTGCGAAACCGCCAAACCGGATCTGGACGAGGCTCGTCGTTTCGCTGAAGCGATCAAAAAGGAATACCCGGACCAACTGCTGTCGTACAACTGCTCGCCTTCCTTCAACTGGAAGAAAAACCTCGACGACGCGACCATCGCCAAGTTCCAGCGCGAACTGTCCGCCATGGGTTACAAGCACCAGTTCATCACCCTGGCCGGCATTCACAACATGTGGCACAGCATGTTCAACCTGGCGCACGACTACGCCCGCAACGACATGACTGCCTACGTGAAGCTGCAAGAGCAGGAATTCGCCGACGCTGCCAAGGGTTACACCTTCGTGGCTCACCAGCAGGAAGTGGGCACCGGCTACTTCGACGACATGACCACCGTGATTCAAGGTGGCTCGTCTTCGGTCACCGCACTGACCGGTTCGACTGAAGAAGAACAGTTCCACTGATTCGGCTTCGCTGAGCAAACGGCCTCTGCGGATCGTACAGAAAGCTAACTGCAGAGCCGCAAAACTGACGCCCCGACTGGTTCGGGGCGTTTTTTTTTGCCCCGATTCAATGAACACCACAAATCCCTGTAGGAGTGAGCCTGCTCGCGATAGCGGTGGGTCAGATTGCGCAGCGGTGACTGAACCACCGCTATCGCGAGCAGGCTCACTCCTACAGGGATCGGTGTCGTTCGGAGAAAACATTGATCCAGCGCGGTACATCCGTCAGAAAAATCCGCTAAAACGGGCGCCGTCGCTACTTGCAGTAACGTGCAAGTAAGACAACTTCCCAACTGACCTCCCGTTAAACAGTTACAAAACCACTCCAAACGATATCAATTATCATTTAGCCGCAACTATGTTCGTTACATTCCCTACAAAACATTATTTGCATAAACCCGCCTAATGCCCGCTACGCATGGGCTGCAGGGCATTGGAGATGCGCTATGTCCTTATTCCAATAAATAATTTCGCTATAGGAATTTTACTTGCAGGGTGTTTAGCCATAAAATCAGCGCGATTGATTGCTGCGACATATCGTCACTGCCTATTTCTTTATCAAGCTCAGAGACCTTTGCTCTCTGTTAAGGATTACCAGCATGCCCGAAGCGACAGGACTCATGGCCCACAACTGGGGCTTTGCCATTTTCCTTCTGGGTGTCGTCGGCCTGTGTGCCTTCATGCTTGGCGTCTCCAGCCTCCTCGGGTCAAAAGCCTGGGGTCGCAGCAAAAACGAACCGTTCGAGTCCGGCATGCTACCCACCGGTGGCGCCCGCTTGCGGCTCTCAGCCAAATTCTATCTGGTCGCGATGCTCTTCGTGATCTTCGATATCGAAGCCCTCTTTCTCTTTGCATGGTCTGTGTCCGTCCGCGAAAGCGGCTGGACCGGATTCGTCGAAGCTCTCGTTTTCATAGCAATTCTGTTGGCAGGTCTTGTCTACCTGTTCCGAGTGGGCGCCCTTGACTGGGCTCCGGAAGCTCGTCGCAAGCGGCAGGCGAAGCTGAAACAATGAGGCTTTGGCAATGCAATACAATCTCACCAGGATCGACCCCGATGCTCCTAACGAGCAATATCCGATTGGCGAACGGGAAACCGTTTCCGATCCGTTAGAAGATCAAGTCCACAAAAACATTTTCATGGGCAAGCTGGAAGACGTGCTGAGTGGCGCGGTCAACTGGGGACGTAAGAACTCCCTGTGGCCGTACAACTTCGGCCTGTCGTGCTGCTACGTGGAAATGACCACCGCCTTCACGGCGCCCCACGACATCGCGCGCTTTGGCGCCGAAGTGATCCGGGCATCGCCGCGTCAGGCCGACTTCATGGTTATCGCCGGCACCTGCTTCATCAAGATGGCGCCGATCATCCAACGTCTCTACGAGCAGATGCTCGAGCCGAAGTGGGTGATCTCCATGGGTTCGTGCGCTAACTCCGGTGGCATGTACGACATCTACTCTGTGGTTCAAGGGGTGGACAAGTTCCTGCCCGTGGACGTCTACGTACCTGGCTGCCCTCCTCGTCCGGAAGCATTTCTGCAAGGCTTGATGCTGCTGCAGGAATCGATCGGCAAGGAGCGTCGTCCGCTTTCCTGGGTCGTTGGCGATCAAGGCGTTTATCGCGCCGACATGCCTTCGCAGAAAGAAGAGCGCCGCGAACAGCGAATCGCAGTCACCAACCTGCGCAGCCCTGACGAAGTCTGATCCAGATCTGTTCTGACAAAGAAACGAGAAGCTGGCTTCATTCTTTACGTTGACCGAAAGCGAAAAAATAACCATGACTACAGGCAGTGCTCTGTACATCCCGCCTTATAAGGCAGACGACCAGGATGTGGTCGTTGAATTGAACAACCGTTTTGGCCCGGAGGCGTTCACCGCCCAGCCGACCCGCACCGGCATGCCGGTGCTGTGGGTGGCGCGTGCCAAACTCGTCGAAGTCCTGACTTTCCTGCGCAACCTGCCCAAGCCGTACGTCATGCTCTATGACCTGCACGGTGTGGACGAGCGTCTGCGCACCAAGCGTCAAGGGCTGCCGAGCGACGCCGAGTTCACCGTGTTCTATCACCTCATGTCGCTGGAGCGTAATAGTGACGTGATGATCAAGGTCGCCTTGTCCGAGAGCGACCTCAGCTTGCCGACCGTCACCAGCATCTGGCCGAACGCCAACTGGTACGAGCGTGAAGTCTGGGACATGTTCGGTATCGACTTCAAAGGTCACCCGCACCTGTCGCGCATCATGATGCCGCCGACCTGGGAAGGTCACCCGCTGCGCAAGGACTTCCCGGCGCGCGCCACCGAATTCGATCCGTACAGCCTCAACCTCGCCAAGCAACAGCTTGAGGAAGAAGCCGCGCGCTTCCGTCCGGAAGACTGGGGCATGAAGCGTTCCGGCCCGAACGAGGACTACATGTTCCTCAACCTCGGCCCGAACCACCCTTCGGCGCACGGTGCGTTCCGCATCATTCTGCAACTGGACGGTGAAGAGATCGTCGACTGCGTGCCGGACATCGGTTACCACCACCGTGGTGCCGAGAAGATGGCCGAGCGTCAGTCGTGGCACAGTTTCATCCCGTACACCGACCGTATCGATTACCTCGGCGGCGTGATGAACAACCTGCCGTACGTACTCTCGGTCGAGAAGCTGGCCGGCATCAAGGTGCCTGAGAAGGTCGACGTCATCCGCATCATGATGGCCGAGTTCTTCCGGATCACCAGCCACCTGCTGTTCCTCGGGACTTACATCCAGGACGTCGGCGCCATGACCCCGGTGTTCTTCACCTTCACCGACCGCCAGAAGGCGTACACGGTGATTGAAGCCATTACCGGTTTCCGTCTGCACCCGGCCTGGTACCGCATCGGTGGTGTTGCCCACGACCTGCCGCGCGGCTGGGAAAAACTGGTGAAAGACTTCGTTGAATGGCTGCCAAAACGCCTCGACGAATACACCAAGGCTGCCCTGCAGAACAGCATCCTCAAGGGCCGTACCATCGGCGTCGCCCAGTACAACACCAAAGAAGCCCTGGAATGGGGCGTCACCGGTGCTGGCCTGCGTTCGACCGGTTGCGATTTCGACCTGCGTAAAGCGCGTCCGTACTCCGGCTACGAGAACTTCGAGTTCGAAGTGCCGCTGGCGGCCAACGGCGATGCCTACGACCGCTGCATGGTTCGCGTCGAAGAGATGCGCCAGAGCATCAAGATCATCGACCAGTGCATGCGCAACATGCCGGAAGGCCCGTACAAGGCGGACCACCCGCTGACCACGCCGCCGCCGAAAGAACGCACGCTGCAGCACATCGAAACCTTGATCACGCACTTCCTGCAAGTTTCGTGGGGCCCGGTGATGCCGGCCAACGAATCCTTCCAGATGATCGAAGCGACCAAGGGCATCAACAGTTATTACCTGACGAGCGACGGCGGCACCATGAGCTACCGTACCCGGATCCGCACTCCAAGCTTCCCGCATCTGCAACAGATCCCTTCGGTGATCAAAGGCAGCATGGTCGCGGACATGATTGCGTACCTGGGTAGTATCGATTTCGTTATGGCCGACGTGGACCGCTAAGCATGAACAGCACGCTTATCCAGACAGACCGTTTCACCCTCAGTGAAACCGAGCGCTCGGCCATCGAGCACGAGCTGCATCACTACTACGAAGACCCGCGCGCGGCGTCGATCGAAGCCCTGAAGATCGTTCAGAAGGAACGCGGCTGGGTGCCGGATGGCGCCTTGTACGCGATCGGCGAGATCCTCGGCATCCCGGCCAGCGACGTTGAAGGTGTGGCGACGTTCTATAGCCAGATTTTCCGTCAGCCGGTTGGCCGTCACATCATTCGCGTCTGCGACAGCATGGTCTGCTACATCGGCGGCCACGAGTCGGTGGTCAGCGAAATCCAGAACAATCTGGGCATCGGCCTGGGTCAGACCACCACCGACGGTCGTTTCACCCTGCTGCCTGTCTGCTGCCTCGGCAACTGCGACAAGGCACCGGCGCTGATGATCGACGACGACACCTTTGGTGATGTGCAGCCTGCTGGCGTCGCCAAACTGCTCGAGGGCTACGTATGACCCTGACATCTTTCGGTCCTGCCAACCGCATTCAGCGTTCGGCCGAGACTCACCCGCTGACCTGGCGTCTGCGCGATGACGGCGAGGCCGTGTGGCTCGACGAGTACCAGGCCAAGAACGGTTACGCCGCTGCGCGCAAAGCCTTCGCCGACATGGATCAGGACGCTATCGTCCAGACCGTGAAAGACGCAGGCTTGAAAGGTCGCGGCGGTGCAGGCTTCCCCACTGGCGTGAAGTGGGGCCTGATGCCCAAAGACGAATCCATCAACATCCGCTACCTGCTGTGCAACGCGGATGAAATGGAGCCGAACACCTGGAAAGACCGCATGCTGATGGAGCAACTGCCCCATCTGCTGATCGAAGGCATGCTGATCAGTGCTCGCGCACTGAAAACCTACCGTGGCTACATCTTCCTGCGTGGCGAATACACCACCGCCGCCAAGCACCTCAACCGTGCCGTGGAAGAAGCCAAGGCTGCGGGCCTGCTGGGCAAGAACATTCTGGGCAGCGGCTTCGATTTCGAGCTGTTCGTCCACACCGGCGCCGGGCGTTACATCTGCGGTGAAGAAACCGCACTGATCAACTCCCTCGAAGGCCGCCGCGCCAACCCGCGCTCCAAGCCGCCCTTCCCTGCCGCCGTCGGCGTGTGGGGCAAGCCGACTTGCGTGAACAACGTGGAAACCCTGTGCAACGTGCCGGCGATCATTGCCGACGGCGTTGACTGGTACAAATCGTTGGCGCGTGAAGGCAGCGAAGACATGGGCACCAAGCTCATGGGCTTCTCCGGCAAAGTCAAAAACCCCGGCCTGTGGGAATTGCCATTCGGCGTCACCGGTCGCGAATTGTTCGAAGACTACGCCGGCGGCATGCGCGACGGCTTCAAGCTCAAGGCCTGGCAGCCAGGTGGCGCCGGTACCGGTTTCCTCCTGCCTGAACACCTCGACGCCCAAATGTACGCCGGCGGCATCGCCAAAGTGGGCACCCGTATGGGTACCGGCCTGGCCATGGCGGTGGACGACAGCGTCAACATGGTCTCGCTGCTGCGCAACATGGAGCAGTTCTTCGCTCGCGAGTCGTGCGGTTTCTGCACCCCGTGCCGTGATGGTTTGCCATGGAGCGTCAAGCTGCTGATGGCCATCGAACAAGGCCGCGGTCAGCCAGGCGACATCGAGACCCTGCTGGGTCTGGTCAACTTCCTCGGCCCGGGCAAGACCTTCTGTGCTCACGCACCGGGTGCCGTGGAACCGTTGGGCAGTGCCATCAAATACTTCCGTCCAGAGTTCGAAGCCGGTATCGCGCCAGTCAGCGCCGCCGTCCCGCCTCTGGCAAGGCCGATCGTAATCGGCGCGTAAACGCTTAAAAAGGCGAAGGGTCCGTGCCCTTCGCCTTTCGTCCGATGACGCCTTTCGGGGCTGACTGGATTCGGACGGATAACAAGATTCCATTAGCCACGCCCGCTGACACCGGGCCAACGAAGACCTTTGAACCATGGCCACTATCCACGTAGACGGCAAAGCGCTCGAAGTCGACGGGGCAGACAACCTGTTACAGGCATGTCTGTCGCTGGGCCTCGACATCCCTTATTTCTGCTGGCACCCCGCGCTTGGTAGCGTCGGGGCTTGCCGCCAGTGCGCGGTCAAGCAGTACACCGACGAGAACGACACCCGTGGTCGCATCGTCATGTCCTGCATGACCCCTGCCACCGACAACACCTGGATCTCCATCGAAGATGAAGAATCCAAGGCGTTCCGCGCCAGTGTTGTTGAATGGCTGATGACCAACCACCCGCACGACTGCCCTGTGTGCGAAGAAGGCGGTCATTGCCACCTGCAAGACATGACCGTGATGACCGGCCACAACGAGCGCCGTTATCGCTTCACCAAACGCACCCACCAGAACCAGCAACTGGGCCCGTTCATTTCCCACGAAATGAACCGCTGCATCGCTTGCTATCGCTGCGTGCGTTTCTACAAGGATTACGCTGGCGGCACCGACCTCGGTGTGTTCGGCGCCCACGACAACGTGTACTTCGGTCGCGTTGAAGACGGCACCCTCGAAAGCGAGTTCTCCGGCAACCTCACCGAGGTCTGCCCGACCGGTGTGTTCACCGACAAGACTCACTCCGAGCGCTACAACCGTAAGTGGGACATGCAGTTCGCGCCGAGCATCTGCCATGGCTGCTCGAGCGGTTGCAACATCTCCCCGGGCGAGCGTTACGGCGAGCTGCGTCGCATCGAAAACCGTTTCAACGGTTCGGTGAACCAGTACTTCCTCTGCGACCGTGGCCGTTTCGGTTATGGCTACGTCAACCGCACCGACCGTCCACGTCAGCCGCTGCTGGCCGACGGCACCAAGCTCGGTCTGGATGCTGCACTGGATAAAGCCGCTGACCTGCTGCGCGGTCGCAACATCGTCGGTATCGGTTCGCCGCGTGCCAGCCTCGAAAGCAACTACGCGTTGCGTGAACTGGTTGGCGCCGAGCACTTCTACTCGGGCATCGAAGCCTCCGAACTGGAACGCATCCGTCTGGTCCTGCAAGTGCTGAAAGACAGCCCGCTGCCAGTGCCGAACATGCGCGACATCGAAGATCACGACGCGATTTTCGTGCTCGGTGAAGACCTGACCCAGACCGCCGCCCGTGTGGCGCTGTCCCTGCGTCAATCGGTCAAAGGCAAAGCTGAAGACATGGCCGAAGCCATGCGCGTTCAGCCTTGGCTCGACGCCGCGGTGAAGAACATCGGTCAGCACGCGCTGAACCCGCTGTTCATCGCCAGCCTGGCGGAAACCAAGCTCGACGACATCGCTGAAGAATGCGTACACGCCGCTCCTGACGATCTGGCACGCATCGGTTTCGCCGTGGCTCACGCGCTGGACGCCAGCGCCCCGGCCGTTGAAGGTCTGGACGCCGAAGCACTGCAACTGGCTCAGCGCATCGCTGACGCCCTGCTCGCTGCAAAACGTCCGCTGATCATTGCCGGTACTTCGCTGGGCTCCAAAGCCTTGATCGAAGCCGCGGCGAACATCGCCAAGGCGCTGAAGCTGCGCGAGAAGAACGGTTCGATCAGCCTGATCGTGCCGGAAGCCAACAGCCTCGGTCTGGCCATGCTCGGTGGCGAGTCGGTGGATGCGGCGCTGCAAGCCGTCATCGACGGTAAGGCTGACGCGATCGTTGTGCTGGAAAACGATCTGTACACCCGCACCGCCAAAGACAAGGTCGATGCCGCGCTGAACGCTGCGCAAGTAGTGATCGTTGCTGACCATCAGAAGACGGCTACCAGCGACCGCGCGCATCTGGTTCTGCCAGCCGCAAGCTTCGCTGAAGGCGACGGTACGCTGGTCAGCCAGGAAGGTCGCGCCCAGCGCTTCTTCCAGGTTTTCGACCCGCAATACATGGACGCGAGCATCCTGGTTCACGAAGGCTGGCGCTGGCTGCACGCCCTGCGCGCGACCCTGCTGAACCAGCCGATCGACTGGACGCAACTCGACCACGTCACCGCTGCCGTTGCTTCGAGCACCGAGCAACTGGCGCGTATCGTCGACGCTGCACCATCGGCGGCGTTCCGCATCAAGGGTCTGAAACTGGCGCGTGAGCCGCTGCGTTATTCCGGTCGCACTGCGATGCGCGCCGACATCAGCGTTCACGAACCACGCACCCCGCAAGACAAAGACACCGCGTTCGCCTTCTCCATGGAAGGTTACTCGGGCTCTGCCGAACCGCGTCAGCAAGTACCATTTGCATGGTCGCCGGGCTGGAACTCGCCACAAGCGTGGAACAAGTTCCAGGACGAAGTCGGCGGTCACATCCGCGCTGGCGACCCGGGCACCCGCCTGATCGAAAGCACCGGCGATTCGCTGAATTGGTTCGCTGCCGCACCGCGTGCATTCAATCCGGCGCCGGGCACCTGGCAAGCCGTGCCGTTCTTCCACCTGTTCGGCAGCGAAGAAAACTCTTCGAAAGCCGCACCGGTTCAAGAGCGCATTCCGGCTCCATACGTTGCTCTGGCCAAGTCCGAAGCGGATCGTCTGGGCGTCAACGACGGTGCGCTGCTGAGCCTGAACGTGGCCGGTCAGACCCTGCGTCTGCCGCTGCGCATCAATGAAGAACTGGGCGCCGGTCTAGTGGCATTGCCTGCGGGCATCGCCGGCATTCCACCGGCATTCGCCGGCGTATCCGTCGACGGTCTGCAGGAGGCAGCGCAATGACCTGGTTCACCCCTGAAGTGATCGATGTGATCCTCTCGGTCGTCAAAGCCATCGTGATTCTGCTGGCCGTAGTGGTTGCGGGCGCGTTGCTCAGCTTTGTCGAACGTCGCCTGCTGGGCTGGTGGCAGGACCGTTACGGTCCGAACCGCGTTGGCCCGTTCGGCATGTTCCAGATCGCCGCCGACATGCTGAAGATGTTCTTCAAGGAAGACTGGACCCCGCCGTTTGCCGACAAAGTGATCTTCACTTTGGCACCGGTGGTGGCGATGTCCGCCCTGCTGATCGCGTTTGCGATCATCCCGATCACCCCGACCTGGGGCGTCGCGGATCTGAACATCGGCCTGCTGTTCTTCTTCGCCATGGCCGGTCTGTCGGTCTACGCGGTGCTGTTCGCCGGCTGGTCGAGTAACAACAAGTTCGCCCTGCTCGGCAGCTTGCGTGCGTCGGCGCAGACCGTGTCCTACGAAGTGTTCATGGGCCTGGCCCTGATGGGCATCGTGGTTCAGGTCGGCTCGTTCAACATGCGCGACATCGTCGAGTACCAGGCGCAGAACCTGTGGTTCATCATTCCGCAGTTCTTCGGCTTCTGTACTTTCTTCATCGCTGGCGTCGCCGTGACTCACCGTCACCCGTTCGACCAGCCGGAAGCGGAACAGGAACTGGCCGACGGTTACCACATTGAATACGCTGGTATGAAATGGGGCATGTTCTTCGTCGGTGAATACATCGGCATCATCCTGATCTCGGCGCTGCTGGTCACCCTGTTCTTCGGTGGCTGGCACGGTCCGTTCGGCATCTTGCCGCAACTGGCCTTCGTCTGGTTCGCACTGAAGACCGCGTTCTTCATCATGCTGTTCATCCTGCTGCGCGCTTCCATTCCGCGTCCGCGTTATGACCAGGTGATGGATTTCAGCTGGAAATTCTGCCTGCCACTGACCCTGATCAATTTGCTGGTGACCGCTGCGGTCGTGTTGTGGAACACGCCTGCAGTCGCGGTTCAGTGAGGATTTGACCCATGTTCAAATATATTGGCGACATCGTTAAGGGTACTGGTACCCAGTTGCGCAGCCTGGTCATGGTCTTCGGCCATGGCTTTCGCAAGCGCGACACCCTGCAATACCCGGAAGAAGCGGTCTACCTGCCACCACGCTACCGTGGTCGCATCGTCCTGACCCGCGACCCCGATGGCGAAGAGCGTTGCGTTGCCTGCAACCTGTGCGCCGTGGCTTGTCCGGTGGGTTGCATCTCGCTGCAGAAAGCTGAAACCGAAGACGGTCGCTGGTACCCGGACTTCTTCCGTATCAACTTCTCGCGCTGCATTTTCTGCGGTCTCTGCGAGGAAGCCTGTCCGACCACCGCGATCCAGCTGACCCCGGATTTCGAAATGGCCGAGTTCAAACGTCAGGACCTGGTGTACGAGAAAGAAGATCTGTTGATCTCCGGCCCCGGCAAAAACCCTGATTACAACTTCTATCGTGTTGCAGGTATGGCAATCGCTGGCAAGCCGAAAGGCTCCGCGCAGAACGAAGCCGAACCGATCAACGTGAAGAGCTTGCTGCCTTAAGGAAGAACGATGGAATTCGCTTTCTATTTCGCATCGGGTATCGCTGTTGTGTCCACGCTTCGCGTAGTCACCAACACCAATCCTGTGCACGCCCTGCTCTACCTGATCATCTCGTTGATCGCCGTGGCCATGACCTTCTTCGCACTCGGCGCACCGTTCGCCGGCGTGCTGGAAGTGATCGCCTACGCCGGCGCCATCATGGTGCTCTTCGTGTTCGTGGTGATGATGCTCAACCTCGGCCCGGCCTCGGTTCAGCAAGAACGCGTCTGGCTCAAGCCCGGCATCTGGGCCGGTCCGGTGATTCTCGCCGCGCTGCTGCTGGCCGAACTGCTGTATGTGCTGTTCGCTCACCAGAGCGGTCAGGCCATCGGCCACACCACCGTAGACGCGAAAGCCGTGGGCATCAGCCTGTTCGGCCCGTACCTGCTGGTGGTCGAACTCGCCTCGATGCTGCTGCTTGCTGCAGCCGTCACGGCGTTCCATTTGGGCCGTAACGAGGCGAAGGAGTAAGACATGCCTGCTATCCCTCTCGAACATGGATTGGCCGTTGCCGGCATCCTGTTCTGCCTTGGTCTGGTCGGCCTGATGGTCCGCCGCAACATTTTGTTCGTGTTGATGAGTCTGGAAGTGATGATGAACGCCTCTGCACTGGCGTTCATTGTTGCTGGCGCCCGTTGGGGCCAGCCGGATGGACAGATCATGTTCATCCTGGTGATCAGCCTTGCAGCCGCCGAGGCCAGTATTGGTCTGGCGATCCTGCTGCAACTGTATCGCCGCTTCCACACGCTCGATATCGACGCTGCCAGTGAGATGCGCGGATGAATCTTATCTTTCTGACTTTCGTATTCCCCCTGATCGGTTTCCTGCTGCTGTCGTTCTCCCGTGGACGCTGGTCGGAAAACCTCTCGGCGCTGATCGGCGTGGGTTCCATTGGCTTGTCGGCGATTGTCGCCGCCTACGTCATCTGGCAATTCAACGTCGCACCCCCCGAAGGCGGTCACTACACCCTGGTACTGTGGAAGTGGATGGCGGTCGAAGGCTTCAAGCCTGACTTCGCCCTCTACGTCGACGGCCTGTCGATCACCATGCTCGGCGTGGTTGTCGGTGTGGGTTTCCTGATCCACCTGTTCGCGTCCTGGTACATGCGCGGCGAAGCGGGCTACTCGCGCTTCTTCTCGTACACCAACCTGTTTATCGCCAGCATGCTGTTCCTGGTGCTCGGCGATAACCTGTTGTTCCTGTACTTCGGCTGGGAAGGCGTGGGCCTGTGCTCGTACCTGTTGATCGGTTTCTACTACAGCAACCGCAACAACGGTAACGCCGCACTCAAGGCCTTCATCGTGACCCGGATCGGCGACGTGTTCATGGCCATCGGCCTGTTCATCCTGTTCCAGCAAGTCGGCACGCTGAACATCCAGGAACTGCTGGTGCTGGCACCGCAGAAATTCCAGGTCGGCGACTTCTGGATCACCCTGGCGACCTTGATGCTGCTGGGTGGCGCGGTCGGTAAATCGGCACAACTGCCGCTGCAAACCTGGCTCGCGGACGCGATGGCTGGTCCGACCCCGGTGTCGGCACTGATCCACGCCGCGACCATGGTGACTGCCGGTGTCTACCTGATCGCCCGTACCCACGGTCTGTTCACCCTGGCACCGGAAATCCTCCACCTGGTCGGCATCGTTGGTGGTGTGACGCTGGTACTGGCCGGTTTCGCCGCGCTGGTCCAAACCGACATCAAACGTATCCTCGCCTACTCGACCATGAGCCAGATCGGCTACATGTTCCTGGCGTTGGGCGTTGGTGCATGGGATGGCGCGATTTTCCACCTGATGACCCACGCCTTCTTCAAGGCCTTGCTGTTCCTTGCTTCCGGTGCGGTGATCGTTGCCTGCCACCACGAGCAGAACATCTTCAAGATGGGCGGTCTGTGGAAGAAACTGCCGCTGGCCTACGCCAGCTTCATCGTTGGTGGTGCCGCCCTCGCTGCTCTGCCACTGGTCACCGCAGGCTTCTACTCCAAGGACGAAATCCTTTGGGAAGCGTTCGCCAGCGGCAACCACGGTCTGCTCTACGCAGGTCTGGTCGGCGCGTTCATGACGTCGCTGTACACCTTCCGCCTGATCTTCATCACGTTCCACGGTGAAGCCAAGACCGAAGCCCACGCCGGTCACGGCATCTCGCACTGGCTGCCACTGTCGGTGCTGATCGTACTGTCGACTTTCGTCGGTGCGATGATCGTGCCGCCGCTGCACGGCGTTCTGCCAGAAAGCGTTGGTCATGCCGGTGGCGAAGCCAAGCACAGCCTGGAAATCGCTTCGGGCGCCATTGCCCTGGCCGGTATCCTGCTGGCAGCGCTGCTGTTCCTCGGCAAGCGTCGCTTCGTCACGGCAGTCGCCAACAGCGGCATCGGCCGTTTCCTTTCGGCCTGGTGGTTCGCCGCCTGGGGCTTCGACTGGATCTACGACAAACTGTTCGTCAAGCCTTACCTGGCGATCAGCCACGTACTGCGCAAAGACCCGCTCGACCAGACCATCGGTCTGATCCCGCGTATGGCCAAGGGTGGTCACACTGCCCTGAGCCGCACCGAGACCGGTCAACTGCGTTGGTACGCTGCTTCGATGGCTGCTGGTGCCGTGCTGGTGATTGGCGCCATCGTGCTGGTAGCGGTCTGATATGAACCTTGCGAATTTGCGAAAGGAAACGAGCCCGTCATGATTCTGCCTTGGCTAATCCTGATCCCCTTCATCGGCGGCCTGCTGTGCTGGATGGGTGAGCGCTTCGGCGCTACCCTCCCGCGCTGGATTGCGCTGTTGACCATGACCCTGGAACTCGCCCTCGGCCTCTGGCTGTGGGCCCACGGTGACTATTCATTTGCCCCGGCGCCTGGCGCCGATCCGACCTGGGCGCTTGAGTTCAAGCATGTCTGGATCCAGCGCTTCGGCATCAACGTGCACCTGGCCCTCGACGGCCTGTCGCTGTTGATGATCCTGCTGACCGGCCTGCTGGGTATCCTCTCGGTACTCTGCTCGTGGAAAGAGATTCAACGTCACGTTGGCTTCTTCCACCTGAACCTGATGTGGATCCTGGGCGGCGTTGTCGGCGTGTTCCTCGCCCTCGACCTGTTCATGTTCTTCTTCTTCTGGGAAATGATGCTGGTGCCGATGTACTTCCTCATCGCGCTCTGGGGTCACAGTTCTTCGGACGGCAAGAAAACCCGGATCTACGCAGCGACCAAGTTCTTCATCTTCACTCAGGCTTCCGGCCTGATCATGCTGGTGGCGATCCTCGGTCTGGTGCTGGTCAACTTCAACAACACTGGCGTGATTACTTTCAACTACGCCGACCTGTTGAAAACCAAGATGTCGATGACCACCGAGTACATCCTGATGCTCGGCTTCTTCATCGCCTTCGCGGTCAAGCTGCCGGTCGTACCGTTCCACTCGTGGTTGCCTGATGCCCACGCCCAGGCGCCGACTGCCGGTTCCGTCGACCTCGCCGGTATCTTGCTGAAAACCGCTGCCTACGGTCTGCTGCGTTTCGCTCTGCCGCTGTTCCCGAACGCTTCGGCCGAGTTTGCGCCGATCGCCATGACCCTCGGTCTGATCGGGATCTTCTACGGTGCGTTCCTCGCTTTCGCACAAACCGACATCAAGCGTCTGATCGCCTTCTCGTCCGTTTCCCACATGGGTTTCGTGTTGATCGGCATCTACTCCGGCAGCCAACTGGCCCTGCAAGGTGCAGTGATCCAGATGTTGGCGCACGGTGTCTCGGCAGCCGCACTGTTTATCCTCAGCGGTCAGTTGTACGAGCGTCTGCACACGCGTGACATGCGTGAGATGGGCGGTCTGTGGTCGCGTATCGCTTACCTGCCGGCGATCAGCCTGTTCTTTGCAGCCGCGTCCTTGGGTCTGCCGGGTACCGGTAACTTTGTCGGTGAGTTCCTGATCCTGATCGGCTCCTTCGCAAGCTGGCCGTGGATCACTGCGATTGCCACCTCCGGTCTGGTGTTCGGTTCGGTCTACTCGCTGATCATGATCCACCGTGCCTACTTCGGTCCGTCGAAATCGGATTCGATCCTGCACGGCATGGACGCTCGCGAACTGATCATGGTGCTGGGCCTTGCGGTGCTGCTGGTTTACCTCGGCGTCTACCCGCAACCGTTCCTCGACACGTCTGCCGCCACGATGCATGGCGTGCAGCAGTGGCTCGGCACCGCCTTCACTCAACTCGCTTCGGCCCGGTAAGAGCGCTATGGAATTCACGATTCAACACTTTATTGCGCTTGCGCCACTGTTGATCACCAGCCTCACCATTATCGTGGTGATGCTGGCAATCGCCTGGCGCCGCAACCACTCGCAGACCTTCCTGATCTCGGTCGCCGGTCTGAACCTGGCCTTGCTGTCGATCCTCCCAGCCCTGAAAGTCGCGCCTCTGGCCGTGACCCCATTGCTGCAAATCGACACCTTCGCTTGCCTGTACATGGCGCTGATCCTGGTCGCCACACTCGCCTGCGTCACCCTCGCCCACGCCTATCTGGGCGATGGCGGTTCGGGTTACCCAGGCAACCGTGAAGAACTGTACCTGCTGATCCTGATGGCCGCCGCCGGTGGTCTGGTTCTGGTCAGCGCGCAGCACCTGGCCGGTTTGTTCATCGGTCTGGAACTGCTCTCGGTACCGGTTTACGGTCTGGTGGCTTACGCCTTCTTCAACAAGCGTTCGCTGGAAGCCGGCATCAAGTACATGGTGCTGTCGGCCGCCGGTTCCGCGTTCCTGTTGTTCGGTATGGCGCTGCTGTACGCCGACTCGGGTTCGCTGAGCTTCGTTGGTATCGGTCAGGCTCTGGCTGCGACTGGCCTGCCTAGCTCGCTGGCACAACTGGGCCTGGGCATGATGCTGATCGGTCTGGCGTTCAAGCTGTCGCTGGTACCGTTCCACCTGTGGACGCCGGACGTTTACGAAGGTGCTCCGGCACCGGTGGCGGCGTTCCTTGCGACCGCTTCCAAGGTTGCGGTGTTTGCGGTGATGGTGCGTCTGTTCCAGATCTCCCCTGCCGCGAGCAGTGGTGTACTGAGCGACGTGCTGACCGTAATCGCGATCGCCTCGATCCTGTTCGGTAACCTGTTGGCCCTGACCCAAAGCAACCTCAAGCGTCTGCTCGGTTACTCGTCCATCGCGCACTTCGGCTACCTGCTAATCGCCCTGGTGGCGAGCAAGGGTCTGGCGGTGGAAGCCATCGGCGTGTACCTGGTCACCTACGTGATCACGAGCCTCGGCGCCTTCGGCGTGATTACCCTGATGTCCTCGCCGTACAACGGCCGTGACGCGGACGCCCTGTACGAATACCGCGGCCTGTTCTGGCGCCGTCCGTACCTGACCGCCGTGCTGACCGTGATGATGCTGTCGCTGGCAGGTATCCCGCTGACCGCTGGCTTCATCGGCAAGTTCTACATCATCGCTACCGGTGTCGAATCGCACCAATGGTGGCTGGTCGGTTCCTTGGTACTGGGCAGCGCCATCGGCGTCTTCTACTACCTGCGCGTGATGGTCACCCTGTACCTGATCGAGCCAAACCTGCGTCGCCACGACGCCCAGCTGCACTGGGAACAGAAGGCAGGCGGCGTGATGCTGCTGGCCATCGCCCTGGTCGCGTTCTTCCTGGGTGTGTACCCGCAGCCATTGCTGACTCTGGTTCAGCAGGCGGGTCTGGCGGGCTGATAGCTTGGCTGGCTAGAAATGAAAACGGCACCTTCGGGTGCCGTTTTTGTTTTTGTGGGATCTTTTACCAATGCTATGCCCTTCCTACTGAAATCCCCGAAATCTCGCGCCCTACTGTTGGGTTCCTCCTACAGCCAGAATTTGGCTTTTTGCTTATCTTGTTCGACGTAAAAGACATCGATCCAAATCGAGTCCGTCTTCAGGAACGAGAAAATAAAACTCCAGCGGAAATCAGAAATGAACAACACAAATGGCCAATCAAAACCTGAGGACGCGACCAGACCGACACCTCCCCATAAACCTTCTGCTCCGGTTGTACGTCGCGTCGTGAACGAGAAAGTCATTAACCGTAAAGAAATAGCGCTGGATCGCAAGTAACGTAGAAGCACAAAAGTCTACTAGCTACGCAAAACGGCACCTTCGAGTGCCAGTTTCGTTTTGTAGAGTTACCGTCAAAAGATCACAGCCTTTAGGAGATGCCGAAGACTGAGGTCTTTTGATCTCAACGCCCTCCCCTTTTTAGGAATTTGCCTGCAAACCCCTGAGCAATGGCTGACATTCCGTAGAAGACATTTTTCGTTAAATTCGGGGATCATATATCAAGTGGAGATCCACGAACCATGAAGCGGGATATTTATTCAGAATTGATGAATGGCCTTGATGCGTTAGCCGAAGAACGCCAAGGCAAAATCACCTTGAAGAAGAACCGGGTAACACGGATCGGCGCCATGAAAGGCAAACTCATACTTCCCGCCGAAATTGATGCATCTGTATCACATGGCTTGCTGGATACCTTCGAAAGATAAAAGCCACATCCGCTCACATGCGATCTATCAGAATCATCCGGATTACTGTGGGAGCGAGCCTGCTCCGGGCGGCGTTCCGACGAAGGCGTCGGCACATCAACCCTCTTCAGAGCCTGGCACTCCGCTTTCGTCGGAACGCCGCCCGGAGCAAGCTCGCTCCCACAGGTTTGCGTGGCGCTCACTCAATCCATACAACCACATGACGAAATTGTAATTCCCTCATCACCTTGGCGTTATCCGCAGCTTGCAACGATGTCACCCGGCGACCATGCCGGCGGGCCCTGCCCCGTCGAACAATACGTTCCCGTCCTGCCGAACCCAAGGAGTGTTTGATGGTTAACCCTACAAAAATATCGATGGCTGCTTTAGCGGTGGTGGTCGGCGCCGGGCCGTCCACGGTGTTTGCTGAAGACAAGCCTGAAGGCTTTGTCGAAGGCAGCAGCCTGACAGTGCTCAACCGCAACTTCTACTTCAATCGTGATCATCGCAACGGCCAGTCCAACCCGACCGGCAACGGTTATTCCGAAGCCTGGGCGCACGCGGTGATAAGCAGGTTCGAATCCGGTTTTACTCAAGGCACCGTCGGCGTCGGGGTTGATGCGTTTGCGATGATCGGGCTGAAGCTCGACACCGGTGACGGCCGTAATGGCGGGCGCAGTTCGTTTGATGTGTTGCCGGTCAACAGTGACGGCGAGGCGCGGGACGAATACACCAAGGTGGGCGGTGCCGCGAAAATCCGGGCGTTCGATACGGTGATCAAGGTCGGTGATGTGTTCCCGGTCAACCCGATGGTCGCGGCCGGTGACTCGCGCTTGCTGCCGGAAAGTTTTCGCGGGGTGACGGCGAGCAACACCAGCATCGAAGGTCTGTCGGTGCAGGGCGGTCGATTGCATGCGATGAGCCAACCGGTGTCCAGCGACATGCGCGAGAACTTCGCCACGTTCTACGCAGGTCCAGTCAATTCGCCGTGGATCGCTTATGGCGGTGGCGATTATGCGCTGAACAAGAATCTCAGTTTCAGCCTGTACTCCAGTCGGCTCAAGGATGCCTGGAACCAGTACTACGCTGGTACCGCATGGACGTATCCGCTGTCGGACGACCTATCACTGTTCGGTGGCCTGAACTATTACAAAGCCGTCGACGAGGGAAAACAACTGCTCGGCGAATTCGACAACAACATCTGGAGCGGCCGCGTTGGCGTCAAGCTTGGTGCCCACTCCGTCGCCCTCTCCCGCCAGCGCAACAACGGTAATGACGACTTCGATTACCTGCGCCAGTCCGACTCGATATTCCTCGACAACTCGATCCAGTACAGCGACTTCAACTCGCCGAAAGAACGTTCGTGGATGGTGCGGTATGACCTCGACATGACGACCTATGGCGTGCCCGGTCTGTCATTCATGACCCGTTACGCACGCGGCACCGACGCCGATTATTCGAACGCCAACGCCGTGTACATACGCCGCGATGCCGAGGGTAATCCGCTGACCGATCAGAAACGTTGGGAGCGCGATATCGAAGTCAAATACGTGGTGCAAAGCGGTTCGATGAAAGACCTGTCGCTGCGCTTGCGCCAGGCCACAACTCGCGCCACGGCGTTCGAGTCGGATCTGGATGAAGTGCGGGTGATTGTCGAGTATCCGCTGGCGATTCTCTGATTGCGCGGTTGATGCAAATTCACCTTTAGAAGCTCCTTGCTCCTTTGGTAAGAGGTGAATCTTTTGGCGTCCTTCGGGCGCTTTTTTGCGCTGCGGTCGCGACATAATCAACCCGCTATCGAGACAACCTAGCGGGTAGCTGAAAGCCAAGCTTTAGCGTAAAGGCAGCATCAGGGTTATAGGGGAAATGTCGGGGCACGGAATGAATCCCGCGTACTTGATATAAAAGCTCGACAGCCGATCATTCAAGGGATGAACAATTATTGCGCTGGATCCGATCGACTGAGACGCGTTGAGGGCTCTTTCAATCGCATCTTGCAGTAAATCGACAGCGAAACCTTGGCCCTGAGCTTCGCGCGTTACCCCCATACGCCCCAATAGAGTTACCGGATGGACACTGGGCGAATTGCGTTGACTGCTTTTCGGCATGACGCTGGCACGGGCGACTGATCCGCTGGAGAGCGTGTAATAGGCCATCACATTCGACGTGCCTTTGAGGCAACTGACGTACACAACAGCCTGCTTGGTGGATTGGGCTTTTCGCGCCTTCCTCTGCAGGTAATGGTCAATGGTCACCTCACCAGAATCGAAAGCATTGAGCTCGTGTAGGTCGTTGAGCTTCTCGGGGGCGGTCAACTCCAACGTTTTGGACGTGCGAGCAGTTGGTGCAGGCATTCGTTACCTCGAGCCGGATTGGCTTCAATAGCCTGTTCGAATGCGTCAAATGCGCTGTCGTCGAGAAGGAACAGTCGTTTATCCAGAATCACCTCTTCAGCTTTTTGGCAGGCAGCTTCCAGGATAAAACTTGTGCGATCACGACCAGACATGGCGGCTGCCAAATCGATCAGATTACGTTTCTTTTCGTCCGCTCTCATGTTGATTGGAACGGGTTTGGATTTTTCAACGCTTTCAGTTGTGGACATTTGTTCTGTTTCCCATCTGGGTAGGTGATGTTGGAACTGGAGCCTCCTTATGGCGTTAGCACATCAGCTTTTGTTTACTTTTCATTTTCTGACTCCTTGAGTGGCCCGGAGAGGTTTAGGCCATGCTCTTAACGTGAGATCTAACGTTTGAGGTGCGAAGCCATGTGAGCAGCTTCGGAGTCGATTCTATACCGACCGTGTAGCTAATGCATATACGCGTATAGCTTTAAGATACACGGTCATTTTATTTAGTCTGGCGAGAAAGAGATCCTCGCCAAAGGACCTTTGCCTACGTCCTGACCTCCACGTTATCCAGCGCTTTGTTCACCGCCAGTTCGCCGAGCATGACGACCTGTGCAATACCGAGTAGCGTCTTGCGATGGGTGCCGTTCAGCAGTGCGGCGAAGTCGCCGAGCATCACCGTGGCCGAAGCCAGGGATTCGCTGGCGTTGGCCAGTAATGATTCGGTATCGGCTTTGGGATTGACCAGGAACATCTGGTTGGGGATGTACGGTGCGGACATGATGGCGACTGAGGGTTTGAGGTAGAAATCGAGGGCGCGGTCGGCGGCTTCGTGAAGTTTTTTAGTTTCGACGGAGGCGTAGGGGGATGTTGAGTTGGCGTCCGGGATGACGTCTGTTTCGGGGGGATTCGGGGTTGGCTTTTTCATAATGTTTTACTCAGCTTGAAGGTGGAGCTGGCCCTTTCGGTTCCACGCGAAAGGGTGGCAGCTGTACGCAGGTTGGAACCCGGGCAACTGAGCAAACCCGACAGACTCGAAGTCTCCCGCGCACAGCCGCCATAACGGAGTGCACACATGAAAGTGCGCAAGCATACGTCATGAACAGTGCGTTTTGCTTCAGTTGAGCCGCGGGGTTCCAATCCCGATCGCTGAATTGGCAGCGACCCACACAGGCTAGAGAGCGGACGTCCGACGGACAACCTGAAAACATTGTGGGAAGGTTCCGCACTTCCCACACAACACTTAAACATCACGAATTGAAATACAGAACGTGTAGGAGCTGCCGAAGGCTGCGATCTTTTGATTTTCAAGATCAAGATCAAAAGATCGCAGCCTTCGGCAGCTCCTACAGGGGACCGCGATTAGACGTTACAGATTCAGCTCCCGCCGTTTCGACACACGCCCATCACGTTGTACTTGATGGTGTTGAGCTGCCCCTTGGAATCCTCATAAGTCATGGCCGTTGGCACCACTTTGCACGCAGGCTGCGGCTTCACCACGCTCACCACTTTGACCACGTCCAGCTCCATTCCGTATTCGTAATCCTTCACCGCTGGCGGCGCTTTGCCCTGGTTGGCGGCGTACTGTTCCATGGCTTTGGCGTTGGCGCTGAGCGCACGTTCGAAAGTGCGGTCACCGCCACCTTCAGCCAGCACATTCACCGACATCGCCATGACAGCGGCGAAAGCGATCAACTTGAGTAATTTCATATTCATATCCATTTCCTTCCCGTCCGGGCGTAAAAAAAGCCCGGCATCGATGCGCGATAACGGGCTTGTTCAGGTGCAGCAGGCTTACAGATCGCGGGTTTTGTCGTCTTTCTTGTCAGTGACGACAACCGGGTTGCCGGCGGCTTTTTCCTTGGCGACGAACAGCTCCATGGAACGGTCGTTGTTGTTCATCATCCGTTCGAAAGTACGGTCACCGCCGCCTTCGGCCAGGGCCACGGAAGAGATCGCCAACGCCACAACAAAAGCACCCATCTGTACGATTTTCATCTTTGATTCCTCGTTTAAGTAACTGACGGGATCAAGGTAACAATCCGAACCTATCGTCACGGTGGCGGGGAAATTACATATCCGTTATCTCCCGGACACACTTCTGAAGTCGAACACAAAACCTGTAGGAGTGAGCCTGCTCGCGATAGCGGTGGGTCAGTCAATGTAGATCTGACTGATAGACCGCTATCGCGAGCAGGCTCACTCCTACAGAGGGGATTACCTATTTGGTTGGAACGGCGTCCTCATCCCGGCGATGGGCGAGTTGGTAGAGCGCCGGCAAGATCAGCAGCGTGAGGATCGTGGAGGACAGGATTCCGCCGATCACCACGGTTGCCAGTGGGCGTTGCACTTCAGCGCCGGTGCCGGTAGCCAGAGCCATCGGAATAAAGCCCAGCGACGCCACCAACGCCGTCATCAACACCGGCCGCAAACGCGTCAGAGCGCCTTCGTTGATCGCATCGGACAGCGACCGCCCCTCCTCACGCAAATTACGAATAAACGCAATCATCACCAAGCCGTTCAACACCGCCACCCCGGACAACGCGATAAACCCGACACCCGCCGAAATCGACAGCGGAATATCGCGCAGCCACAGCGCCATGACCCCACCGGTCAAGGCAAACGGAATCCCGGTAAACACCAGCAAGCCGTCCTTCAGGTTGTTGAACATCATGAACAACAACCCGAACACCAGCAGCAACGCCACCGGCACGACAATCTGCAAGCGCTTGGCCGCCGATTGCAGTTGCTCGAACTGCCCGCCCCAACTGGTCCAGTAACCGGCCGGCACTTGCACATCACGCTCGATCACCTCACCGGCCTCGCTGACAAATGAACCGATATCACGCCCACGCACGTTGGCGCTGACGATCACCAGACGCTTGCCGTTCTCGCGGCTGACCTGATTCGGCCCGAGCACCAGATCCAGACTGGCGACTTCTTGCAGCGCAATGAAACCGATCTGATTCGCCGAACCATTCACCGCAGGCACCGGAATCAGCAACGCCGACAGCCCATCGATGTCCTTGCGCATGGCATCGGACAAACGCACCACCATGTCGAAACGCCGGTCGCCCTCATACAACGTTCCGGCCTGCCGCCCGCCCACCGCGACCGCGATGGTGTCCTGCACATCACCGACGTTCAGCCCGTAACGCGCAGCCTTGTCGCGATCAATGTTGATGGTCAGTACCGGCAATCCGGTGGTTTGTTCGACCTTCACTTCCGAGGCGCCGTTAACCTTCTGCATCGCGGCGGCAATCTTCGCCGCTGTGGCATTGAGCACATCCATGTCATCGCCAAACACCTTCACTGCCACATCGCTACGCACACCAGAGATCAATTCGTTGAAGCGCAACTGGATCGGCTGCGAAAGTTCATAGTTGCTGCCCGGCAGCGTCGCGGCGGCCGCTTGCAGTTCCGCCATCAAGGTTTCACGGGACTTGCCCGGGTCCGGCCACTGCTCTTTCGGCTTGAGCATCACGTAGCTGTCGGAGATGTTCGGCGGCATCGGATCCGAGGCGATTTCGGCGGTGCCAGTGCGGGCAAACACGCGCTCGACTTCCGGCACTTTCGCCAAAATCAAGGTCTCCAACCTCTGCTGCATATCCACCGATTGCGTCAGGCTGGTGCCCGGTACACGCAACGCTTGCAGGGCAAAATCGCCCTCACTGAGGCTCGGCACAAATTCGCTGCCCATACGACTGGTGAGCACACCGCTGAGCACGATCACGCCCAACGCCACACCCACAGCGATTGCGCGATGGGACATCACCCACGCGAGCGCCGGCGCATAAACACGACGGGCGCCACGCATCACTGCGCCCTCTTCTTCCTTGACCTTGCCGGTCACGAACAGCGCAATCGCCGCCGGCACGAAGGTCACGGAAAGCAACATCGCGCCAAGCAAAGCGATGACCACAGTGAACGCCATCGGGTGGAACATTTTCCCTTCTACGCCGCTCAGGGCGAAGATCGGTAGGTACACGACCATGATGATCAACTGGCCGAAAATCAGCGGTCGTCGCGCCTCTTTCGCTGCGGCAAAGACTTCCTTGAAACGCTCGGCACGGGTCAACAATCGTCCGTGATGCTGCTGCGCATGGGCCAGTCGACGCAGGGTGTTTTCAACGATCACCACTGCGCCGTCGACGATGATGCCGAAGTCCAGCGCGCCGAGGCTCATCAGGTTGGCACTGACCTTGTTGCTGAACATCCCGGTGAAGGTGAACAGCATCGACAGCGGAATCACCATCGCGGTAATCAGCGCCGCGCGGATATTGCCGAGGAACAGGAACAGAATCGCGATGACCAGAATCGCGCCTTCGATCAGGTTCTTTTTCACCGTGGCAATGGCTTTGTCGACCAGGTGCGTACGGTCGTAAACCGGCACGGCGATCACCCCGACAGGCAGGGATTTATTGATCTGTTCAAGCTTGCTCGCGACTGCTTGCGACACCGTACGGCTGTTCTCGCCGATCAACATGAACACGGTGCCGAGCACCACTTCCCGCCCGTTTTCCGTGGCCGCGCCGCTGCGCAATTCACGGCCGATTTCCACTGTCGCGACGTTCTTCACGCGGATCGGCGTGCCGTCGACATTGGCCATGACGATGTTGGCGATGTCCTCGGTGCTCGCCACTTGCCCCGGCGCGCGGATCAGCAATTGTTCGCCGCTGCGCTCGATGTAGCCGGCGCCGACGTTGGCGTTGTTGCGCTCCAGCGCGGTGACCAGATCGGTGAGCGTCAGCTTGTACGCGGCCAGGCGTTTCGGGTCCGGCGCGATCTGATATTCCTTGGCGAAACCACCGATGGTGTTGATCTCGGCGACGCCGGGCACGTTGCGCAATTGCGGCTTGATGATCCAGTCCTGAATCACCCGCAGATCAGTCGGCGTGTACGGCGTGCCGTCGTCCTTCAGCGCGCCCTCCTTCGCCTCGACTGTCCACAAAAAGATCTCACCGAGACCGGTGGAAATCGGCCCCATCAACGCTTCCGCGCCTTCGGGCAATTGCTCCTTGGCGATCTGCAAACGTTCGTTGACCAATTGGCGGGCGAAGAACAGGTCAGTGCCGTCCTTGAAGATCACCGTGACCTGCGACAGCCCCGAGCGCGACAGCGAACGGGTCTGCTCCAGTGCCGGCAAACCGGCCATCGCGGTTTCAATCGGGAAAGTGATGCGTTGCTCGGTTTCCAGCGGCGAGAACCCGGCGGCGCCGGTGTTGATCTGCACCTGGACGTTGGTGATGTCGGGCACGGCGTCGATCGGCAGCTTTTGATAACTGGCAATGCCGAGGCCGGCCATAAGCAGAACGGCGAGCAGCACGATGATGCGTTGCTCGATGGCAAACTGGATCAGGCGTTCGAACATGAGGACCTTCCAGAATTAATGACTGTGCTCGGCTGAGGCTTTGCCCAGCTCCGACTTGAGGACGAAGCTGCCGGCGCTGGCGACTTGCGCGCCCGGTTCCAGCCCTTGAGTGATTTCCACATGGCCGGCGGCGCGGCTGCCCAGTTCAACCGCGCGCGCTTCGAAGCCATCGTCGGTACGCACGAACACCGTAGGTTTGTCCTCGACGGTCTGGATCGCGGTTTCCGGTACGGCAACCTTCGCTTCGCGACTGTCGGTCGCCACCAGCGCAGTGACGAACAGACCGGGGCGCCATGAACCTTGTGGGTTTTCCAGGGTGACGCGTACGGTTGCCGTGCGGGTCTGTTCGCCGAGCAAACTGCCAACGTAAGCCACGCTACCGGTGACTTCCGCGTTCAATTCCGGGGCGCTGACGGTGACCGCTTTGCCCACTTGCACCTTGTTCAGATCCTTCGGTGACACGCCGAACGTCACCCACACTCGCGACAGATCCGAGAGGGTGAACGCCGCTGTGCTTTCATCGACCACCTCGCCCGGCGTCAGGTGTTTTTCCACCACCACGCCGTCGAACGGTGCGCGCAACTCGTAGCGATTGCCGCCAGTGGCGACCACGCTGCCGCTGAGCACGCTGATCTTTTGCCGCGCATTGCTCACGGCGATTTCCGCCTCTTGCAACGCCTGGCGCGCCTGGAGGAAATCCTGCTCGGCGGAGATCTTGTCCTGCCAGAGTTTTTTCTCGCGTTCATAAGTGGTGCGCGCCAACGTCAAGCGACGCTGCGCGGCGGCCTGCTCGCTGCGTTGATCGGAGATCTGCTGACTGGCGATCACCGCCAGTAACTGGCCCTTCTTCACCGTTTGCCCGAGGTTGACCGCCACCGCCTCGACCACACCTGGCACGCGCGGTACGACGTGGGCGGTGCGGTCTTCGTCGAAGCGCACTTCGCCGGGGAACGGCAGGCCGAGGCTGAGGTTCTGCGCCTTTGCTTCGGCGAGTTGAATACCGGCAGCGGTGATCTGTTCGGCGCTCAATTCAATGTGTCCTTCTTCGCCATGTTCGCCTTCGGCAGCGGCGCCTTCTTCGGCGTGATCGGCGTGTTCAGCAGCCTCATCGGCGTGGGCGTCGATGCTTGAGTTGGCTGACCACTGCGAGCCTATGCCAATCCCCAACGCCAACGTCGCCACCGCGACAACCATCAGTTTTTTGTCCATGGAAACTCCTCTGCGCCATGCCATCGCGCAGTTGTCTGAAAAATGAAATTCAACGGCTGACGTTGAGGTCGCCAAAGATCCGTTCGATGCGTACGCGGGCGTCGGTGGCCTCGCTGACGGCCTGGATGTACTGGCTACGGGCGCTGATCAACGTGCGTTGCGCATCGAGTACATCGAGGAAGCCGAACTTGCCCATTTCGAAACCGCGGGTTGCGCTGTCGACCGCACTTTGCGCGGCGGGCAGGATGGTCTGGTTGAACGCGGTGACTTCGCCGTTGGCGGTCTGCCATTGCTCGAGACTGGTCTGGATTTCCGTGCGCAATCGCAGCTCGGTGGCGTTGCGCAGATCCCGCGCCTGATCAGTTCGGCGCGCTGCGGCGAGCACGTTGCCCTGATTGCGGTTGAACAGTGGAATCGGCATCGACAGGCCGACCACGTTGACCCGCTCGCGCTCGCGGTTTCGCTGTACTGACTGCCGATGCTCACGGTGAGGTCGGGGATGCGCTGGGACTTTTCCAGGCCCAATGACGCTTCGCGCTGATCGATCTGCAACTTGGCCAGACGCAGTTCGGCAGTCTCGTTCAGACGCTCGAGCAATCGTGTCGGTGGAGGAACGGCCGGCATGCTTTGCGTGGGTGCCTGCACCTTGGTCGACGTCGGCAACGGCGCGCCCATGACTTGCACCAATTGTTGGTATGCGGTGGCCTGGTCGCGTTCGGCGCGGCTCAGTTCCAGGCGCACTTCCGAGAGCTGCACTTGCGCCCGCGTGCCTTCGACCGGCGACGATTTACCCGCCTCGATCCGTCCTTGCGCCACGCGTACACCGTGCTCGGCCAGTTGCAGCGACTGTCGTGACAGCTGCAGACGTTGCTGCGCGGTTTGCGCGCTGTTGAACGCCTGAATGACATCGGCACGCAATGCATTGCGTTTGCGCTCCAGTTCGATGCCGGCAGCATCCTGCGCGCGACTGGCGACGTCGATCCGTGCGCCGCGTTTGCCGCCCAGTTCGATTGGCTGACTGAGCATTACCGTGGTCGTGCGCGACTCGCGGCGAGTGTCTTCGGCTTCCCACGACACTTCGGGGTTGGGGATCAGGCCGGCCTGTTGGCGGTCACCTTCGGCGATGCCGATTTCCCATTGCGCAGCGGCCAGTTCCGGGTTGCCGGCAAAGGCACTTTGCAGGGCTTGATCGAGGGTCAGGGGCGAGGCACTGGCCAGGCTCGCACTGGCCAACAAGAGCATGCCGCTGACGGCTTTTTGCAGGCGTGATCGCGCCGTCCGTTCAATTAAACCGGGCAATGGAAGACTTCCTTTATTGAAGAATCTTTGATGCCGCCACGGTAGGGTTTTGAACTTATCGACAAGGTGACTGAAACATTACAAATCCGTTATCCACGGTTTGCAGAAGTTGTTTTGCTCTAGGATGCGAAGTGCAAAGGGCATTGCCGTAATACACCGAAACAAATACACCGTAGTTATCCGCTGAACAGCACTTGCCGGAATCAAAGCCACGCAGATTTTGGCTTTTCTGCTGCGACAGACTGTCGCGAGTGGCCGATTTAAAGCCTTCACGCGTTGACTCTGTAGCCACTTCAGCCTTTACCGTGCACGCCTGCGCAGTGAGAAATCCCTGTAGGACATTACTTGCAAGACAGACAACGCCATCCGGAAGCCCCTACAAAAACAATAACTTTCCCGGCCACCTTAATTAAATATCCATTAAATAAAAGTGGTGATAGATCATGCGAATCCTTGTCGTCGAGGACGAGCTTAAAGCTGCCGAATACTTGCATCAGGGTTTGACCGAAAGTGGTTATGTCGTTGACCACGCCGCCACTGGCGCCGATGGTTTGCATCTGGCGCAACAGCAGGCCTATGACCTGATCATTCTCGACGTGAACCTGCCGGAACTCGACGGCTGGGGTGTGCTGGAACAGTTGCGTCGCACCCATTCGACGCGGGTGATGATGCTCACCGCGCGCGGGCGTCTGGCCGACAAGATTCGTGGCCTTGATCTGGGCGCCGATGATTATCTGGTCAAGCCGTTCGAGTTTCCCGAACTGCTGGCGCGGGTGCGCACATTGATGCGCCGTAGCGAAAACATCCCGGTGCCGCAGGTGTTGAAAGTGGCCGATCTGGAACTCGATCCGGGCCGCCATCGCGCGTTTCGCGGGCAACAGCGAATCGACCTGACCACCAAGGAATTCGCCCTGCTGCACCTGCTGATGCGCCAGTCCGGCGAAGTGCTGACGCGCACACAAATTATCTCGCTGGTGTGGGACATGAATTTCGATTGCGACACCAACGTGGTCGAAGTGTCGATCCGCCGTTTGCGGGCGAAGATCGACGACCCGTTCGACAGCAAACTGATTCACACCCTGCGCGGTGTCGGCTATGTGCTGGAGGCGCGGGAATGAAGCCCTCCAGCCTGTCGATGCGCCTCGGTTTGACGGTGAGTATTCTCGGCGCGCTGCTGGTGGTGTTTCTGGCGATCCTCGCCTATTTCGCTCTGACCCATGAACTGAACGCGCTATCTCGGGACAGCCTGGAAAAGAAGATGGCGCAGGTGGAGCACAGCCTGTCGCTGTACATCGATGCCAATGAAATCAGTGGCAAGCCGCATATTCTGCTCGATCAGGTGATGGGGCATGACAACCTGACGCTGACGATTTATGACCGCTTGAACCTGCGCTCGCCGCTGCTCAAATCCGGCAGTGGCTTGAGCGATCCACGGGTGGAATTGAAAGCGGTGCGGGCGACCACTGAGCAGCTGACTTACTCCGACAGCATCGATGCTGAAGGGGCGAAATTCCTCACGGTTTCCAAGCTGATTCGCCTGAAGGACGGCTCGAGTGTGCCGGTGCTGCTGTCGATGGACAACGCCCACGATCAGGCTTTGCTCAGCGCCTACCTGCGCTCGACGCTGATTGCCTTGCCGTTGCTGCTGGTATTCATCGGCCTGACGGCCTGGGGCGCGGTGCAGCGTGGGTTGGCGCCGCTGCGCGAGTTTCGCAAAGTGGCGGCGATGGTCTCGACCCAGGATCTGGAGCATCGGCTGTCGGTGGTGAACATGCCGCAGGAATTGAGCGAACTGGCGCAAGGCATCAACTTCATGCTGCATCGGCTGGATGCCGGGGTGCAGCAGTTGTCGCAGTTTTCCGATGATCTGGCGCATGAACTGCGCACACCGATCAACAATCTGATGGGCAAGGCGCAGGTCACGCTGTCGCGCGAGCGCTCGGTGGAGGAATACAAGGATGTGCTGGTGTCGTGCACCGAAGAACTGGAGCGCGTGGCGCGGATTGTCTCGGACATGTTGTTTCTCGCGCAGGTGAGTCATCCGTCAGCGCTGGCGCCGTTTGAAGCGGTGGCGCTGGAGGTTGAAGTGGCGAAGGTCGCGGAGATGTTTTCGTTGTCGGCGCAGGACAAGGATATTCATTTGAATGTGCTTGGCAGTGCCTCGGTGCTGGGCGACCGGTTGATGATTCAGCGGGCGATTTCGAATTTGCTGTCCAACGCACTGCGCCACTGCCCGAACGGGAAAACCGTGACGCTGCTGATTGAACAGAGTGCGACGCAGGCTTCCCTGCTGGTCAGTAACCCCGGCGCCGGGATTGAAGCGCAGCATTTGCCACATCTGTTCGACCGCTTCTACCGCGTCGACAGCAGCCGCTCACGCTCACAGGGCAGCACGGGGTTGGGGCTGGCGATCGTGCGCTCGATCATGAGCCTGCATCAGGGTGTGGCGGAGGTTAAGAGCTTGCCGGGGGCGATGACCGTGTTCCGGCTTGGGTTTCCTGCGGTGCCGCCAATGGCCCCTTCGCTTGCAGGCAAGCTCCCACAGTGATTTTCGGGGTACTCAGGTTTTGTGAACAACACTGAAACCTGTAGGCCTTCGCCTGCTCGCGATCGCGTTGGGTCCTGCAACATCTGCACTGCCTGATACTCAGCCTTCGCGAGCAGGCTCGCTCCCACAGAGACAGTAGTCATTCACAAAATATGTGGACGCCGCCAAAACCTGTGGGAGCTTGCCTGCAAGCGATGGCGGCGGGTCAGTCACATGTTTGTTATTTGACAAACCGCCATCGCGAGCAGGCTCGCTCCCACAGGGGCAGTAGTCATCCACAAAATGTGTGGACACCGCCAAAACCTGTGGGAGCTTGCCTGCAAGCGATGGCGGCCGGTCAGTCGGTATCTTTTTCGTCTGACACACCGCTATCGCGAGCAGGCTCACTCCTACAGGTTTGTGTGTCGTTCACAGATGCGGTGTACGCCGCAAACCTCTGTGGGAGCGAGCCTGCTCGCGAATACGGTAGATCAGGCAGCAAAAAAAAACGGCACCTTCCGGTGCCGTTCGCGTTTCACATTTCAGCTTTTACTTACGCGCATCCGCCCAGGATTTCAGCAGTTCGTTATAGCTCACGGTCTCGCCTTTCGGCTTCTCGTTCGCCAGTTTCGGCTTCGGTGCGCCCGGCTGATCAAACCAGTATTGCGCGTCGCGCTCCGGATTCATCTTCGGTGCACAAACAGCTTGGGCCTTGGAGCGTTCCAGACGCGTCATGATCGCGTCCTGGTCCTTGGCCAAACCATCGAGCGCCTGTTGCGGGGTCTTCTCGCCGCTGGCCGCTTCGGCGATGTGGCTCCACCACAGTTGCGCCAGACGCGGGTAGTCCGGCACATTGGTCCCGGTCGGGGTCCATTGCACGCGGGCCGGGCTGCGGTAGAACTCGACCAGACCACCGAGCTTCGGCGCCAGGTCGGTCATCGCTTGCGAGTTGATGTCCGACTCGCGAATCGGCGTCAGGCCGACGATGGTTTTCTTCAGCGACACGGTTTTCGAGGTGACGAACTGCGCGTACAGCCACGCTGCCAGCTTCTGCTTCTCAGGCGTGGATTTCATGAACGTCCACGAACCCACGTCCTGATAACCGAGCTTCATGCCCTCCTCCCAATACGGCCCGCGTGGCGATGGCGCCATGCGCCATTTCGGCGTGCCGTCGGCGTTGACCACTGGCAGGCCCGGTTTGGTCATGTCGGCGGTGAACGCGGTGTACCAGAAGATCTGCTGCGCAATGTTGCCCTGCGACGGCACCGGGCCGGACTCGGAGAAGGTCATGCCCGCCGCTTCCGGTGGCGCGTACTTCTTCAGCCAGTCGACATATTTGGTGGTGGCGAACACCGCCGCCGGGCCGTTGGTATCGCCGCCGCGAGTCACGCTGGAACCCACCGGGTGGCAGTCCTCGACACGAATCCCCCACTCGTCCACCGGCAAACCGTTGGGCAGTCCCTTGTCGCCGCCACCGGCCATGGAGAACCAGGCATCGGTGAAGCGCCAGCCCAGCGACGGGTCTTTCTTGCCGTAGTCCATGTGCCCGTAAACGCGTTTGCCGTCGATTTCCTTGACGTCTTCGCTGAAGAATTTGGCGATGTCTTCATAGGCTGACCAGTTCACCGGCACGCCCAATTCGTAGCCGTACTTTTCCTTGAACTTGGCTTTCAGATCCGCACGTTCGAACCAGTCAGCGCGGAACCAGTACAGGTTGGCGAATTGCTGGTCGGGCAGTTGATAGATCTTGCCGTCCGGCGCGGTGGTGAACGAGATGCCGATGAAGTCCTTGATGTCGAGGGTTGGCGAGGTGAAGTTCTTGCCTTCGTTGGCCATCAGGTCGGTGATCGATTCGGTCTTGCCGTAGCGAAAGTGCGTACCGATCAGGTCCGAGTCGTTGACCCAGCCGTCATAGATATTCTTGTCGGACTGCATCACCGTCTGCATTTTCTCGACCACGTCGCCTTCTTGCAGCAGGTCGTGGGTGAGCTTGATCCCGGTGATTTCGCTGAACGCCTTGGCGAGCACTTTCGACTCGTATTCGTGGGTGGTCAGGGTCTCGGAAACGACCTTGATGTCCATGCCGCGAAACGGCTCGGCCGCCTTGATGAACCACTTCAATTCTTCGAGTTGCTGATCGGCCGTCAGGGTCGACGGTTTGAATTCACTGCCGATCCATTTTTTCGCCGCGTCCTCGTAGGCATCGGCCCACGCGGCGGCGCTCAAACCGCTGAGTGCCAGCATGGCTGCCAATGAAATGCTATGTCGCAGCTTATTGTTTTTGTCGAACATAGAGACCTCCTGTTTAAGTTGTGGAGCCGCGTTGCCGAACGACTCGACTAGCCCCAACGCATCACAGCCAACAGCCACACCAGGGACAACGCGGACGCCACCCAGATGCTCCAGTCGGTGGCGCCGATCACCAGCAAATGCAGGTAGGCGCTGCCGAGAAGACCGATAAACAAACGATCACCACGGGTGGTGGCAATCGGCAGAAAACCTCGCCGCAGGATGCTCGGCGAACGCAATTCCCAAGTAGTCATGCCGACCAGAATCAGGCCGATGACGATGAAGAATGCTGCGGTAGGCGTGGTCCAGCTCATCCATTCCATCATCAGCTCCTCAGACCCGACCAAGGGCAAAGCCCTTGGCCACGTGGTTGCGAACAAACCAGATCACCAGCATGCCCGGCAGAATGGTCAACACCCCCGCCGCTGCCAACACGCCCCAGTCGATACCCGAAGCGGAAACCGTGCGCGTCATGACGGCGGCGATTGGCTTGGCGTTTACCGAGGTCAGCGTACGCGCGAGGAGCAGTTCGACCCAGGAAAACATGAAGCAGAAAAACGCCGTGACACCGATGCCCGAGCCAATCAACGGGATGAAAATCTTCACGAAGAACTTGGGGAAACTGTAGCCGTCGATGTAGGCGGTTTCGTCGATTTCCTTGGGCACCCCAGACATGAAACCTTCGAGAATCCACACCGCTAATGGCACGTTGAACAGGCAGTGCGCCAAGGCCACGGCGATGTGCGTATCGAACAGGCCAATCGACGAATACAGCTGGAAGAACGGCAGCAAGAACACCGCCGGTGGCGCCATGCGGTTGGTCAGCAGCCAGAAGAACAGGTGCTTGTCGCCGAGAAAGCGATAGCGCGAAAACGCATACGCCGCTGGCAGCGCCACGCTCAGCGAGATCACCGTGTTCAAACTCACGTAATACAGCGAGTTCAGATAACCGGTGTACCAGCTCGGATCGGTGAAGATCACCTTGTAGTTCGCCAGCGTGAAGTCCTGTGGGAAAAGTGTCAGGCCGCCGAGGATTTCGGTGTTGCTCTTGAACGACATGTTCAGCAGCCAGTAGATCGGCACCAGCAGGAACAGGATGTACACCAGCAGTGGAATAACTTTTTTCATAGGGGTAAGCCGTTTGCTCATGGCCGGGCCTCAGCGGTTGGCGTCGGAGTGCGTCATGGCGGTGTAGAACAGCCAGGACACCAACAGGATGATCAGGAAGTACACCAGCGAAAACGCCGCTGCCGGACCGAGGTCGAATTGCCCTACGGCCATCTGCGTCAACGTCTGACTCAAGAAGGTCGTGGCGTTACCCGGCCCGCCGCCGGTGAGCACGAACGGCTCGGTGTAGATCATGAAACTGTCCATGAAGCGCAGCATCACCGCGATCAGCAGCACGCTCTTCAGCTTGGGCAACTGAATGTGCCTGAACACCGCCCAGGCCGAGGCGCGGTCGATGCGCGCAGCCTGGTAATACACGTCGGGAATCGCGCGCAAACCGGAGAAGCACAGCAGCGCCACCAATGAAGTCCAGTGCCAGACGTCCATCACCAGCACCGTCACCCAGGCGTCCATGGTGTTGGCCGCATAGTTGTAACTGATGCCCATGGCGTTGAGGCTGGAACCAAGCAGACCAATGTCGGCACGGCCGAAGATCTGCCAAATGGTGCCGACTACGTTCCATGGGATCAGCAACGGAATCGCCAGGATGATCAGCACCACCGACGACCAGCGACCCTTGGTCGGCATGGTCAGCGCGACGGCAATACCCAAAGGAATTTCGATCAGCAACACGCAGGCCGAGTAGATGAACTGACGCAGCAACGAGTCATGCAGACGTGGATCGAGCAGCACTTGCTTGTACCAGTCGGCGCCGACGAAGTAGCGGCTGGACTGGTCGAAGATGTCCTGCACCGAGTAGTTGACCACGGTCATCATCGGGATCACCGCACTGAACGCCACCAGCAGGAACACCGGCAACACCAGCCACCAGGCCTTGTTGTTCTGCACCTTGTTCATGGCTGCACCTCGTCGTCGGCTTCGAGCAGAAACTCATCGGCATAGACCATCAGCCACTGCGCCGGGAAACTGATGTACGCGGTGCCCTGTGGCACCGGTTTGTCTTCGGCCAGACGTACTTTCAACGGGGCGCCGTCGAGGTCGAGGGTCATGATCTTGTAGGTGCCGAGGTCTTCGACGTGTACGACCCTGGCCTGCATCGCGTCATCAAACGGCTCGTCCCAGACATGAATAAACTCCGGACGGATGCCGACCTTCAGATTTTTCCATTGACCGTGTTCGATATGTCGCTGCATGGCGTCGGACAACGGCAGGTGCGTCGAGGCGAAACCAACACCGCCGGGCTGTGGCTGCACATCGATCAGGTTCATCCCGGGGCTGCCGATGAAATAGCCGACAAAGGTATGGCTCGGCCGCTCGAACAATTCCCGTGGCGTGCCGAACTGGACGATCTGGCCGCCGTACATCACCGCGATCTTGTCGGCGAAGGTCGAGGCCTCGAGTTGATCGTGGGTGACGTAGACCATGGTGATGTTGAACTGCTCGTGAATCTGTTTGAGCTTGCGTCGCAGCTTCCACTTCAGGTGCGGATCGATCACCGTCAGCGGCTCGTCGAACAGGATTGCGGAAACGTCGTCGCGCACCAGACCACGGCCCATCGAGACTTTCTGTTTTTCGTCGGCGGTGAGGTTGCGTGCCTTCTTGCTCAGGAGGTTTTGCAGGTCGAGAACTTCGGCAATTTCCTGCACCTTGCTGTGTACTTTCGCCTCGGCCATACCCTGATTGCGCAGGGGGAAAGCCAGGTTATCGAACACAGTCATGGTGTCGTAGACCACCGGGAACTGGAAAACCTGGGCGATGTTGCGCTTCTCCGGCGTCAGGTCGTTGACCGCTTTGCCGTCGAACAACACATGGCCCTGCGAAGGGCTGAGCAAACCGGAAATGATGTTGAGCAAGGTCGACTTGCCGCAACCCGACGGCCCGAGCAAGGCGTAGGCGCCGCCCTGCTCCCAGACGTGATCCATCTCGCGAATCGCGTAATCCTCGGCGCCGCTCGGGGTTTTGCTGTAGCTGTGGGCGAGGTGCTGCAAACGGATTTCGGCCATCAGGCAACCCTCGCGACACGCCGGCCCGGTGCTTGCACCAGACGGCCCTGCGCATCGAAAACGAACAGTTTGTGGGTCGGGATGTAAATGCGGATCGGCGCATCGACGTCGTATTCGTGAACGCCGGGCAGGTGCAGCACCAGCAGGAAATGCTCGTTGCGCACGTGCAGGAAGGTTTCCGAACCGCTGATCTCGGCGACTTCGACGGTCACTGCCAATTCCAGATCGTCATCGTTGCTCGGGACCAGCGAGATATGGCTGGGGCGCACGCCAAAACGAAACTCGCCCTCGCCCACCGGGCGCAGATCGACGTTTAACGGAAAGTGCACGAAGTTGGCGAAACTGACTTCGTTACCGGCAATGCGCCCGGGCATCAGGTTGATCGGCGGCTCGGAGAACAGTTCGGCGGCGAGCACGGTTTGCGGCTGGTGATAGACCGAAGTCGACGGGCCGCTCTGGATCACCCGGCCTTCGTGAAGAATGGTCGTGGTGCCGCCGAGTGCCAGCGCTTCGTTGGGCTCGGTGGTGGCGTAAATGGCGATGGTGTGGCGCGCCTTGAACAGCTCGCGCATTTCCTGGCGCAGCTCTTCGCGCAGTTTGTAATCGAGGTTGACCAGCGGCTCATCGAAGAGGATCAGCTCAGCATCCTTGACCAGTGCGCGGGCCATGGCCGTGCGTTGCTGTTGGCCACCAGAGAGTTCCAGCGGATAGCGCTGCAGAAACTTCTCGATGCGCAGCATCTTCGCGGTTTCCTGCACTTTGCTGTGGATGATCTCTTTCGAGACACCGGCCTGACGCAAGGGCGAGGCGATGTTCTCGAACACGGTCATGGTCGGGTAGTTGATGAACTGCTGATAGACCATCGACACGTTGCGCAGACGCACCGGGCGTTGGGTGACGTCGACGCCGTTCATCAGGATGCGGCCGCTGTCAGGTTTGTCCAGACCAGCCATTAAACGCATGAGGCTGGTTTTGCCGGACAGCGTACGGCCGAGCAAAACGTTGAACGAACCGGGTTCGAATTTCAGGCACGCATCGTCGATCCAGGTCTGGCCCTCGACGGTACGGCTGACGTGCTCCAGGGTGAGTGACATGGCTCGGCCTTTTTATTATTGGAGTCAAGCGACCTGTGCACGGGAGCGAGTTTCGTGCCAGAAATGGCAAGTGGTTGATTTGGCGTGAAAATCGTTGAAAGCGTGGGGAACAGGCGTTCATTGCTGAACACATTTGAACAACCGGACGATTGACAATGAACAATAGTGAACAACACTCTATAAGCGCTTTTTCACCGATCTTGAAGGCGATAGAGATCCCCTGTGGGAGCGAGCCTGCTCGCGAAAGCGGTGTGTCAGTCGATGCAATTGTGTCTGATAGACCGCTTTCGCGAGCAGGCTCGCTCCCACATGGGGATCTGTGTTTTGTTCACGATTCGGGTTCATAACAACAATAAAAATCGCTGCATCAGAGGCTGACTGCCATGGCCGCACCTGCCCCGCCGCTGTCCCACGACGCGATCGTCCAGACGTCCTGGCAACGTTGCCGCGCGTTCGGTCTCGACCACCAAAGCACGCCAGCCTTCGATCAACTGCCTGCCGCTGGCATTGCGCAGCTGCTCGACAGCCATCATTCGCTGGTGCAGACCACGCACCAGGAAGTCCTGCCCTACTACGAAAACATCCTGAGCAATTCCAACTGTCTGATCATGCTCGCCGACAATCAGGGCCAGGTGCTGACCTCGTGGGGCACGCAACGTTTTATCGAACCGAATCTGGCGCGGGGCTTTCAGGCTGGTGCGAGTTGGGTGGAGCGGACCAGCGGCACCAACGCGATCGGCACGGCGCTGGCGTGTGAACAAGCGGTGCACATCGAACACGATGAACACTTTTTGAAAGCCAACCGTTTCATGACCGGTTCCGCCGCGCCGATTTTCGACGCCGAGCGCAAGGTCATTGCCGTGCTTGATGTGTCCAGCGACAGCTATCTGCCGCCCTCGCACACTTTGGGCATGGTCAAGATGATGAGCCAGACCGTGGAGAACCGGCTGATCCTCAACCTATTTCATGGCCAGCATTTTCAACTGACCTTCAACACCGGGTTGAACAACCTCGACAGTCAGTGGGCCGGGTTGTTGATCTTTGATGAGAGCGGACAAGTGCTGTCGGCCAATCGCCGCGCCGACAATCTGCTCGGCGTGCGTTTGTCGCGGGTCAGTGTCGAGAGCCTGTTCAAGGTGTCGCTGCTGGAGTTGATCAATCAGCCGGACGGGTTGCCGTTTGCCTTGCAGACTTCCGGGCGTAACCGTTTTCAGTGTTTGTTGAAGCGGCCGAAACAGGCGTCGGTTCAACCGCGCGTTTTTGCTGCTGAGGCCAAAACTGCCGCGTCCACCGCCATCAGTCTCAACACCCTGCACTTCGGCGACGCTCGCGTGGAAAAAGCCGTGCGGCAGGCTGAGCGTTTGCTGGAGAAAGACATTCCGCTGCTGATCCATGGCGAAACCGGGGTCGGCAAGGAAGTCTTCGTCAAAGCCCTGCACCAGGCCAGCTCGCGTAGCAAACAGGCGTTCATTGCCGTTAACTGCGCAGCGATCCCCGCCGAACTGGTCGAGTCCGAGTTATTCGGCTACGAGAAAGGCGCGTTCACCGGCGCCAATCAGAAAGGCAGCATCGGGCTGATTCGCAAGGCGGATAAAGGCACGCTGTTCCTTGATGAAATTGGCGATATGCCGTTGCCGACGCAGGCGCGGTTGTTGCGGGTGTTGCAGGAGCGCTGCGTGCAACCGGTGGGCAGCAGCGAGTTGTTTGCGGTGGATTTGCGGATTATCTCGGCGACCAACCGATCTTTACGCGAACAAGTGCAGTTGGGACGGTTTAGGGAGGATTTGTATTACCGCATTGGTGGGCTGACGCTGGAGCTACCGCCGCTGCGGGAGCGCAATGATAAGGAGGCGCTGTTTAAACGACTGTGGGAGCAGCATCGTGAGCCGACGCAATGGGCGGGGTTGAGCCAGGAAGTGCTGGAGCTGTTCAGTCGTCATCCGTGGCCGGGGAATTTGCGTCAGGTCAGTAGCGTGATGCAGGTGGCGTTGGCGATGGCTGAGGAACAGCCGGTGAGGCTGGAGCATTTGCCGGATGATTTTTTTGTTGATCTGGAGATGGAGCCAGTGGAGAGCGCGGCGCCGTTGGCGGTTGATTTGAATGATGTGGAGGCGTTGAACCGGGAGTTGAAGGCTTCCGGGGGGAATATTTCGCATTTGGCGCGACGACTTGGAGTTAGCCGCAACACCCTTTACAAGCGGTTGCGTCAGATTGAAGGTTGAGTGAATCCCGTTCCCCTCACCCCAGCCCTCTCCCCCAGGAGAGGGAGCCGACCGAGCTGTCTGTCGGGTTACACCGACCTGAAAAAACCAGTCGATTATGGATTCAAAGCAGCACGTTCAGGTCGGTGTATCTCGTGAACATCCCCATTCAGTCCCCTCTCCTGGAGGGAGAGGGAGCCGACCGAGGTGTCTGGTGCTGGACATCGACCTGAAACATCGTGGCGATTATGGATTCAAAGCAGCACGTTCAGGTCGGTGTATCTCCTGAACATCCCCCAATCAGTCCCCTCTCCTGGGGGAGAGGGCTAGGGTGAGGGCGAAAATTCCGGCTCAACATGCGCAACCGAAGCCGCCTCCAATGTGCGCAGCCCCACCAGTACAACAACCACCATCATTATCCCAGCGCCAATGGCCACACCAAACCCCGCTCGCGCGCCCCACGCATCAATCACCAACCCCGCCAGCATGCCGCCCAGCGCAACGCCAATGCTGATACCGGTGGTCATCCACGTCAGCCCTTCAGTAATCCTCGACGGCGGGATGATGATTGTCCCCAGCTTCATGACCACGACCATCGTTGGCGCAAACGAAATCCCGGCAATAAACAGCGTCGCTGACAGAACATAAACGTCAGCTGCAAAAATCGGCAACACGCCGGTGAACGCCGTGACCAATATCCCGATCAGAAACTGTTTTTCGATCGCCAGCGAAACCCTCATCGCACCGAATGTCAGTCCCGCGACCAGTGAGCCAAACGCATAGGCGGCGAGGATGAAAGTCGCCGACGCTGGCCAGCCTTGCGCATTGGCGAAAGCCACGACGGCGACATCGATTGCTCCGCCAATGACCCCCATCGCCAACAACGCGAGGACAATGGTGCGCACGCCGGGGATCAGCAAGGTCGAGCCACTATGGCTGGCGTGGCCGACGACAACCTTGGGTTCAGTCTGGCGCTGCAGGAGAAATGCCGTGACCCCGACAGCCAACAGCCCGACCGCAACAAGGGGCCCGGCTTCGGCGAAAAAACTCACGCTCAAACCGATCGCCAGTGGCGGGCCGACGATGTAGGCCATTTCGGTGAGGACCGTGTCCAGCGAGAACGCCGTGTGCAGTTGCGGCTTGCCCCGGAACAACTGCGTCCATCGTGCGCGGATCATCGACGGCATGCTCGGCATCGTCCCCGCCAGTGCGGCCAGAACAAATAGCAGTGGGGCAGGTGCGCGCATGTAAACCGCAAGGATCAGGGCCAGCAACATGGCAATGCTGAACGCCGTGACGACGGGCAGCACGCGGCTCTGGCCATGTTGATCGACCAGTCTCGAGATGTACGGGCCGAGCAGTGCATTGGCCAAGGTGAACGTCCCGGCGACGGTGCCGGCCAGCCAGTAAACCCCGGTTTGCTGCACCAGCATGGTGATGATGCCGATGCCGATCATTGCCTGTGGCAAGCGGGCGATAGAACTCGCGAGCACTAGCCCGGTGGCGCCGGGGGTGGTTAGCAGCTCGCGATAGTGATTGGCCATGATGTTTCCCTTACATGATCGTCACCGCTCAGCATCCGGCTGAACGCGTTGCCGACATCAAGACCTACGCGAACTTCAAAAGCAACCCTCACCCCAGCCCTCTCCCAGAGGGAGAGGGAGCCGATCGTGGTGTCTGGTGTTGTACATCGACCTGAAAGACCGAGTCGATTATGGATTTAGTACGGAGCATTGAGGTCGGTGGATCTCCTTGAGACCATTCCCCTCACCCCAGCCCTCTCCCGGAGGGAGAGGGAGCTGACCGAGGTGTCTGGCGTTGTGCATCGACCTGAAAGACCGAGTCGATTATGGATTTAGTACGGAGCGTTGAGGTCGGTGGATCTCTTTGACACCGCCCCCCTCACCCCAGCCCTCTCCCAGAAGGAGAGGGAGCTGACCGAGGTGTCTGGCGTTGTACATCGTCCTGAAAAAAACAGTCGATTATGGATTCGAAGCAGGTACAAGTCGGTGGATCTCTTTGACGCCATTCCCCTCACCCCAGCCCTCTCCCGGAGGGAGAGGGCTGGGGTGAGGTGTCTGGCGTTGTGCATCGACCTGAAAGACTGTGTCGATTATGGATTCGGAGAAAAACTTTCAAGTCGGCGTATCTTTTGAGCATCCCCCATTCAGTCCCCTCTCCCTCTGGGAGAGGGCTAGGGTGAGGGGCTTTTCCAGCGTCCAAACAAAAACCCGCACAAGGCGGGTTTTGTTTTGAAGCCAAACACAGCTATCAGTCAGCCAGACGCCAGGTAGTCCCACCCTTACCGTCTTCCAACACAACGCCCATCGCCGTCAGCTGATCACGAATACGGTCCGACTCAGCCCAATCCTTACCCGCACGTGCCGCCAGACGCGCGGCAATCAGCGCATCAACCTCAGCCGCATCGACACGCCCTTCAGCGCCCGCCTGCAGGAAGTCATCCGCCTCCAGCTGCAACACACCCAGCACGCTAGCCAACTCTTTCAGACGTGCCGCCAGACCTGCCGCTGCATCGAGATCGCTCTCGCGCAGACGGTTGATCTCACGCACCATCTCGAACAGCACCGCGCAAGCTTCCGGCGTGCCGAAGTCGTCGTTCATCACCGTGGTGAAACGCTCGACGAAGGCTTCGCCGCCAGCCGGTGCGACGTTCGGCAGGCCTTTCAACGCGTGGTAGAAACGCTCCAGCGCGCCTTTGGCGTCCTTGAGGTTGTCTTCCGAGTAGTTGATCGCGCTGCGGTAGTGGCTCGACACCAACAGGTAGCGCACGACTTCCGGGTGGTACTTTTCCAGCACGTCGCGGATGGTGAAGAAGTTGTTCAAGGACTTGGACATCTTCTCGCCATTGATACGAATCATGCCGCAATGCATCCACGCGTTGGCGTAGGTCTTGCCGGTGGCCGCTTCGCTCTGGGCGATTTCGTTTTCGTGGTGCGGGAACTCGAGGTCGCTGCCGCCGCCATGAATGTCGAAGGTTTCGCCGAGGCAGCAGGTGGACATCACCGAGCACTCGATGTGCCAGCCCGGACGCCCGGCGCCCCATGGCGATTCCCAGCTCGGCTCGCCCGGTTTGGCGGCTTTCCACAGCACGAAGTCCAGCGGGTCCTGTTTCGACTCGTCGACTTCGATGCGCGCGCCGATGCGCAGGTCTTCGATTTTCTTGCGCGACAGTTTGCCGTAGCCCATGAACTTGGCGACGCGGTAGTACACGTCACCGTTGCCCGGGGCGTAGGCGTAACCCTTGTCGATCAAGGTCTGGATCATCGCGTGCATGCCCGGAATGTGATCCGTGGCGCGCGGTTCCATGTCCGGCTTCTTGATGTTCAGGCGCGCTTCGTCTTCATGCATCGCGGCGATCATGCGCTCGGTCAACGCTTCGAACGATTCACCGTTCTCGTTGGCGCGGTTGATGATCTTGTCGTCGATGTCGGTGATGTTGCGCACGTAGGTCAGGTCGTAACCGCTGAACCGCAACCAGCGGGTCACCAGGTCGAACGCGACCATGCTGCGGCCGTGGCCAAGGTGGCAGTAGTCGTACACGGTCATCCCGCAGACGTACATGCGCACCTTGTTGCCATCCAGCGGCTTGAAGACTTCTTTGCTCTTGGTGAGCGTGTTGTAGATCGTTAGCACGTTATTTCCCTTGACGCTGAATCACTGGCCCCACGAATCACGCAGGGTCACGGTACGGTTGAATACCGGCTGACCTGGTTTCGAGTCCTTCAAATCCGCAACGAAGTAACCTTCGCGCTCGAACTGGAAACGGTCTTCCGGCTGTGCATTGCCAAGCGATGGCTCAGCACGACAACCGGTGAGTACCTGCAGCGAATCAGGGTTGATGTTGTCGAGGAAACTCGCGCTGTCTTCGGCCTTCTCAGGGTTGGCCGAACGGAACAGACGATCGTACAGACGCACTTCGCACTCGACGCTGGCGGCAGCCGGCACCCAGTGGATCACGCCTTTGACCTTGCGGCCTTCCGGGTTCTTGCCGAGGGTTTCCGGATCGTACGAGCAACGCAGTTCGACGATGTTGCCATCGGCGTCCTTGATTGCTTCGTCGGCACGGATCACGTAGCTGCCGCGCAGACGCACTTCACCGGCCGGCTCCAGGCGCTTGTAGCCCTTTGGCGGCTCTTCCATGAAGTCGTCACGGTCGATGTAGATTTCCCGAGCGAATGGCAGTGCGCGCAGGCCCATGTCTTCTTTCGGGTGGCGCGGCAGTTCGAGGTTCTCGACCTGGCCTTCCGGGTAGTTGGTGATCACGACTTTCAGCGGACGCAGCACGCACATGGCACGCGGCGCGGTGTGGTCGAGGTCGTCACGGATGCTGAATTCGAGCATGCCGAAGTCGACCACGCCGTCGGAACGGTTGGTGCCGATCATTTCGCAGAAGTTGCGGATCGATTTCGGCGTGTAGCCACGGCGGCGGAAGCCCGACAGCGTGGACATGCGCGGATCGTCCCAGCCATTGACGTGCTTTTCATCGACCAGTTGCTTGAGCTTGCGCTTGCTGGTGATGGTGTAGTTGAGGTTCAGACGGCTGAACTCGTACTGACGCGGGTGCGCCGGCACTGGCAACGCGTCGAGGAACCACTCGTACAGCGGACGATGGCTTTCGAACTCGAGGGTGCAGATCGAGTGGGTGATGCCTTCGATGGCGTCCGACTGACCGTGGGTGAAGTCGTAGTTCGGGTAGATGCACCACTTGTCGCCGGTCTGGTGGTGATGGGCGTGGCGGATGCGATACATGATCGGGTCGCGCAGGTTCATGTTCGGCGAAGCCATGTCGATTTTGGCACGCAGCACGCGGGCGCCATCGGCGAACTCACCGGCGCGCATGCGCGCAAACCAGTCAAGGTTCTCTTCAATGGAACGGTCGCGGAACGGGCTGTTCTTGCCCGGCTCGGTCAGGCTGCCACGGTATTCCTTGGCCTGCTCCGGGGTCAGGTCGTCGACGTAGGCCTTACCGGCCTTGATCAGCTCGACGGCCCAGTCGTGCAACTGGTCGAAATACTGCGAGGCGTAGCGCACTTCGCCGGACCATTCGAAGCCCAGCCATTTGACGTCGCTTTCGATCGCGTCGATGTATTCCTGGTCTTCCTTGGCCGGGTTGGTGTCGTCGAAACGCAAGTGCGTGACGCCGCCGAACTCCTGGGCCAGGCCGAAGTTCACGCAGATCGACTTGGCGTGGCCGATGTGCAGGTAGCCGTTGGGCTCAGGCGGGAAACGGGTGACGATCTGGGTGTGCTTGCCCGAGTCCAGGTCTGCCTGGATGATCGGCCGCAGGAAATTGACCGGCACGGCAGGGCCGGACTTGGCATTCGAGGTAGGGTCGACAGTGGGCTTGCTCATAGGATCCTTGACTTACATGTGCGCGGCCGCAGAGGGGGCCAGACAAAACAAAGCCGCTATCATAGCCGATGCTGTCAAGGGGCTGACAGAGCAGGCCCTATAAAGGTGTGCTTTTTATCGCCGGGAATTGAAAAACAGCCTCGAAATTCGCGCCTGTCACGCTAAACTGCGCACCTTGGCCCACGCTGGCTGAACCGGTTTGGGGGCTCGATGTCTCAAAACCACGAATTCCTCTAAAGAGTAGCGATCATGACTCAAGTTAAATTGACCACCAATCATGGCGACATCGTCATCGAACTGAACGCTGAAAAGGCGCCGATCACCGTCGCCAACTTCATCGAGTACGTCAACGCCGGTCACTACGAAAACACCGTTTTCCACCGCGTCATCGGTAACTTCATGATCCAGGGCGGCGGTTTCGAGCCAGGCATGAAGGAAAAGAAAGACAAGCGTCCAAGCATCCAGAACGAAGCTGACAACGGTCTTTCCAACGAGAAATACACCGTTGCCATGGCCCGCACCATGGAGCCGCATTCGGCGTCCGCGCAGTTCTTCATCAACGTTGCCGACAACACTTTCCTCAACCACAGCGGCAAGAACGTGCAAGGCTGGGGCTACGCAGTATTCGGTAAAGTGACCGCTGGCACCGACGTTGTCGACAAGATCAAAGGTGTGTCGACCACTTCCAAGTCCGGCCACCAGGACGTACCAGCAGACGACGTGATCATCGAGAAAGCCGAGATCATCGAAGCGTGATATTGCTGATTTCAGACTTGCATCTGGAAGAGGAGCGCCCGGACATTACCCGGGCGTTTCTGGATTTGCTCGCTGGACGCGCCCGCTCGGCGAGTGCGTTGTACATTCTCGGCGACTTCTTCGAAGCGTGGATTGGCGACGACGCCATGACACCCTTCCAGCGTTCCATCTGCCAAGCCCTGCGCGAACTCAGCGACAGCGGCACGGCGATTTTTCTGATGCACGGCAATCGCGACTTCATGCTCGGCAAGGCCTTCTGCAAGCAGGCCGGCTGTACGTTGTTGAAGGATCCGAGTGTCGTGCAGTTTTACGGCGAGCCGGTGCTGTTGATGCACGGCGACAGCCTCTGCACCCGCGACGTCGGCTACATGAAGCTGCGGCGTTATCTGCGTAACCCGATCACGCTGTTTATCCTGCGCAATCTGCCGTTGAGCAGCCGTCATAAGCTGGCGCGCAAACTGCGCAGCGAGAGCAAGGCGCAGACGCGGATGAAGGCCAATGACATCGTTGATGTCACGCCGGAAGAGATTCCGCGGATCATGCAGGCGTTTGGCGTGAAAACCCTGATTCACGGCCACACCCACCGCCCGGCGATTCACAAGTTGCAGCTCGGTGAGCAAGCGGCGAAGCGCATTGTGCTGGGGGATTGGGATCGGCAGGGTTGGACGTTGCAGGTGGATGAGAGCGGGTATGCCTTGGCGCCGTTCGACTTCGCCCCGCCGCTGGCTTTGCCGCACGGCTGAAGATCGCCACCCCCTCACCCCAGCCCTCTCCCCCAGGGGGGCGAGGGGGAAAGGGAGCCGATCTCTGTGCTTTTCAAAACCGAGTTCGACTGAAGTCAGACAGTCCCCTCTCCCCAACGGGGCGAAGGGCAAAGGGAGCTGATCTCTATGCTTTTCAAACCTGAGTTCGGCTCGGTATTGCAAGTCGGTGTACCTCGAACATCCACCACGGTCAGTCCCCTCTCCCTCCGGGAGAGGGTTAGGGTGAGGGGCTTTTGACCTCAGTGCCCGGAAGCAGCAGGCCCTGCCTTCGCGGCAAACGGTGGCTTAGCCAGCCACACAATCAGAATCAACCCCATAAACCCCCAGCCCAACAACGTGAAGTAATCCACGGTGGAGAGCATGTACGCCTGGCTCGTCAAAATCTGATCCATCTGCGCATAAGCCGATTGGCTCGCCCCACCCAAATGATTCAAGGTCTCGCGAGTCGCCGGCTCAAAGGTACTGATGCTCTCACTCATATACGCATGATGCTGATCCGCCCGGCGAATCCAGATCCAGGTGGTCAGCGACGCCGCAAAGCTACCGCCCAACGTCCGCAGGAAAGTCGCCAGACCGGCACCGTCGGCAATCTGACTCGGCGGCAGGTCCGACATCAGAATGCTCAAGGTCGGCATAAAGAACAGCGCCACACCAATGCCCATGAACAACTGCACCAGCGCGATGTGCTGGAAGTCGACCTCATTGGTGAATCCGGCGCGCATGAAGCAGCTCAAGCCAATCGCCAGAAACGCCAGCCCGGCCAGTAACCGCAGGTCGAACTTGTTCGCGTACTTGCCGACAAACGGCGACAGCAGCACCGGCAGAATGCCGATCGGCGCCACGGCCAGACCGGCCCAGGTCGCGGTGTAGCCCATCTGCGTCTGCAACCATTGCGGCAAGATCAGGTTGATACCGAAGAACCCGGCGTAACCCAGCACCAACACCAGCGTGCCGATGCGGAAGTTGCGGTACGCGAATAGCCGCAGATTCACCACCGGATGCTGGTCGGTCATTTCCCAGATAACGAACACCGCCAGCGCGATCACCGAAATCGCCGCGCCGATGATGATGAAGTTCGACTCGAACCAATCCAGGTCATTGCCCTTATCGAGGATCACCTGCAACGCGCCGACTCCAATGATCAGCGTGATCAGACCGACGTAATCCATCGGCTGACGGCTGGTTTCCACCGGACGTTTGGCCAGTTGCGAGCGCACCACCATCACCGCAAAGATGCCGATCGGCACGTTGATAAAGAAGATCCACGGCCAGCTGTAGCTGTCAGTAATCCAGCCACCAAGAATCGGCCCGGCAATCGGCGCAACCACCGTGACCATCGCCAGTAACGCCAGAGCCATGCCGCGCCTCGCGGGCGGATAAACCGCGATCAACAGGGTTTGTGTCATCGGGTACAGCGGCCCGGCGACCAGGCCTTGCAAGACGCGGAAGCCGATCAGTTCCGGCATCGACGTGGAGATACCGCAGAGAAACGAGGCCAGCACAAACAGAATGGTGGCCCAGAGAAACAGCTTCACCTCGCCGAAACGGCGGCTGAGCCAACCGGTCAGCGGCAGCGCAATCGCGTTGCTCACGGCGAACGAGGTGATCACCCAGGTGCCCTGCTCCGAACTCACCCCGAGGTTGCCGGATATGGTCGGCAACGCCACGTTGGCAATGGTGGTGTCGAGCACTTGCATGAACGTCGCCAGCGACAGGCCAATGGTGCTGAGCAACAGGCTGGGCGGCGTGAAAGAGGCGTTATTGCTCATTGTGAATCCTATGAAACCTGATGGTCGCCGCAGCCCTGTAGGAGTGAGCCTGCTCGCGATAGCGGTGTATCAGTCGAGGAAATTGGGTCTGACACACCACTATCGCGAGCAGGCTCACTCCTACAAAGTCAGTGCAGGTCAGCGTTGCGCGGTTTTGCTGACCGCAGCGCTGTTGTCGTGGATCAGCTGCGCAATCATCGCGTCGGCTTCGGCCAGTTGACGGTCGTAGACGCTGGTGCTGAACGACGCTTTCTGCGGTGGCTGCTGTGCGAGCACCGGGCCGCTCTGGTCGTGCAGGTTCACTTCAACATTGGTCGACAAACCAACACGCAGCGGATGCTTGGCCAGTTCTTCGGCGTTGATGTGAATGCGCACCGGCACACGCTGAACGATCTTGATCCAGTTACCGGTGGCGTTCTGCGCTGGCAGCAAGGCAAACGCGCTACCCGTACCGGCGCCGAGGCTGTCGACGGTGCCGCTGTATTTCACGTCGCTGCCGTAGATATCGGATTCGATATCGACCGGCTGACCGATGCGCATGTCACGCAGTTGGGTTTCCTTGAAGTTGGCGTCGATCCACAGTTGATCCAGCGGAATCACCGCCATCAACGCCGTGCCCGGCTGCACACGCTGGCCGAGTTGTACGGTGCGCTTGGCGACGTAACCGGTGACCGGCGCGATCAAAGTGCTACGAGCATTGGTCAGGTAAGCCTGACGCAGATCGGCAGCGGCCGACATCACGTCCGGATGCGACGAGACCACGGTGTCATCGACCAGCGCGCTGGTGGTTTTCAGCTGCTGCTTGGCGTTGGCCAGGGCGTTTTGCGCCGAGGTCAGGTCGTCACGAGCGTGGGACAGTTCTTCCTGGGAAATCGCCCCGCCCTGCGCGAGGTTTTTCCGCCGGTTGTAGTTGTCCTGGGCTTTCTGCACTTCGGCCTGTTGCGCGTTGACCTGGGCTTTCATGCCATCAACGTTGCTGTACAAGCCACGCACCTGACGCACGGTGCGCGCCAGTTTCGCCTGCGCACTTTGCAGGCCGACTTCAGCGTCGTTCGGGTCGAAGTTGATCAGCACCTGACCTTCGTGAACCAGATCACCATCGTCAGCGCCAATGCTGACCACGGTGCCGGTCACCAGCGGGGTGATTTCGACAACGTTACCGTTGACGTAGGCGTCGTCGGTGCTTTCGTTGAAGCGCCCGATGAACTCGTGATACGCCCAGACGCCGGCGCAGGCGAGTGCAACCACAACGGCCAGCACCAACAGCATGACTTTGCGCTTGCGCGGGTTGCCGGTGTCCGGGGTGTTGCCTTGAGCTTGGGTGTTTTCGGCAGTGGCCATGACAATTACCTTGAATTAGTTGTGCGGCGTGGCTGGGCTGGCGTTGGCTGCGGTCAGGGTTTGCCCCTGGAAGCCGCCGCCCAGCGCTTGCATCAGTTGAATCGACAGGTCGATCTGCTCGGCATTGAGGGTGGCCAGTTGACGCTGGGCCTGCAGCAATTGCTGCTCGATGCTGAGCACGTCCAGGTAGTTGCCGATGCCGGAACCGTAACGCTGGACCACGGTGTTGTAAGAATCCTGAGCAATGTCGGTGGCGTGTTGCTGCGCACCGATCTGCCGACCGATGTCACGCAACTGGTTGATCGTGTCGCTGACATCGCCGAGTGCTTTCACCAGACTTTTGTTGTACTGCGCCACCGCCAGATCGTAATCGGCGTCGCGCGCATCGAGGTTGGCGCGCAGGCGTCCGCCGTCGAAGATCGGCACCGAAATGGTCGGGGCAATATTGAAGAAGCGACTGGCCGAACCGAACATCGCGTCACCCAACAACGACTCGGCGCCGGCCGAGGCCGACAGGTTCAAGTTGGGATAGAAGCGGGTTTTCGCCGAGTCGATGTCTTTGCTCGCCGCTTCGACGCGCCAGCGCGCAGCGACCAGAATCCGGGCGTCGACCGAGCAATTCCGCTGGCAATACCGACGGCACGGCGACAGCGCTGGCTTGCAGGACTTTCGGTCGGGCGATTTCGTTGCCACGATCCGGGCCTTTGCCGAGCAGCACGGCCAAAGCGATTTTCGCGCTGTTCAGGCGTTTTTCCGCGTCGATCAGGCTGGCTTCGGAACTGGCTTCCAGACTTTGCGTTTGCTGGAACTGGTACTGGCTGTCGATCCCGGAACTCAGGCGACGCTGGCTCAAATCGAGCATCTGTTTGGTGCGCTTGAGGTCTTCGTTTGCGAGGTCATAAACGATGTGCGCCTGACCGAGATCGCTGTAGGCACGAGCGACGTCGGCAGCAAGCGTCAACTGCGCAGCCTGACGATCAACTTCTGCGGCGCGGGCCTGACCGAGTGCAGCTTCCCAGGCATCACGCTGGCCGCCCCAGAGGTCGAAGTTGTAATTGAACCCGGCGCTGACGTTACGCACGGTGGCGTAGGCATCGCCCCGCCCTCGCGGGTCCTGATCCTTGGCCAGACGCGAACGGCTGATGCCGGCGCTGGCGTCGAGGGTCGGATAGCGCTCGGCGTCGGCGGCATAGGCAGCGGCGCTGGCTTGATGCGCGCGGGCTTCAGCGATCTGCATGTCCGGGCTGTCGTGCAGGGCTTCGCGAATCAAGCCGTCGAGTTGCGGATCGCCGAGGCTGGTCCACCAGTCGCTCTTCGGCCAGGCGGCCGGCGACAGGGTCACGCCGTTGAGAGACTGGCCGACTTTCAGATTTTTCGCATCGAGGCTCGCGCCTGAAGTGTCGAGGCCGCTGTAGTTGGCGCAACCGGCGAGGATCATCGCCGACAGCACCAGCGTCAGGCTGCTGCGCAAGGTTTTACCGCTCATTGTGTTCACCTAAGCGCTGGATGGTGATCGGGTCACCGGCTGCCAGCAGGATTTTCTTGAGGATGTATTCCAGGGTCTTCAACTCGTCCGGAGTGACGGCGCCGGCCAGTTCATTCATCGCATCGGCGCCGATGTGCGGCAGGCGATCGGCCAGTTGCTGGCCTTGCTCGGTCAGCTTGAGTTGCACCTGACGGCGATCGCCTTCGCTGCGCTGGCGAGCCAGAAAGTCTTTCTGCTCCAGACGATCGAGCATGCGCGTCATCGAACCGCTGTCGAGCGACAGGTGCCGGCACAGCTCGGCCGGGGTATCGACGCCGAACTGGGCCATGATGATCAACACCTTGAACTGCGCGGCGGTGATGCCGTGGGGTTCCATGTGGGTGTCGATGATCCGGTCCTTGAGCAGCGCAGCACGGCCAAGCAACAAACCGAGATGGCAGTGTTTGAATTCGTCCGGGGTGAAATGCTTCATTTGCTCACCTAATAACTGCCTAGGCAGTGAATGTATGTCGAGATGTTACTGCCTAGGCAGCGAATGTCAACGCAATAGTTAGGTTGCTTTGCAATTAGTTGACCAATGGGCTGGGTTTTTGTGTTGCACAGGCGGACGCCATCGCGAGCAGGCTCACTCCTACAAGGGAACGCATTTCAAATGTAGGAGTGAGCCTGCTCGCGATTGGAGCGACTCGGTGTGAAGTCGGTCAGGAATCGTCGGAAGGATGTACAGGCGGCGGCTGCACTGGATGCACCGCACGCCCCCGCAACGCAGTGCCCACATACCCAAACGCCCGCTTGCTCACCGCATACATGCTGTGCCAGCCCGGCGGTGCCGGCTCGATTGCAGCATGCAACGCCCGCGCATAGTCGAGCACCAATCCGGGCGTCCACGCCATCGCCTCTGCCCGTTTGCGCACTTGCGCGGCAACCCAGAACTCGGGGCTGAAAATGACCCGGGCGAAATCCAGCATGCTCGAATGCCCCCGGTTCATCGCCCCTTCCAAGGCCGCTTCGAGGCTATGGGCGACAGCACTGGAACAATTGCGGCTGGTCAGGTTGTACGTGCTGTTCTGCCGATACTCCGTCCAGAACGCATGCAGGCGCCGGGCGTCATAGTGGGCAAAACTGACCTGCACCGAAGACGGACACCAGTCCGCCACCTCGCCGGCATAATCCGGCAGAAACCTGCCGGCAACATCGTTGTTCGGCGTCGCCCGCAGCAAGCGCACAAAATCCCCCGCCGAACGATCGATGTCGTCCTGTGGGTAATGGCTGATGTAAATGTCCGGGCCACATTCCAGTGCCGCGTGACCGGCGGAGATAACGCCATTGATGTCGACCGCCGCGATGTAGCGGTTGAGCAGCCGATTGCGCACCAGGGTGTCGTCGACGGTGCCGCTGGGGGTCCAGACGTGAATCACCAATGCGCCGCTGCTGGCCGGCGCACTGACTGACAAAGGGCTTGTCAGCGGCGGCTGGTGTTTGAAGCGCACGGCTTGCCGCAACAAGGCGCAACCGCTGAGAAAGAGGCTCATGCCAATGCAAAACGGCACCGTGCCCTTGTACAGCGTCGGATACGGCTCAAGGATAAACACACCAAAGCCGATTTCGAACAATCCCGCCAGCAGCGACACTTGCCAACCGACAAAGCGCACCACCAGCGCCGCCGCCAGCCGAAAACCGCCATCGAGCAAAAAAGCCCCGCCAAACAGCACCGCCAGAATCAGCCCGGCAGCATGTTGCCGGTCGACGATCAGCAGTCCCAGCAAGAGAAAAGCCAGTCCGCGCGCTCTGCGCAGGGCCGCAGCGGTCCCGGCTTGCGGTGCCGGCACCAGCAGCAGGATCAGCGCTTCGAGCAGCAACAGATAGCCGAAGAGATGCAGCGGAAAATACAGAACGCCGTCCAGCGCATCAATGAAGATGCCCACACCGGCCGCGCCCCAGACAATGCCCGTCAGCGCCAGCGCGGACCAACGCTTGCGGACAAATTCGTGACCGAGCAAGACCATACTCAAGCGGACCATTTGCGCCCCCGTTCTCTTCGGGTAGCCGCCAACCGCGCAGCTTTCCAGTGGCGGTGAGTCTAATCCATTCTGCAAAAGCCGGATCGCAGCGACGCGACCCGGCGATGGGAAACGCGCGTTAGAAATCGCGCTTGTAGAAGATATCCAGCGAACTCGCCACGCCACTCGCCGCCTCGACGTAAACCTTCTTGCTCAGCTTATAGCGCAGCGCAATGGTGCTGGCTGGTTCAAACACGCCCACGCCATAACGCAAACTGAGCTTCTCGGTAATATTGCCGCTGGCCACCACACTGGTGGCATCGCCGCTGCCTGCCGTGTCGAGCTGGAAGTCCTGAATACCCAGATCCTTGGCCAGGCTGCTGGTGACCCCGGAGCTGCCCATCAGACCCAGACCCAATGCCGCTTGCGCGAGCATGTTGTTGTCTTCGCCGTTGGTGCTCAGCGGACGACCGAGGACCAGATAGGACAACGCCTGCTCCTGGCTCATCGCCGGCTCGGAGAAGATCTGTGTGGTCGGCTGCTCGGCGCTGCCACTGAGGCGAATACCGGCGATCACGTCGTCAGTCTGGCGGATCGCTTCGATGTCCAGATACGGCTGATCGAGGGGGCCGGCGAACAACAGACGCGCCCGGCGCACTTGCAGGCGCTGGCCGTAGGCACTGTAGCGACCGTCGTTGAGCCACAGTTCGCCACGGGTGTCCATGTTGTCACCGATGTGCACATGACCTTGCACGTTGGCGGTAAGGCCGAAACCGGCGAAGGCCAGTTTGTCTTCGCCGACCACCACGTCGATGTCCATTTTCATCGCCATCGGTGGTTTGCCCTCTTCGGTCTGCGCACCGACGATGATCGTGTCATCGGAGACTTTCACCGTTGATGGTGGCAATTCGCGCACGGTGATTTCGCCGCGCGGCACCTGTACCTTACCGGCAATCGCCAACTCATCGCCGGCCATGGAAACCTTCAGATCCGGCGCGACTTCCAGCTTGGCGTACGGCTCGACCGTAACCGGCAATTGCGTGCCTTTGAGCGCCAGATCGACCACCAACGCCTGACCCCAGGCGACGTTACCGTTCAAGCTGCCCTGCCCGCTCTTGCCACTTTTCCAGCCGCCGTCGAGGCGTACCGATTCGCCGGCAATCAGCGCGGTGAGTTGCAGGTTCTGCAGTTCCATCGGCAACTCGGCGCCGGACACTTCACCGTCGCTGAGTTGCACGGTGCCGTTGACCAGCGGCGCGAGCAATCCACCGGAAATCGTGCCGCTGCCATTCAGGCGCCCGGTGAGTTTTTCAACCATCGGCACAAACGGCCGCGCCACCGACAGATCCAGTCCGCTGAGGCGGAACGAGCCGCTCAACGGTTTGTTTTTCGGCCGCGGATTGAGCTGTGCCTGCACCATCAACTCGCCGAGTTTGCCGCCGACGAAATTCAGCTCGGTGTCGACGCGTTTTGGCGTGAGTTTGCTGGTGAGTTTCAGGGTCTGGTACGGGAAGTCCAGCCACTGTTCCTTTTCCTTCATGCGCAAGGTGCCGCCACTGGCGTCGATGCTGACCACGCCGTTCGGGCCGCTGGCCGGCAGATCCAGTTGCAGATCGGCATTGAGCTTACCCTTCCAGGCGAAATCTTTTGGCAGCCATTGCGCGAGGCTTTCGATCGGGAACTGCTTGAGGTGGTAGCGCAGTTTCGGCTCCGGCATCAGGCGCTGATCTTCACCGCACAGGCTGGCGTCGCCGGACATCCAGCAATGAGCGCCAAAGTTGATTTTGCCGTCTGCCAGACGTTCGAGCTTGGCCGGGCTTTGCAGTTTCCAATCCTGGCCACCCGCCTGAATATCGCCACTGGCCAGACGACCACGCCAGTTGCCCTTGTCCAGATTGCCATCCAGACCGAGGGCTAGTTTCAGCTTCGGCCCGATCAGGTCGAGGTTGAGTTTCTGGTTCTTGATGTCGCCTTGGGCGCTGGCGGTCAACACACCCAGATTGGTGTCGCCGGCCTGAATGCCGCTGCCTTTCAGATCGATCTTTGCCCGCTGCGCACTGTCGAGGGTGGCGTCGAGGTTGAGGCTTTGCAGGCGATTGTCCTGGAAGGCCAGTTGCGAACCTTGCAGGTCGAGTTTGCCCTGCGGTGCTTTCAACGTGCCGGCGACATTGACCTGCCCGTTGATCTGCCCGCGCAGTTGCGGCCAGAGCTGAGCCAGACGCGACAGCTTGATATCAATCTGCCCGGTGAGTTTCTGTTGCAGACTGCCCTTGCCGCTGATGCTGTTATCGCCGAGACGGATTTGCAGGGCATTCAGATTCCACTGTTCGCCAGCGCCATCAGCCTTGGCCTGGAGGATCGCCGGTTGCCCACGCAATTTGCCTTTCAAGTCGAGGTCGGCGGTGAGGCTCAGGCGTTCGTTTTTCATTTCGCCTTGGCTTTTCAGCGGTCCAGCTAACGTGCCCGGCAATTCGGCGACCCAGTACGCCGGGTTGAGCGCCGACAGCTCCAGCGCGGTGTCCCAGGCGATACCGTCGGCGAACTGCACATTCACATGGCCTTCAGCCTTGCCCTGCCCGGCTTCCATTTTCAGTTGCGGCAAGGCGATCTGTTTCAGGCTGCCGCTGAACGGACTGCTCAGGGTAAACGCGCCGGCCGGACCATCCAGAGCGGCGGCGAAGTTGCCGAGGTATTGACCATCGGTGTAGGAGACTTCGCCCGTGAAGGTGCGCAAAGCGACCTCAGGTTCGTCGATTTCGTTGTAGAGCCGATGCCACGGAAAGTCCTGCCAGTTGATGTTGGCTTGGGCGCTGAGGCCTTTACTCCAGTCGACGCTACCGGTGAGTTTCAGGCTTTGTTTGTCGTTGGCTGTCAGATCAAGGCCGGCGATCTGCGCGCCGCTGGCGTCGACTTTGCCTTTGAGCAGCAGCGCCACTGGGCCTTTGTCGGCGGGCAGCGTGGCGTTGCCGTTGAGCTGGTAACCGTTTTTCAGGTCGCCTTCACCCGTCAACAGCAATTGATTGAGTTGCAGGGTGTCCGGCAAATCGGCGCTTGGCTTGAACGCGTCGCTAGTGATGCGCACCTTGGCCGGGAGGTTTTCCGCCAGTGGCTGCAACTCGCCGCTCAACTGGCCGTCAAGGTAACCACGGCTGTCGGCATGCAGGTTGAGGGTTTTCAACAGGTCGCCGTCAATCTTCAACGCCAGCGTCCACGGCCCAGTGCCCGGGGATGGGAGGGTCAGGTCACCGGCGATGTTCAACGGCCAGTTGCCGCTCGGTTCAAGTGTGCCGGACAGGTTCAGGCTGAGGTCATCACGCTGCAATTTGATGCTTTCAATCTGCATGCCCTGAGCGGTCCAGTGCGCCGCCAGTTGCAAGCCTTTGAGCTGTTCGCTGCCGTTGAACAGCAGGCTGCCGACCTGCACGTCGCCCAGTTCGATGGCCACCGGCAATTGCAGATCCGGCAGTTTGATCGGACCGCTCTCGGTCGTCTCTTCGCTCGGCGGAAATTGCAGAATGACCTGATCAGCCTTGAGCTGTTCGATGCACAAGGTCATGCGCGTCAGGCACAGCGGCGACCAAGCGAAGATCGCCTGGTTCAGCTCGACGCGGCTGCTGTCTTGCTGCCACAGCAGATGATCGGCGCTCCACTGCCCGCCGAGGCGACCATGGAAATTTTCTACCGTCAGGCCCGGCACGAGGCCCAGCACCCAGCGGCTGCCGGCCGCCGTGCCGAGTACGACGGTGACACTCAATACAACCAACAACAGCAGCGCCAACAACGCCAGCGCCGTAATTTTCAAACCACGCTTCACAGCTCAGGCCCCATGGAAAAGTGCAGCCGGATGCCGCCATCGTCGTCGAGTGCGTGGGCCAGATCGAGGCGGATCGGCCCGACCGGCGAAACCCAGCGCACACCAATACCGACCCCGGTCTTGAGGTTCGGCAGTTCGAGTTTGTTGAAAGAGTTGCCTTGGTCGACGAAGGTCGCCACGCGCCATTTCTCGGCGATCGAGTATTGATACTCGACGCTACCGGCGACCATGTAGCGGCCACCGATGCGATCACCGTCGGAGTTTTTCGGCGACAGGCTCTGATAGTCGTAACCACGCACGCTCTGATCGCCACCGGCGAAGAAGCGCAGCGACGGCGGCACCGAGTTGTAGCCATTGGTGGCGCTGCCGCCGACCTGCACGCGACCGAGGAAACGGTGTTTGTCGAATACGGTGGTCAGGCCTTTGACCAGCGCGGTGCCATATAAAAGGTTGTTGTCCGAGCCGAGGCCTTCCTTCGCCACCTTGCTTTCGAAGCTCAGGCGATAGCCGTTGTGCGGGTCGATGCGGTTGTCGCTTTTCAGGTACGAGTAACTGATGCCGGGCATCAGCAAGGTACTCAGGCCGGAGTCATCGCCGAGTTCATATTCTTCGCGCTGCCATTTCAGCGAAATCACCCGCTGCCAGCCGCTCGGTAATTTGCTGTGCCATTCCGGGCCGAAAGTCAGCAGTTTGCTCAGGGTATCGGAGCCGTCGATGTCTTCGAATTGATAGCCGCCGGCCCAACGCAGTTTGTCGGTCAGCGGCGGGTCGAGCGGGATGTCGTAGAACAGCCCGACGTTTTGCCGCGGCGCCGACAGTTCGGCTTCCCAGCCATAACTGTCGCCCTGCGGGTTGACCCAATGGCGGGTCCAGTTGGCTTTGATGCGCGGGCCGACGTCGGTCGAATAACCGAGACCCAGGCCCATGGTGCGCGGCTTGCGCGTGTCGAGTTTGACGTCGACCGGGATCACGTCGTTCTTCGCGGTGGTCGGTGCGGCATCGACACGCACGCCTTCGAAATAGCCGCTCGATTGCAGATCGCGGTTGAGTTCGGCGATCAGCTCGGAGTCGTACGGCTCGCCTTCCTTGAACGGCACCATGCGTTGCAGCAGGTCTTCGTCGAACGGTGTGTCGCCTTCGAATTTGACTTTGCCCAGCGCATAACGCGGGCCGCTTTCGTAGATCAGTTCGATGTCGGCGACACCGGCGCGCGGGTCGACCATGAGTTTTTGGCTAGTAAAGTGGCCACTGAAAAAACCGAAGCGCGAGGCCTGATTCTGAATAAGTCTTTTGGCGTCTTCGTAACGGCCATGGTTGAGCACCGCGCCGGATTTGAGCGCGTCGCTTTTCGGGACTCGAAAGGATTTGAGGGAGGCCGCCGGGCCGTCGACACGGAGGGTGACGTTGCGCAGGTGAATCGGCTCGCCAGGATCGATCTTCAACACCAGGCGCGGCTTGTCGCCGCCCTTAACGTCACTTTCGATCTGCGGCTGGTAGTAGCCCAACGCCTGAGCCGCTTTGCGCGCCTGCTCTTCGGCACCGCGACTGAAGCGTTGCAGGGCTTCTTCGTCACGGTCGCCGAGGCTGCCGATATAGCCTTCTATATTGGCTTTAAGTTCGTCGTTGGACGGTTTGATCCGCACGTCCAATTCACTTTGCGCCAGCGCCGCACAGCTGGTTAACAGCATGAGCACGCCACTGGTAAATCTTCCTGGAAACTTCATAGGCGCGGATGCTATCACGGGCTTGGGAGCGTGATAGAACAGGAAATTTCCCAAGAAGTTCGATTGTTATGCTGTTGCAGTTTGTAACACCTGCGGATTGGCGTGGAAAAACACGTGTTCGCGCACCGGGCCGACGGCAACTTCGCCGATCTCTTCGTAACCCTGCCTTTTATAAAATTCCAGGTAACGCGGGTTGCCGGTGTCGAGCACCACGCCTTGGGAGGTTTCGTCGACGGCGCACCAGTTGTGTACGGCCGTCAGCAGTTGTTCGCCAAAGTGTTTGCCCTGGAATTGCGGGTGAATGCCCAACAAGGGAAGCATGTGCACGGAATCGCTGGGCACGCACGCGGCGACCGCATCGTGATATTCGAGATAGCGGCGGGTGCAGCGGAAACCGGTGCTGAGCACCATGCGCAGGCGCCACGCCCAACTTTCGGTGATGCCCAGGCGCCGTTGCGGTGGCGCGATCAGGGCGATGCCGATCAGGCGGTCGTTGACCAGCAGGCCGATGGCCGGCAGATCCTGCAGAAAGTGTTGCTTGACCAGTTCACGCACCGTCGCCCGCACGCGCTGTTCGTAACCGGGGCGTTCGGCTTCGAACAGGTAGCCGAAGGTCGGCTCGTGGCGATAGGCCTGATAGAGCAGCGATCGGGCTTCGCGCGAGTAGCCGCGGTCGAGCATATGTATGTCGGCGATGGCGGTCTGGGTTTCAGGCATGACGTTGATTCTCCCCGGGGCGCGTGCAAATGGCGGCGCTCTTGTTGGTACGAACCTTTTGCGGGTGGCGTGGTTCCCCACAGGTATAGACCAAGTCGGGATCTTCATCGACTGGGCGACCGCTATCGCGAGCAGGCGAAGGCCTACATTTGGAATGCGTTCCCCCTGTAGGCCTTCGCCTGCTCGCGATGGCGCCATTGCTGACAACACAAATCCCACAGACAAAAGTGATTTCTCCCACCCCACACTGGCCCATCTCCCCCATGTCAGCTAGCATCGCCCTTTTGCCAGGACTGCCGACCATGAAGATCGTTTCCTTCAACATCAACGGACTGCGTGCCCGTCCGCATCAGCTGGCAGCGCTGATCGAAAAACACCAGCCGGACGTGATCGGCCTGCAGGAAACCAAGGTCCACGACGACCAGTTCCCGCTCGAAGAAGTCCGCGCCCTCGGCTACCACGTGTATTTCCACGGCCAGAAAGGTCACTACGGCGTGGCGATGCTCTCGCGTCAGGAACCGATTGCGATCCACAAAGGTTTCGCCACTGACGAAGAAGACGCTCAGCGCCGCTTTATCTGGGGCACCTTCGCCGATGCCAATGGCGTGCCGGTGACGATCATGAACGGCTATTTCCCACAGGGCGAAAGCCGCGACCATCCAACCAAATTCCCGGCCAAGCAGCGCTTTTACAGCGATCTGCAAGCGCTGCTGGAAAGCCAGTTCCACAATGAACAACCGGTTGTGGTGATGGGCGATGTGAACATTTCCCCGGAAGACTGCGACATCGGCATCGGCCCGGACAACATGAAGCGTTGGCTGAAAACCGGCAAATGCAGCTTCCTGCCGGAAGAGCGCGAGTGGATGGCACGCCTGAAAAATTGGGGTTTGACTGACAGCTATCGCCACTTGAACCCGGACGTGACCGACATGTTCAGCTGGTTCGATTACCGCAGCCGTGGCTTTGAAGATGAGCCGAAGCGTGGCCTGCGCATTGACGTGATTCTGGCGTCGCATGGTTTGTTGCCGCGGGTGAAGGCAGCGGGTGTCGACTATGAATTGCGCGGGATGGAAAAACCTTCCGATCATGCGCCGATCTGGCTTGAACTCAGCTGATCCCAAGCCTTACGCAATCCCTGTAGGAGTGAGCCTGCTCGCGATAGCGGTGAATCAGTCGACATAAATGTTGACCGGTACACCGCTATCGCGAGCAGGCTCACTCCTACAGGGGATCGCTGTCATCTTTCGGTCATGCGCCTGACTTAATCTCCCCGGCAATCCCCTTGGCTTGATTCGGTGCCGGCATGACCCTGCGTGTTCTGTGCGTTTTTCTCTTGAGTGCGTGGCTGACGGTTTCTGCCGCTGCCCTGCCCCTCCCTGAAAACGGCCCCGCGCTGCGCATTCAAGGCTCCAACACCATCGGCGCCGAACTCGGCCCGGCGCTGGTCGAAGGCCTGCTGCAAGAGCAAGGCCTGCTGAAAATCCACCGCGAAACCCCGGACACCGCCAACGAGCTACGTATTGTCGGCCAGACCAACGAAGGCAAACGCGTGGTCGTCGAAGTCGCCGCCCACGGTTCCAGCACCGGTTTCACCGCGTTGAAAAATGCCAGCGCCGACCTTGCCGCCTCCTCCCGCGAGATCAAGGACAGCGAATTGCAGACCTTGCAATCACTGGGCGATCTGAAAAGCCCCGCCGCTGAACAAGTCATCGCCATCGACGGCCTGGCGATCATCCTTCATCCCGACAATCCCCTCCAACAACTGGACACTGAGCAACTGGCGCGGATCTTCGCCGGCGAGGTGAAAACCTGGGAAGACCTCGGCGGGCGTGGCGGTGCGATTCATTTATATGCGCGCGATGATCAGTCCGGCACCTATGACACGTTTAAGGAGTTAGTCCTCAGTCGTCGTGGGAAAAGTCTGAGCAACGCGGCGAAACGGTTTGAATCCAGCGAGCAATTGTCCGACGCCGTCAGCGCAGATCCGCAGGGCATCGGTTTTATCGGTTTGCCCTACGTGCGTCAGGCCAAAGCCGTGGCGATTGCCGACGGTGCGTCGCAATCGATGCTGCCGCTCAACAGCTTGATCGCGACCGAAGACTACCCACTGTCACGACGGCTGTTTCTTTATCTGCCACCCGACAGCAACAATCCGTGGGCGAAAGCCTTGGTGAAGTTTGCGCAAAGTCGCCAAGGCCAGGCAATCGTGGCGGCCAGCGGATTTATCAGTCAGACCGTGCATGCGATGAGCGTCGCGCCGAATGCGCTGATGCCCGAGGGTTATCAATCCCTCAGCCGTCACGCCCAGCGTCTGACGGTGAATTTCCGTTTCGAGGAAGGCAGCGCGAATCTCGATAACAAGGCGCGTCAGGATCTGGCGCGGGTGTTCGACTATATAAAGCGCCATGACAAGACCGAGCGCGCGGTGACATTGGTTGGGTTTGGTGATGCCAAGGATGACCCGGCACGGGCGGACCTGCTGTCGAAGCTGCGTGCGATGGCGGTGCGGCGGGAATTGGTGAAAAACGGCGTGGTGCTGCGTGAGGTTCGCGGCTTTGGCGCGTTGATGCCGGTGGCGGCGAACAATGTGGATGAGGGGCGGATCAAGAATCGGCGGGTTGAGGTTTGGGTGTATTGAGCCTGATGGTTATGTACTGAATGTTCAGGCCCCTTCGCGAGCAGGCTCGCTCCCACATTTAACCGCATTCCAATTGGAAGAATGCGATCCCATGTGGGAGCGAGCCTGCTCGCGAAGAACGATAACGCGGTGCTGGATCAGCGCTCGCTTCGCAGCATTTCCTTCGGCACATATTTGCCGATCTCGAACTTGCCGATCGCCGCACGGTGAACTTCGTCCGGGCCATCGGCCAGGCGCAAAGTACGTTGCATCGCGTACATGTAGGCCAGCGGGAAGTCGTTCGACACCCCTGCCCCGCCATGCATCTGGATGGCCCGATCGATCACCCGCAGCGCGACGTTCGGCGCAACCACTTTGATCTGCGCGATTTCGCTTTTCGCCACTTTGTTACCCGCGGTGTCCATCATGTACGCCGCTTTCAACGTCAGCAGGCGCGCCATGTCGATCTCCATTCGCGAGTCGGCGATCTTGTCGACGTTACCGCCCAAACGCGCCAGCGGTTTACCGAAGGCAGTGCGGCTCACCGCGCGTTTGCACATTAATTCCAGTGCCCGTTCAGCCATGCCAATCGAGCGCATGCAGTGGTGAATGCGGCCTGGGCCAAGGCGACCTTGAGCAATCTCGAAGCCACGGCCCTCACCCAGCAAGACGTTTTCATACGGTACGCGCACATTGTCGAACAGCACTTCAGCGTGGCCGTGTGGTGCGTCGTCGTAACCGAATACCGGCAACGGACGGACGATCTTCACGCCGGGCGTGTCAACCGGCACGAGGATCATCGAGTGCTGGGCGTGGCGTGGCGCATCGGGGTTGCTCAGGCCCATGAAGATCAGGATCTTGCAACGCGGATCGCAGGCGCCGGAGGTCCACCATTTTTTGCCGTTGATCACCCACTCGTCGCCATCACGCACGGCGCGGGCGGCCATGTTGGTAGCGTCGGAGGAAGCCACATCCGGTTCGGTCATGGCGAATGCCGAGCGGATCTCGCCGCGCAGCAGTGGTTCGAGCCAGCGTTGTTTCTGTTCTTCGTTGGCGTAGCGCACCAGTACTTCCATGTTGCCGGTGTCTGGCGCCGAGCAGTTGAACGGCTCGGGGCCGAGCAGCGAGCGGCCCATGATTTCCGCGAGCGGCGCGTATTCAAGGTTGGTCAGACCGGCACCGAGCTCCGATTCCGGCAGGAACAGATTCCACAAACCTTCGGCTTTGGCCTTGGCTTTGAGCTCTTCCATGATCGCCGTCGGCTGCCAGCGATCGCCTTCGGCAACCTGGCGCTCGAACACGGCTTCGGCCGGGTAAACGTAAGTGTCCATGAACGCGGTCACGCGCTCACGCAGTTCTTGCACCTTGGGCGAATAAGCGAAATCCATGAGCAGCTCCCGATGGTTAAGGCAGTTCTTGAGCAGAGGTTGTTTAAGCCATGCAATCGATGCTAGAACAGCGCTGATAATTTACCTAGCCTATTCTCGGCGTGTATAAACATTCATCACCGATATATGATCGGCTGATTGCCAGCCCCCAAAACACCGCCCTAAATAACAAGAGAAGCCGCGTTATGAATCTGAGTAAGGTCGACCTCAACCTTTTCATCGTCTTCGACGCGATCTACACCGAAGCCAACCTGACCCGCGCCGGGCAGATTGTCGGCATCACCCAGCCGGCGGTGTCCAACGCCTTGGCGCGGTTGCGCGAGACCTTCAACGATCCGCTGTTCGTGCGCACCGCACAGGGCATGGTGCCGACACCGATGGCGCAAAACATCATCGGCCCGGTGCGCAACGCGTTGTCGTTGCTGCGCGTGTCGGTGCAGGAAAGCCGCATCTTCAACCCGGCGCAAGCGGTCAAGACCTACCGCATCAGCATGACCGACCTCACCGAAGCGGTGATTTTGCCGCCGCTGTTCCAGCGCCTGCGCCGTCTAGCGCCGACCGTGATTATCGAAAGTTTTCTGTCAAAACGTCGGGAGACCACCAAGGAACTCGCCGCCGGACGCCTGGATTTTGCCGTGGATGCACCGCTCAACACCGACCCGCAGGTGCGCCACGTCAAGCTGATGGAAGACCGTTACGTCTGCGCGATGCGCAAGGGTCATCCGATGGCGGGCAAAGAAAAGCTATCGCTGGATGATTACCTGTCGCTGACGCATATCCACATTTCCAGCCGCCGCAGTGGTTTGGGTTATGTCGATCTGGCGCTGGGCAAAATGGGCATTCAGCGCAAGATTGCCCTGCGCTCGCAGCACTATCTGATGGCGTCGCAGGTGATGCAGCAGACCGACATGGTCATGACCGTGCCGGAGCGCTTCGCCCGTCGGCATGAGCTGCAAGCGTTTAATTTGCCGGTGAATGATGTTCCGCCCGTGGAGACGCACCTGTATTGGCATGAAAGTACTGACCAGGACCCGGCGAATCGCTGGATGCGCGAGCAGATGATCGAGTTGTGCCAACAGGTGACGGCGCAGGAGAAGAAGCTCGATAAGGTGTAGGGCTTTTTACCGCGGCGCTACCATCGCGAGCAGGCTCACTCCTACATGTGGAATGCGTTCCCTGTAGGAGTGAGCCTGCTCGCGATGAGGCCAGCATGAACACCACAGATCATCCTGCTTGACGTAAACGTCAACCTGCCATTAGCTTAGCGCCAAGACCTTTTTCCGAGCGCTTCCATGAGCAGCCAGACTTACAGCATCTCCGACCTCGCCCGCGAGCTGGACATCACCACCCGGGCGATCCGCTTTTATGAAGAGCAAGGCCTGCTCAGCCCTGAGCGCCGTGGCCAGGAACGTATCTATTCGCCACGCGACAAGGTCAGCCTGAAGCTGATCCTGCGCGGCAAACGCATCGGTTTCTCGCTGGCCGAATGCCGCGAACTGATCGAGCTTTACGACCCGTCCAGCGGTAACACCAAGCAGCTCAACAGCATGCTGGCGAAAATCAGCGAGCGCCGCGAGCAGCTGGAGCAGCAGTTGCTGGATATCGAACAGATGAAGCTGGAACTCGATACCGCTGAAGAGCGCTGCGTGCAGGCGCTGGAGCAAACCCTCAAGAACCAGCAAGCGATCTGACAAACACCACAAATCCCCTGTAGGAGTGAGCCTGCTCGCGATAGCGGTGTGTCAGTCGAACAAATATTATCTGACACACCGCTATCGCGAGCAGGCTCACTCCTACAAGGGTTCTCCACGAATTCAAAAGAGCAGGTCAACCGCCATGTCCCTCCCCTCCCAAGTACGCCTGATCGAAGTCGGCCCGCGCGATGGCCTGCAGAACGAAGCCCAACCGATCAGCGTCGCCGACAAGGTGCAACTGGTCGACGCCCTCAGCGCCGCCGGTCTCGGCTATATAGAAGTCGGCAGTTTCGTTTCGCCGAAATGGGTACCGCAAATGGCCGGTTCCGCCGAGGTGTTCGCACAAATCCAGCGCAAACCCGGCGTGACCTACGGTGCATTGGCGCCAAACCTGCGCGGCTTCGAGGACGCCATAGCCGCCGGGGTCAAGGAAGTCGCGGTGTTCGCCGCCGCGTCTGAGGCGTTCTCACAGCGCAACATCAACTGCTCGATCAGCGAAAGTCTGGCGCGCTTTGCGCCGATCATGGAAGCCGCGCAGCAGCACGGCGTTACCGTGCGCGGTTACGTGTCCTGCGTGCTCGGCTGCCCGTACGAAGGCACGGTCGCGCCGGAGCAAGTGGCGATGGTCGCGCGCGAGTTGTATGCGATGGGCTGCTACGAAGTATCGCTGGGCGACACCATTGGCACCGGCACCGCTGGCGCGACTCGCCGCTTGTTTGAAGTGGTGTCGGCGCAAGTGCCACAGGAAAAACTCGCCGGGCACTTCCACGACACTTACGGCCAGGCCATGGCCAACATCTACGCCAGCCTGCTCGAAGGGATTTCGGTGTTCGACAGCTCTATCGCGGGCCTCGGCGGCTGCCCGTACGCCAAAGGCGCGAGCGGTAACGTTGCTACCGAAGATGTGGTGTACCTGCTCAACGGCCTCGGCATCAAGACCGGAATTGACCTGGACGCCTTGATTGCTGCGGGTCAGCAGATCAGCGCGGTGCTCGGTCGCCCGAGCGGTTCGCGCGTGGCCAAGGCTCGCAGCGCACAGTGAGGGGACAAGGTGTTACCGCTGTGTCTGGAATGTGGGTTGAAGCGAGTAACACGGAAACAAATTGTCTGGTTTCGTCGGAGTGAAAAAACGCCTTAATTTTCAAGTCATTGATTTATAACGTATTTTTAAAGTTGGCACGGCTTCTGCTATCTCTATGGCATAACAAGAATAAAAAGCAGCAAACCAATAAAAATAAGACGTACCGACTCTGACATAACAAAAACAACACGGCAGAGACGCAGCTAACAGATTTTTTTGGAGAAGGTGTGCTTTTCAGGGTGCTCTCAGGAGTGACCCGCAACCGGGCAGAGAACAATAAAACTACCTTCAGGTAGCTCCCGAATCGGTTGGATCGCTTAGCGAGAAAGCAGATCAGCGCTCAAAAAAATACGTTTGCTCTTGACCCCGGATGGGGGTCGCCAAAAACAGCGGTAAAGGGCCACGGTTGCCAAAAACAACAACAGACCGACCCTCAATAATAAAAAAGAGCACGCGACGACAAAATTAAAGGGGAGCCTCGGCTCCCCTTTGTGCTTTCTGTGATTCCTCTTTCCAACACCGATCCCCTGTAGGAGTGAGCCTGCTCGCGATAGCGGTGTATCAGTCAGTATTGCATCGACTGACACGACGCTATCGCGAGCAGGCTCACTCCTACAGGGGTTTGTGTCAGGCCTGCTTTTCGCGTAGTTCTTCGATGCTTATTTCCCGCATTCTGAATTTCTGAATCTTGCCCGTGACCGTCATCGGAAACTCTTCGACGAACTTGAAGTGCCGTGGCGTCTTGAAGTGCGCGATGCGCTCCTTGCACCAGGTTTGCAGCTCCAGCTCCGAAGCGCTGTGGCCGGGATGAAATTTGATCCAGGCGACAATCTCCTCACCATAACGCGAGCACGGAATGCCGATCACCTGCACGTCCGCCACCGCCGGGTGAGTGAAGAAAAACTCTTCCAGCTCACGCGGATAAACGTTCTCGCCACCACGGATGATCATGTCCTTGTTGCGCCCGGCAATGTTGACGTAACCCTCCTCGTTCATGCTCGCCAGGTCGCCGGTGTGCATCCAGCCCGCCTCATCGATGGCTTCAGCGGTGGCCTGCGGATTGCTCCAATAGCCGAGCATCACGCTGTAACCACGGGTGCACAGTTCGCCGATGGTGCCGCGCGGCACGAGGTTGCCGGCTTCGTCAATGATCTTGCTTTCCAGTTGTGGCTGGGTGCGGCCAACGGTGGTCACGCGTAATTCCAGTTCATCGTTTGGCCCGGTTTGCAGCGACACCGGGCTGGTTTCGGTCATGCCGTAGGCGATCTGCACTTCGCTCATGTGCATCTCGCTGATGACCCGGCGCATTACTTCGATCGGGCACGTCGCACCGGCCATGATCCCGGTGCGCAGGCTCGACAGATCGAATTCGCCGCGCTGTGGCTGGTCGAGCATGGCGATGAACATGGTCGGTACGCCATAGAGGCCGGTGGCTTTTTCTTCGGCGACGGTTTGCAGGGTCAGCAACGGGTCGAAGGCATCGTTGGGGTAAATCATCGTGCTGCCGTGGGTGATGCAGCCGAGGTTGCCCATGACCATGCCGAAGCAGTGGTACAGCGGTACCGGGATCACCAGGCGGTCGCGCGGGGTCAGGCCGATGCTTTCGCCGACCATGTAACCGTTGTTGAGGATGTTGTAGTGACTGAGGGTCGCGCCCTTGGGGAAACCGGTGGTGCCGGAGGTGTACTGGATGTTGACCGCTTGATCGAAGTGCAGGCTGTCGCTGCGTTCGTGTAGTTGTTCTTTGGAGACACTGCTTGCCATGTCGGCCAATTGCGACCACGGCAGGAAACCTGACGGTGGCTGCGCATCGAGGCTGATCACCCCGCGCAAGTCCGGCAGGCGCTCGTTGCGCAATTGGCCGATGGATTGCTCGGCCAGTTCCGGCACCAATCCCTGCAACATGGTGTGGTAGTTGGAGGACTTGAACGCCCCGGCGCAAACCAGCCATTGGCAGCCGGATTGCTTGAGTACGTATTCGAGTTCGGAGCTACGGTAGGCCGGGTTGACGTTGACCAGGATCACGCCGATTTTCGCGGTGGCGAATTGTGTAATGCACCATTGTGCGCAGTTGGGTGCCCAGATACCGAGCCGGTCGCCGGCCTGCAAACCCAAAGCCAGCAGCGCTCTGGCGTGCAGATCGACTGCATCGGCCAGTTGTCGCCAGGAATAGCGCAGCTGCTGATGGCGCACCACCAGCGCTTCACCGTCCGGGTACTGCGCGACCGTCTGATCAAACTTCTGTCCGATGGTCATCGCCAGCAAGGCTTTGTCCTGAGAACCACGGGTGTAGCTGCGCTGCGGGTTTGCACTGGGTTGATCCATGACGACCCCTATTGTCTTTATTTATGGGTTGCCGACGGTCACTTGTAGGAGTGAGCCTGCTCGCGATCTCGATCCATCAGTCAACATTTACGTCGACTGACACAACGCGATCGCGAGCAGGATCACTCCTACAAAAACTAATCAGCTTTCAATCTTGAACTGCCCCTACTCTCGCTCAAGTTGACGTTAACGTAAAGGGTGATTGACAGCCATCCATCACAGGCTTACGTTAACGTAAAGGTGAGAGCCGAGTGACCGCCCTCCCCACCCTACAAAAAAGCCAAAAGGTGACCCATGAGCTATCCATCCCTGAACTTCGCCCTCGGTGAAACCATCGACATGTTGCGCGATCAGGTGCAGTCCTTTGTCGCCAAGGAGATCGCCCCGCGCGCGGCGCAGATCGACAGCGACAACCTGTTCCCCGCCGACATGTGGCGCAAGTTCGGTGACATGGGCCTGCTCGGCATCACCGTGCCGGAAGAGTACGGCGGCGCGGGCCTGGGTTACCTGGCGCACGTGGTGGCGATGGAAGAAATCAGCCGCGGTTCGGCCTCTGTAGCGTTGTCCTACGGCGCGCACTCCAACCTCTGCGTCAACCAGATCAATCGCAACGGCAACCACGAACAGAAAAGCAAATACCTGCCGAAACTGATCAGCGGCGAGCACGTCGGCGCCCTCGCCATGAGCGAACCGAATGCCGGCTCCGACGTGGTCTCTATGAAGCTGCGCGCCGACAAACGCGGCGACCGTTACGTCCTCAACGGCAGCAAGACCTGGATCACCAACGGCCCTGACGCCAACACTTACGTGATCTACGCCAAGACCGATCTGGAAAAAGGCCCGCACGGCATCACCGCCTTCATCGTCGAGCGCGACTGGAAAGGCTTCAGCCGCAGCAACAAGTTCGACAAGCTCGGCATGCGCGGTTCCAACACCTGCGAACTGTTCTTCGATGACGTTGAAGTGCCGGAAGAAAACATCCTCGGCGTCCTCAACGGCGGCGTCAAAGTGCTGATGAGCGGCCTCGATTACGAGCGCGTGGTTCTCTCCGGTGGCCCGACCGGGATCATGCAGTCGTGCATGGACCTGATCGTGCCGTACATCCACGACCGCAAACAGTTCGGCCAGAGCATCGGCGAATTCCAGCTGATCCAGGGCAAAGTCGCCGACATGTACACCCAACTCAACGCCAGCCGCGCCTACCTCTATGCAGTTGCGCAGGCTTGCGAGCGTGGCGAAACCACCCGCAAAGACGCCGCCGGGGTGATCCTCTACACCGCCGAACGCGCCACACAAATGGCCCTCGACGCGATCCAGATTCTCGGCGGTAACGGTTACATCAACGAATTCCCGGCGGGCCGCTTGCTGCGCGACGCAAAGCTGTACGAAATCGGCGCCGGCACCAGTGAGATCCGTCGCATGCTGATCGGTCGCGAACTGTTCAACGAAACCCGCTAAACGGAGCTGGCCATGGCTACCTTGCACACTCAGCTCAATCCTCGTTCAGCGGAGTTCGCCGCCAACAGCGCGGCGATGCTCAAACAGGTCGACGCCCTGCACACCCTGCTCGCCCAAGTGGCGCAGGGCGGCGGCGCGAAAGCCCAGGAACGCCACACCTCGCGCGGTAAATTGCTGCCGCGCGAACGCATCAATCGCCTGCTCGATCCGGGCTCACCGTTTCTGGAAATCAGTCAATTGGCCGCCCACGCTGTGTATGGCGAAGACGTACCGGCCGCTGGTGTGATCGCCGGTATCGGCCGGGTTGAGGGCGTCGAGTGCATGATCGTCGCCAACGACGCGACGGTGAAGGGCGGTTCGTACTATCCACTGACCGTGAAAAAACACCTGCGCGCGCAGACCATCGCGCAGCAGAATCGCCTGCCGTGCATCTATCTGGTGGACTCCGGCGGCGCCAACCTGCCGCGTCAGGACGAAGTGTTCCCGGATCGCGAGCACTTCGGGCGGATCTTCTTCAACCAGGCCAACATGAGTGCAATGGGCATCCCGCAGATCGCCGTGGTCATGGGTTCCTGCACTGCGGGTGGTGCTTATGTGCCGGCAATGGCTGACGAAGCGATCATGGTGCGCAATCAGGCGACGATTTTCCTCGCCGGGCCGCCGCTGGTGAAAGCCGCGACCGGCGAAGTGGTCAGCGCCGAGGATCTGGGCGGCGCTGATGTGCACTGCAAGGTTTCCGGGGTCGCTGACCACTACGCCGAGAGCGACGAACACGCCCTCGCCCTCGCCCGCCGCAGCGTCGCCAACCTTAACTGGCGCAAACTCGGCGAAGTGCAGCAACGCACGCCGATTGCGCCGTTGTACGCCAGCGATGAGTTGTACGGCGTGGTTTCCGCCGACGCCAAGCAACCCTTCGACGTGCGCGAAGTGATTGCGCGACTGGTCGACGCTTCGGTGTTCGATGAATTCAAGGCTTTGTTCGGCACCACGCTGGTGTGTGGCTTTGCGCACCTGCACGGCTACCCGATCGCGATTCTGGCCAACAACGGCATCCTTTTCGCCGAAGCCGCGCAGAAAGGCGCGCACTTCATCGAACTGGCCTGCCAGCGCGGCATTCCGCTGCTGTTCCTGCAAAACATCACCGGCTTCATGGTCGGTCAGAAATACGAGGCCGGCGGCATCGCCAAGCACGGCGCAAAACTGGTAACCGCCGTGGCTTGCGCAAAAGTGCCGAAATTCACCGTGATCATCGGCGGCAGCTTCGGCGCCGGTAACTACGGCATGTGCGGGCGCGCTTACGATCCGCGCTTCCTGTGGATGTGGCCAAACGCGCGGATCGGCGTGATGGGTGCCGAGCAGGCAGCGGGCGTGTTGGTGCAGGTCAAACGCGAACAGGCTGAACGCAGTGGTCAGGCCTTCAGCGCTGAGCAGGAAGCCGAGATCAAGCAACCGATTCTCGACCAGTACGAAGAGCAGGGTCACCCCTACTATTCCAGCGCACGGCTGTGGGACGACGGCGTCATCGACCCGGCGCAGACCCGCGATGTGCTGGCCCTGGCCTTGTCCGCGTCGTTGAACGCGCCAATCGAACCGAGCCGCTTCGGCGTGTTCCGGATGTGATTTTTTGTGGGAGCGAGCCTGCTCGCGAATACGCTTTGTCAGGTAGCGGAAATGTCGACTGGTACAACGCTTTCGCGAGCAGGCTCGCTCCCACAGGAACCGTGGAGACGGATGAAAATGAGTGATTTCAACACCCTCGAACTGCAAAGCGACCCACGCGGTTTTGCGACGCTGTGGCTTAACCGCGCGGAAAAGAACAACGCCTTTAATGCCGAGATGATCCGCGAGTTGATCCTCGCCCTCGACAAAGTCGCCAGCGACGCCAGCCTGCGTTTCTTGCTGGTGCGTGGCCGTGGCAAGCATTTCAGCGCTGGCGCTGACCTGGCGTGGATGCAGCAATCGGCCGAGCTCGATTACCACACCAACCTCGACGACGCCCGCGAACTGGCGGAGCTGATGTACAACCTCGCCAAGCTGAAAATCCCCACAGTGGCCGTGGTCCAAGGCGCAGCGTTCGGTGGCGCACTGGGATTGATCAGTTGCTGTGACATGGCGATTGGCGCCGATGACGCGCAATTCTGCCTGTCGGAAGTGCGCATTGGTCTGGCGCCGGCGGTGATCAGTCCGTTCGTTGTACAGGCTATCGGCGAACGGGCTGCGCGGCGCTATGCGCTGACCGCTGAACGTTTCGGCGGCCAACGCGCACGGGAAATCGGTTTGTTGTCCGAAAGCTATCCCGCCGCTGATCTTGATCAGCAAGTCGAACAGTGGATCAACAACCTGCTGCTCAACAGCCCCGCTGCCATGCGCGCCAGCAAGGATTTGCTGCGTGAAGTCGGCAACGGCGCGTTGACCCCGGCGCTGCGCCGCTATACCGAAAATGCCATCGCCCGCATCCGCGTCAGCCCTGAAGGTCAGGAAGGCTTGCGCGCCTTTCTGCAAAAACGACCACCGAACTGGCAAGCCGCAACCACCACCAAGGAGCCGCGTTGATGAGCGCACCTGTTCTCACCACTCTGCTGGTGGCCAACCGTGGCGAAATTGCTTGCCGCGTGATGCGCACCGCCAAAGCGCTGGGCCTGACCACGGTCGCCGTGCACAGCGCCACCGACCGCGAGGCGCGGCACAGCCGTGAGGCGGACATTCGCGTCGATCTTGGTGGCAGCAAAGCGGCCGACAGTTATCTGCAAATCGACAAACTGATCGCAGCGGCCAAGGCCAGTGGCGCGCAGGCGATTCATCCGGGTTACGGGTTTCTCTCGGAAAACGCCGGATTCGCTCGCGCCATCGAAGCCGCCGGGCTGATTTTCCTCGGCCCACCCGCCTCGGCCATTGATGCCATGGGCAGCAAGTCCGCCGCCAAAGCGTTGATGGAAACCGCTGGCGTGCCACTGGTGCCGGGTTATCACGGTGAAGCGCAGGATCTCGAGACCTTCCGCGATGCTTGCGCGCGTATCGGTTATCCAGTGCTGCTCAAAGCCACGGCTGGCGGTGGCGGCAAAGGCATGAAAGTGGTCGAGGACGTCAGCCAATTGGCCGAAGCCCTCGCCTCGGCTCAGCGTGAAGCGCAGTCATCGTTCGGCGACTCGCGGATGCTGGTGGAGAAATACCTGCTCAAGCCGCGTCACGTGGAAATCCAGGTGTTCGCCGATCAGCATGGCAACTGCCTGTACCTCAACGAGCGTGATTGCTCGATTCAGCGCCGTCACCAGAAAGTCGTCGAAGAAGCTCCGGCACCGGGCTTGTCCCCGGAACTGCGTCGGGCGATGGGCGAAGCGGCTGTGCGCTCGGCGCAGGCGATCGGTTATGTCGGCGCCGGTACGGTGGAGTTTTTGCTCGATGCCCGTGGCGAATTCTTCTTTATGGAGATGAACACCCGACTACAGGTCGAACACCCGGTGACCGAGGCCATCACCGGTCTCGATCTGGTGGCGTGGCAAATCCGTGTTGCCCGGGGTGAAGCGTTGCCGATCACCCAGGATCAAGTGCCATTGAACGGCCATGCGATTGAAGTGCGCTTGTACGCCGAAGACCCTGCGAATGACTTTTTGCCGGCGACCGGGCATCTGGCGTTGTATCGCGAATCGGCTGAAGGGCCGGGGCGCCGCGTTGATAGCGGGGTCGAAGAAGGCGATGAAATTTCGCCCTTCTACGATCCAATGCTCGGCAAGCTGATTGCCTGGGGCGAGGATCGTGAACAGGCTCGATTGCGCTTGTTGAGCATGCTCGACGAGTTTGCGATTGGCGGCTTGAAAACCAACATCAACTTCTTGCGGCGAATCATTGCGCACCCGGCGTTTGCGGCGGCGGAGCTGGATACCGGGTTCATCCCGCGTTATCAGGAGCAATTGTTGCCTGCTCCGGGCATGTTGAGCGATGCGTTCTGGAGCGCGGCGGCGCAAGCCGTGGCGCAGAGTCTGCCGCAATTGGCGCGTCAGGATGATCCTGCTTCGCCATGGTCACTCAACAGCGGTTTGCGCGCGGGTCTGCCAAGGGAAATCAGCCTGCATTTGAGTTGCGAGGGGCAAGATCGCGCTTTGACGTTGAGTACCGATGATCACGCCAGACTGTCCGGCGAAGCACTCATCGTCGAGCACGAGGGCGTTCGTCGTACATTGCGTGCCATCCGCCAAGGGGATTCTCTGTACCTGCAATGGGAAGGTGAGTTGCGGCGCATCGAAACGTACGACCCGATCAGCGCCGTCGAAGCCAGTCACAGCCATCAGGGCGGACTGACCGCGCCGATGAACGGCAGCATTGTCCGCGTGCTGGTCGAGGCTGGGCAATCGGTCGAGGCCGGGGCACAACTGGTGGTGCTGGAAGCGATGAAGATGGAACACAGCATTCGTGCGCCGCATGCCGGGGTGATCAAAGCGCTGTATTGCCAGGAAGGCGAAATGGTCGGCGAAGGCAGCGCTTTGGTTGAACTGGAAGAAGTGTGAACGGCAGGATCGATCCTACGCCTGGCGAGGATCGATCTGACTAGTAACGCGCCGTTGCCTGAACCACAACGCCGATGATTCGACACTCATCAGTCAGCAGGGCTTTCGGCCAGGTCGGATTGAGCGGCACCAGGTAACGCTGGCCGCCCTCTTCGTCCAGCTTGCGGAAGATCGCTTCAGGGCTGTCGGGCCACTGGGCGATCACCAGTTTGCCGGGCACCGCCTCCGCTGCCGGGTCGACCAGAATCAGCATGCCTTCGGCAATGCTCTGGCCACTGGGAGCGGTCATCGAATCCCCCGTCACCGTCAGCCAGAACGCCGGGCCACGCGCGTGGTAATCCGTCAGTTCGAAACGCTGTTTGCCGGATGCCTTCGTGTAGGACGCCGGATCGCTCTCGCGCACCTCGCAGGTCGTCTGCCAATCGCTGACCGGGTAACGGAAGTAAGGGTTGTACTTCTGCGCCAGCGGCATGTCGTCGTCAGATGTTATTTGCGGTTCCCGGATAACCAGCACCACTTCCAGAAAATCCATGCCCAGCGCTTGCAGCACGCGATTCATTTCCGTGATGCCGGGTTCGCGACGCTTGTTCAGCCAATGGCCGATCCCGCCCTGGGACATGCCGACGCGCTCTCCGAGCTCTGTTTGAGTGATTTTGAGTTCACTCATCTTGGCCTTGACCAACTCAATCCATTTATCCATGTGCAGCACCTTACGTCGACGCCTTCGGCCAGCAAAACACATATTGTAGTATTTAAATTCTGGTCACAACTACACAGAGTACTATTCTGAAGGCACGGATTTTCAATCGACCAAGGAGTGCCTCTTCATCATGAATATCAGCAGCAAAGACTTGCCCGATCTGCAAATGGACACCACCTTCACCTCCCCTCAGGGCAATGCGGCAGCGCAGCGAGCGCTGGACTATTACTTGAAACCAGCTGTGTCAGAACCGGCAGTCGACGAACGCTTTTTCGATGTCAGGCGCCATCTCAGTGGCGAAGAAGCCCTGGTGCACGCCTCGGATCTGTTGCGCTGTGCCGCAGCCACTGCGTTCAAAGCAGCCGAAAACCTGCAAGGCGCGAGTCGCGATCTGGCATTTTCAGTGGTGCACATGGTGGATATGGCGCGGGCGATGGTTGACCATTCGCTCGATGGCGATGAAGCCTGAGGGAGAGCAGTGCGGGCGGACAGGAAAGAATTTTCCTATCGCGCAGGTAAAAACATTTGACTTGCAAATGATAATGATTATTATTGCATGCAGCTGGTCGCGAGATCAGTCGATGGACCAGAGACCTTAGGTCGGTCTTCTGGACTATCTCCTCATCAGGCTAATCACGGTTTTTGACCCGGCTTTTTGCCGGGTCTTTTTTTTGCCCGTTTTTCGGGCTTGTGGCTTCAGGCTAATGAAGTCTTTAGGTGCTGCAAATTCGATGGCGCGGATAATATCAAAAGAATATCGCTTGGCAAGCGAAGCCCGGCCAGATTGGGGCAAACTAATGACAATTAGCACTTGAGAATCAATCGCACACTCTCTAAGCTGCTTGCGCGTCATGGAGGACGCCCCCCGCCACACCCCTCAAATCCCCTCGGTTTCAGCCCTGCCTGCGTGTACAGTAACGGCCATAAAAATCATATTCAGGAATCGATTATGACCGTGGCCAAATCTTCGTTCGACATCAGCGCCAACTTCGACAGCGGCAACATCCAAGTCATCGACATCAGCAACCCGCTCAATCCAGTCCTGGCCATTCGCCCGGATACCCGCAGCGCCCATTTTCAGTGGTTCCACTTCAAGGCCAGCGGTCTGCATGTTCATCAGGAACACTGGTTCCGCTTGGTCAACGCCAGCCAGTCCTCCTATAACAAAGCCTGGACCGGCTATCAGGCAGTCGCCTCCTACGACCACGTCAACTGGTTCCGCATTCCAACCAGTTTTGAAGGTGACAGCCTGCGCTTTTGCCTTGAAGCCGAGCAAACCCATGCCTGGTTCGCCTACTTCGAACCCTACAGCCGTGGTCGTCATGACTGGCTGATCGATCAGGCCCTGAGCAAGGCCGGCACCGAATTGCTGGCCACCGGCAAGAGCGTCGAAGGTCGCGATATTCAACTGCTGCGCAAAGGCACCGGCGCCGAAGGTCAGCGCAAAATCTGGATCATTGCTCAACAACATCCCGGCGAACACATGGCTGAATGGTTCATGGAAGGCGTGATCGAACGCCTGGAAAGACACGACGACCCTGTGCTGAACAAACTGCTGGCCAGCGCTGACTTGTACCTGGTGCCGAACATGAATCCGGACGGTGCCTTCCACGGTCACTTGCGCACCAACGCGATGGGCCAGGACTTGAATCGCGCCTGGCAGAACGCCAGTCAGGACGTCAGCCCCGAGGTACTTTTCGTACAACAGCAGATGGAAAAGTACGGCGTCGATCTGTTCCTCGACGTACATGGCGACGAAGAAATCCCCCACGTATTCACCGCCGGTTGTGAAGGCAATCCGGGTTACACGCCGCGCATCGAAAAGCTCGAAGAGCATTTCCGCAGCCACCTGAAACACACCACTAAAGATTTCCAGACCAAGCACGGCTACACCCGCGACGAACCGGGCCAGGCCAACATGACCCTGGCGTGCAACAGCGTCGGACAGAAATACGACTGCCTGTCGCTGACCCTGGAAATGCCGTTCAAGGATCACGACGACCATCCCGACAAGGAAACCGGCTGGTCGGGCAAACGCTCAAAACAGCTGGGCAAAGACGTGCTGACCACCATCGCTGACATGGTTGATACCCTGCGCTGATCCCCTCCTCCGTCCCTGAAAAGATCGCAGCTTGTCTGCGATCTTTTGCTTTCTGCCATTCGTACCTTCGGGCAAACAGGTTGCAAAATAAAACCTGAATCAATACCGTTATCAAGGTTTTATTTTGAAACCTAAAAGGATGCGGGATATGAAACCTCTCAAAAGCAGCACCGTTTTGCTTTTCTCTGTGGCCTGCGGTCTGGCCGTGGGTAATGTGTATTACGCCCAGCCATTGCTGGACGCGATGGCCGAGGCGTTTGCGATGTCGCCGGCGACCATCGGCATCGTCATCACCCTGACGCAAATCGGTTACGGCATCGGTCTGGTACTACTGGTCCCCCTCGGCGATCTGCTCAACCGGCGCCGGTTGATCGTCACTCAAACTCTGCTGTCGGCAGCGTCCTTGTTGATGATCGCGCTGGCGCCCAGCAGTGTCTGGCTGCTGCTCGGCATGACGCTGACGGGGCTGCTCGCCGTGGTCACGCAGGTGCTCGTGGCTTACGCCGCCACCCTGGCGCTCCCGGCCCAACGCGGGCGCGTGGTCGGTGTAGTCACCAGCGGCATAGTGGTGGGAATTCTGCTGGCACGCACAGTCGCCGGCGGCATGGCCGATCTGGCTGGGTGGCGAGCGATCTACTTTCTGTCAGCCGGGCTGACCCTGGTGATGGCGTTGCTGCTGTTTCGAGTTCTACCCAAGCATGAATCGCCACAACCGGCGACTGGCTACATTGCACTGATCGCCTCGGTTTTCGGTTTGTTCAAAGAAGAACCGGTGCTGCGCCAACGCGCGATCCTCGCCCTGCTGACCTTCGCCAGCGCGATGGTGCTGTGGACGCCAATGGTGCTGCCACTGGCCGCCCCACCGCTGTCGTTGTCGCACAGTGAAATCGGACTATTCGGGCTGGCCGGTGCCGCCGGTGCGCTGGCCGCCGCACGGGCCGGGCATCTGGCGGATCGCGGTCTCGGGCAATGGGTCAGCGGTCTTTCGCTGTTGCTGATGCTTGCCTCCTGGCTGCCGATCGCCCTCACCCAATCCTCGTTGTGGGCTTTGTTGCTCGGCGTGATCACCCTTGATCTGGGCCTGCAAGCCGTGCACGTCACCAGCCAAAGCATGATTTACAGTGTGCGCCCCGAAGCGCAAAGCCGTCTCACCGCCGGTTACATGTTGTTTTACTCGATCGGCAGCGCACTCGGCTCCATCGGCTCGACCGCCATGTACGCGTGGGCCGGCTGGATTGGCGTGTGCCTGCTCGGCGCGGGCATCAACGCCGTGGCGCTCGCGTACTGGTGGCTGACCCTGAAAAGCGGCGCACCGGCTCGATGCGCCACTCAAGCGGGTTAACTGCGATCGCGACCGCGCAACATGCTGTCGAGCACTTCGTCGCGGCGGATCCAGCCATGAAACAGCGCCGCCGCCAAGTGCAGCAGCACCGTCAGGAACAGCAGATAGGCCAGATAGCCATGAGCCTTGCGCAAAAACGCGAACAACTGCGCGTCGGCCGGAACGATCGCTGGCAATTGCAACGTTGTGCTGAGCATGACCGGTTCACCCGAGGCGCTGATCATCGCCCAGCCGAGCAACGGCAACACCAGCATCAACGCATACAACAACAGATGCGAAGCCTTGGCCGCCAGCACTTGCCAGCCCGGCAGATCCGCTGGCAACGGTGGCTGGCGAGTGGTCAGTCGCACCAGCAAACGCACAATCACCAGCGCCAGTATCGCGATGCCCAGCGGTTTGTGCAGATGGATCAGCCATTCATGCCGCTCGGAAACCGAGGTGACCATCCCTGCACCGATAAACAGCATGGCGATGATCATCAGCGCCATCAGCCAGTGCAGCAGCCGCGCCAACAGGGCGAAATGCGTCGGTTGGGTTTTCATGGCCGAGCCTCCTGTTTGGCGGCGGGCAACTGGCTGACTTCGCTGGTGCGACGCAGATAGGAATCGGCGTAACCGGCGGAACGGGCCGCGAGCAACGGGTCGTCGGAACCCTGAATCCCGGCCGGCAGCACCAGCGGGTCATAGTTGATGTCACGGCATTCGCCGCTCAGTTGCGGCTGGGTCCTTTCCAGCACCAGCGTGCCCGCATTCAACACCTTGCGCCCCTGGGGCCAGGTCTTGCTGGCGTCGTTCACCGGATCCTCAGGATTGGCCAGAGTGATATTCAACTGAAAGCGCAGCGGCGCGGATGCCAAGCGTTGCACCAGATCCTTCTCGAGAAAATCGCCGCCCTCAGGCGCACTAGCGCCCGCAGCGTCGCGCGCCAACGGCGTCATGCTCCAGCGCACTGCCTGCTTTTTTCCGCTGGCGTCGACCAGATAAAACGCATTGACGCTGTTGTAGGTTTCAGTGGCATAACTGGCCGACGGCTTGGCGGTTTTCACCCAGGTCAGAAACGGCACGGCTTCCGGGTGCGAGGCAAAGAACGCCGGGACCTTGCTCGGATCAGGTTTACCCGTGGCTGGATCCGGCGACTGTGCCTGCTGCAATTGATAAAACGCCTCAGGCGTACCGACCGGGAACACCGGCATGCTGTTCATCCCGGTGCGCCACTGCTGCCCGTTGGCCTGGGTGAACCGCAGCGCCAGACTGCGAATCGGCACGCTGCTGTCCGGTGCATACGGACTGCCCGCCGGCAGCGCGAAACGCCCGACCACCGGCGTCTGCGGTTCGTTGAACACCTGCGCGGTGGAGAATACCCGCGCCTCACCAGTGCTTTCGAAATGCCCGATCACGCACACGCCTTTGGCGTGGTTACGACGAAACCCGGGATGCACGCCGTTGTTCTTCTCCAGCACATCGACCAGCGCTTTTGGCGTCAGACGTTGTGGGTCGAAGTTACCGTGAACGTAGGCAAACGCCCCGGCCACCGCAGCGACTACCACGGCAATGCCGCCCAGACGCAATATCAGGCTCGCGGCACTCAGTGGCGGGCGTTGCGGCCCGCCGGGCGGTGAAGCGTTGGGTGAGGTGCGATCAACCATGAAAAACTCCAGGGCCATCGGCCACAAGTAGGAAGAATCAGCAAGACGCGCCGCGTCCGGGTTTATTCCACACGACGGTATTTATTTTTCCGAACGTGGAATAACCTTCAACGGCGGGCGTCTCCCTAGTCCACAGCGTAGTGACTAGCAGAATTTCATGAGCGAATTCGACGAACAGTTGAGAGAAATCATTCCCAGATTGCGCCGCTTTGCCGTGTCACTGACACGCAACAGCAGCAGCGCCGACGATCTGGTGCAGGCGTGCCTTGAGCGGGCGCTGTCGAGTTGGGGCGATAAACGCGCTGACGGCGACTTGCGTGCCTGGCTGTTTGCGATCCTCTATCGGCAGTTTCTCGACGCCCATCGCCGCTCGCGACGCTACGCGCGGATGCTCGAATTCTTCACCGGTCGCGACGATGCCGAACCCTCGGCGGAGCGCACCGTCATTGCCCAGTCGACCCTGCAAGCCTTCGACCGTCTGCCCACCGAACAGCGCGCCTTGCTGCTGATGGTCTCGGTGGAAGGCCTTTCCTATAAAGAGGTCGCCGAGATTCTCGACGCCCCGATCGGCACCGTGATGTCGCGCCTGTCCCGTGCCCGCCAGGCCTTGCGCCAACTCAGCGACGGCGAAATCAGCAACCCTTCTTTGCGGATACTCAAATGATCAGCCTGCCTCCCAACGAGCGTGACCTGCACGCCTATGTCGACCACCAGCTCAGCGACGTCGACCGGCGTGTGCTGGAGACCTGGCTGGCCAGTCACCCGGACGAAGCGGTGCAGGTGCGCGCTTGGCAACAGGATGCCCAGCAACTGCGCGCGGCACTCAGCGGCGCGTTGCAGCAACCGGCCAATCCGGCGCTTGATCCGGCGATGATTCGCCAGCGCCGTCAGCGTCAGTCACGTCGTCATCTGGCCAGCGCGGCGGTGTTGCTGATTGCGGTCAGTGTCGGCGGCTTCAGTGGCTGGCAGGCGCGGGAAATGACCCTTGTGCGCTCGACCATGCTGCCGATGACCGATGCTTTGCAGGCTTATCGCTTGATTGCCCAGCAAGGCATGCTGCCAGCGGATTACAAAGTCGACAGTGAGGGTGATATGCAACGCTGGCTCGACCGCTATTTCACCCGGGCCAGTCGCTTGCCTGATCTGAAGGCGGCCGGGTTTGAACCGGTCAGCGGACGCCTGCTCAGCACCGACGAAGGCCCGGCAGCGATGGTCATGTATGAGGATGGCAGCGGGCACAAGGTGAGTTTCTACGTGCGCCCGCCGGGCCCGAAAAACACCTTTTTGCCCCGTGGCAGCCGCAGTGATGGCGACTTGCAGGCCGAGTACTGGTCGGGCGGCGGGTATAACTATGCGATGGTCAGCCCGGTCGATACGCCAGCGGCGCAACAGCTCAAGCAATCGCTGCAATTCTGAGAGTTCCACCTCTCCCCTGTGGGAGCGAGCCTGCTCGCGAAGGCGCCAGATCAGTCGCATCGTTGCTGAATGACACACCGCATTCGCGAGCAGGTTCGCTCCTACAAGGGATCAGCTTCAGGCTCAGAAACCCACATCGAGCACGACATTGTCCAGATAAGTTCCCGCCGGCGGTGTGGTCTGGTCGGTGTAGATCTTCGCGTTGTAGTTGAAAATCTGACTGCCCGTGCCCAAGCCGTTCCCCGGATTGACCTCGGCATCGGTACTCGCCCGCCGTGCCGTGCCGACACTGCCCCAGCGCGTGGTACCGGCGCTTTTGAAAATATCGTAGGCCAGATAATTGCTCCCGGAAATCATCCGTCGCCGGCCGCCGACACTCACCGCGTTCTGCCCGTCACTTATCCCCACGGTGTAGGCACTGCCCTTGGTGCAGGCCAGATTGATGGTCTGTCCGGTCACCGGCGTAAAAGCGCTGACCACCGGCGCGCTGCCGAAGGCAATGTTCGGCGCCGTAATCGTGCAGTCGTTGGACACGGTCAGGTTCACCGTCAAAGAAGTCGTGCCGTTGGCGATATCACGCCCGAGGCAAACAGCGCCGATGCCGATCCCCGAACAGTAATTCCAGTTCCAGAAAATACTCAGGGTCTCGGTATACACCCCGGCGGCGACGTTGCTGCCAATGGTGGTACCGAGATACAGCGGCACGGTTTTCGGCGTTGTCCCGTTGAGCAGGCCCAGGGCATCGATGATGCCGTTGCGCGCAAAGTCATAGGCGGTGCCGCGGGTCAGCGGATAGCTGGTGCTGTTGTTGGCGTAGATCGTGTAATTGATGACATCGCCGGTCGGCCCGACCAGACCACTCTGAGTCGATGAAACGGTGCCCCAGAAGTGGTCGTTGCTGGTCAGCAGGGAGAGCAGCGAACCGGTGCAACTCAAACCCGCATTCAGTGTGGAACTGGGCTGCGAAGTCGTGCGCACGGCGATCGAACTGAGCATACCGAACGCCGCCGGTGTGGTGCTGACCACCGAACACGCAGCCTGCACCGCCCCGGGTATAAGCAGTACCAGACATAACAGCCATCGCCGGAACATCATTGGCACACCAACGGGCCAATCAACGGCACCTGATTTTGATTCAGATCGACGCTGAACTGCGCATGACAGGTCTTGCCGTCGGCCAGCGTCACCTGCAGCGAGTTCTGCGCCTGCAGGTTTTCCAGATAGACCAGCCCATCCCAGCCGACGACCGTTCGCGTGCCACTCTGCTCATGCAAAACACCCGCGCCCAGCGGCAACTCGCGCTGCTGCGCGTCGACCAGCACGATGCTCGCGGCAATCACTCGGGTCAGCGGAAACTCCAGCAGATAACCGCTGCCACGCCGTACAGCGATGCGTTGTTCGACGTTGGGGCTGCGCACGTTGGCCGGCAGATTCAGTGGGTCGATTTCATATTTGCCGCGGTAATAGGCGCTGCTCCATGGCACCAGCAAATGACCGTTCTTGTCGGTCTGACCGACCTGCTGATTTTCGTAGCGCACCGGAATGTCGGCAAAACCCTCGGTGCTCACCACCACAAACGCATCGTCGATACGGTTGGCGGCAAACACCTGGCGATCCATCCACACCAGTGAACCACTGGCATCGGCCCATCGGGTTTCGGCGTCGGAAGTGCCATAGACACCGGCCTGCAACTGCACCGATTGCAGACGCCAGGTAACGTCGGCCTGACGATAATCAGCGCCATCACCCTTGGCGTAACCCAGATTGAAACCTACGCCGCCCTCGGTCGGCACCGCGCGGCTGTAGTTGACCCGCTGCTGGCTCTGCCCGGTTTTACTGCGATCACTGCTGATCGCCAGGCTGCCGCGCAGATCGAACGGAATCACCAGTTGCGCCTGCACCGCCCAGTTGCTGTCGCCGATCTCACGGTTGGCCGACAGGTAGAAACTGCTGTTGCGCCACAACGGTTTGCTCCAGCTGAGGTTGAGCAGCCGCGTGCGCGAATCGTCCGCCGCGCGCACATCGAAATAACCCGCACCAAGGCTGCCCCAGCGTTCGAGGTTAAGGCTCAGGGTCGCTTGCTCGCTGCGCCGGCTAAGGCTGATATAGGGGCTGTCGACCACGCTCAAGTCGGCGTATTGATCATGACGTTGCAGCCGCTGATAGGAAAAGCTGAAACGCTGATTGCTGTACTGATAGCCCAGGCTGACCTGGTGACCGCCCTCGCCGTCGAAACGGCTTTGGCTCAGTGCACTGTTGAGCACACCGAAGTTACCGAGCTGCCAATTGCCGCCGAGGCCGCCCAGTGTCAGCGAATCGGCCGCTTCGGCATGGCTTTCCACGGTGAAACTGTCGCTGACGCCATAGCGCAGACTGCCGGAGGTGACACCCGGGCCGTAGTTGAAATCCTTCAAACCATAGTCGCGGCGCAGCGTACCGGCCGCCACGGAAAAATCGCTCAAGCCTTTTTGCAGCAAAGTGCTGGTGACATAGAACGGCACCGTGGTCGAGACCTGACGACCGAGCGCATCAGTGGTCACTACGACGGCTTCGCCCGCACCGTTGATGAACGGAATATTGGTCAGCGTGTATGGCCCGGGCTGCAAATCCGCACTGCTGGACTTGTAGCCATTGATGAACAGATCCACCGAGGACGGCACCGCCGCTTCACCGGCAAATTGCGGTAATGGATAGGTCACCAGATCCGGGCGTACGGCAAAATCCCGAGAAAACTGCACGCCGCCCAGACGCACCGAACTGCTCCACGGCAAAGCACCGCTGATCACGTCACCGGCCTCGTAGGTGAGCATTCGCTCGTCGTCGGAGTAACGCCAGGTGGTGTCGTATCGCAAGTAGCCGTTGTCCAGCGTGTTGAGTGAATCACCGGACAAGGTTTGCCGGTATTGCCCGGTGTTGGACAGCGTGCCCCAACTGTCGAACAGCCGCACTTCGTTCCACGCCGCCAGATAAGTGCCGGCATCGTCGGTGTCATTGAGGTACAGGTCATAGTTGAACAGCGCGCCGAAACTGCTCAGCGCCGGGGTGCGCGGGTAAGCCTGACGATTGCCGATGAATTGTTCCGGCAGCCAGTCCGGCGGCACGTCCAGCAGCAAGCGTTGACCAACACTGTCGTAGTCACTGTGCAGCCCCGCCAGACTGTCGAGATCGACCTCGGCGCCGAGGCTGTCGGGCAGTTTCATGCCGGTTTCGCGCAACGCCGTCGCTGGCAAAAACAAGCGCCCGTCGCGCTGCTGCACCGCCACTACGCGCCCGGTATTCATCTGGTTGACCACCAGTTCCAGAAACAACTGTGCATCACTCACGGCCTCCATGCCGCTGGGAGGCGGCGGCAGATCGCCGGCCCCGGATGGTTGAATGAACATCAGGCAACACGCGCCGGTGATGAGCCACAACGGACGCTGAATACGGCGAACCCGTCCTGGGTTCATACGCGTTTTACGTCCGTCAATGGACTGAATCCTCCTGATACCGCTTGCGTCGACGCCAGATGCCCGCGCTACGACTCACTTACTTGGCGGGCGTGATGCTCTGCACCTGTGCCGCGCCATTTACTCGTACCTGCAACGCCGAATCACCGGCCAACGGCCCCGGTGCCGGCCAGCGCATCACCGCGCCCGGCAGCACGTAACCGAGCAACCCTTCGGCCAATGGCTTGCTCTGCCCGGCCTGTTTGATTGCCACGTCGGTCAACCGCGCATGCACCGCGCCCTGATTGCGCACTTCGACATAAGGCTTGCCATCCACGGCTACCGTGCGCCAGCTCAACTGCGGCAGGCCAACGCCCTTGGGATCACGCGCACGGGTGCTGTCCTCTTTGCTCCACAACCCGGCGCCATAGGCAAACAGCGGCACCGAATAACGCATCTGGAAGCGGATCGCTGCGGCGGTTTTGCCTCCGTCAGCGGTTGCAGGTTGCGCGGAGGGAATTTCGTCGATGATGATCCGGTAGGCCAGCTCCTGGCCCGGCGGTACGTCCTTGGTTCGGGTCAGGCGCACCAGTTGTTTCTGCCCCGGTTCGATCTTCGCCACCGGTGGGCTGCCGATCACGTCGCGCTGGTTCTGGTATTGCTCGGCGAAACCACTCTGGCTCCAGCCGAACACGCGGATCTGCAGATTGGCGGTTTCGCTGCCGCGGTTTTCCAGCCACAGCGCACTGGCCTGTTGATCAGCCTCCAGCACCGGATCGATCGGCCAGATCAGCACCGAACTCGCCGCGTGTGCCTGGCTTGCCCCAAGCATGAACATCGTCCACATCACACAGCGCACGAAAGAATGCCGTGACGTCACTGCCCCCATAAAACTGCTCCTTGTCGGCCATTCAACTTCGCCTCACCACGACAGTTGCACCTGCAACACGTCGCTGTACGTCCCCCCAGGCTGATTGCCCGGCAATTGCACCTGACCGTAAATCGGCAGGCTGATGTTGTTCGCGTCGCTGTAAGCCACCGCCACACTCTGGCCAATGCCCAGGCTCTGGCTGTACGCCGCATCGCGAAACAGTGCATACGCCACCCGCGCGCTGCCGCTGTTGACCTGCATGTGCCGACCGCTGCTGTTGTACTGGCCGCCATCGACGCTCATGTTCAGCGTCACCCCCGGCGTGCATTGCAATTGCACCCCGCCGGTCAGCGCAACCTGCACGGTGCCGGTGGCCAATGCCGAACGCGAGCCGAAATTCAGCCCGCCATAGTTCGATACCCCGCCCACCACCAGACACCCGGCAGTGACCGTGGCACTGACCTGAAAGCTCTGGCTCGTCGCTGCGGTCAGCGGCAGCGGTGCACTGCCGGCACAGAACAGGAGCAGCGCGGCACAGCCATGGCGGCGCATGGCATCAGAACGTCAGTTCAACAGCGACGGTGTCGGTGTACGTCCCCGCCGGCAAACCGGCCTTGCCCACCGCCTGACCGTAAATGTTCACCGTCTGCGCGACCCCGGTGCTGGCGGCGAGGTTGATCGTCCCGTCGATCGCCAGCAGTTGCGAGTGCCCGGCATCGGTGTACAAGTCGTACGGCACGTAATTGGCCACACCGTCGTACAACGCTCGCGTGCCGCCCGGCGACATGCCGTCATGGGAGCCGGCGCGCACCTTGACCGTCGGCGTGGTGCCGCTGGAGCAGAGAATCGAAAGCGCCCCGCCACCACCGCCCAACACTTGTCCGGTGGCGGTGGTGAACAGGCTGTTGGCGGTGCCGAAGTTCAACGCACCGAAGTTCAGCCCGGTGGAACCGCCAGCGCCGTTGACCTGACAACTGCTGATCAGAATCAGGCTGGAGGTGATCTGGCCGGTGACCGTGGTGGCGGCGTTGGCACTGGAAACCAGCGCCAGGCCAAGCAATGACAAACCTATCCTTGATGCAAACATACGCATGGTGTCCGTCCTCTCCGGGGTTACCAGTCGAGCGTCACCGTCAGCGTGTCGGTATAGACACCTGCCGGTACCGCGCGGGTATTCGCCACCACCGAGCCAAATACCGGAATGGGTATCTGCGCAGCGCTGGTGACAGCGAAATTGTGTTGCTGGCCGATGCTGTAGCTCCGGGCGCCGGAGGGATCGACGAACAGCTCATAGGGAAGGGTCTGGCGGCCGTTGCTCAGGCGCCGGGTGTTGCCGTCACCGTGGCTGCCGCCATCGATGGTGACAGTGAAGCCGGTGACCGAAGGATTGCAGGCAACGTTGAGTTTGCCACTGCTGTCGCCATCCAGACTGGCCTTGATCGGCGCGTTCCAGGTGGGCCCCTGAAGGCCGAAATCGAGGGTGCCGAAATCGCTGACCGGGCTCTCGGGCGTGCTGGTATTGGTAACTTCGCAGCCGGCAATCAGGATCAGCCGCGCATTGATCTGCCCGCTGACCGCCGCTTGCGCCTCGTCTGCGAGCAATGCCAGCGTACCTGCCGCTACCACCATCCAGTGTTTGCCTGTCATTGCGCCCGTCCCTGCTCCCTTACGCTGACTCATTCACCGCGTTCATCATGGAACGCCTTCCTTGCACACCCGCGTCCACCGGGTGTCTTGAAACCGCGATCACCAGGTGACCGTCACCTTGACCAGATCCGAATAACGGCTGACTCGCGGCACTTCAGCCAAGCGTTCGATGCGCGCGTACAACGGTAATTCCACCGTGCCGCTGTCCGGCACCCGTCCGCTGACCGGTACGTCCACCACCAGCGGTACCCGGCGCGCCGCATCCTGATACAAGCGATACGGAATAGGTTTGCTGCCGACCGAACCGGCCATGTAGCGGACCTCACCGACACCGCCATGCAAGCCGCCATCGACGCGCATCTGGTACGGCGTGTCCGGGTTGCACTCCAGCCGTGGCAGGCGCTGATTGGTCAACGCCGCGCCCAATGGCCCGGTCGGGTCGTCAAGGCGCGCGGTGCTGCCGAAGTCGAGCACACCCAGTTGCTCAATGCCGGCGCCACGCTGTTGGCCGATCAACTGGCAGCCGCGCTGCACGTCAACGCGCACTTCGACTTGAAGATCTGCCGCATGAGCAGGCACAACGAGTACCCCCAGCAGGCCCATGACCACTTGTACATTCACTGCGCCGTTCCTTGTCAGTGATCACTTGCGACGTCGTTTCTGTGATTGAGGTTAGCAACGGTCGACGATTCCGCCAGTCGATTGGATCCAGGGATCGCCCGGGATATGTTTCGAAAGGTTGGCAACCGGTCGAGCCATGTCGCTAAAAATAGCTGTACGCGCGGCACAAATTTGTTCAATAACCGCCCACTGTCGATCCGTCGTGGTGGCTGGCCAGGTCGGCGTCTGGTTACACTGTGTCGCCGCGCTCCCGGGAGCCGGTTTTGACGATCACGGAGACGCCCACAGTGCCTGCCCACCTGCCGAAACGATCGCGACTGATCCAGCGCTGGCCGGCGTTGCGCCGTTGGTTGGGCAAGGGTTTGCCGGCCAGTGTCGGGCATGACGCCAGTGCCCAGTCGATCCATGATTACTTCCGGCACAAGGCCAGTGTGCAGGGTTACACCCTCAGCCACAGCCAGCAGCGCGTCATCGAGTGCATGGCGCAGCAGGCCAGCCTGTTGTTGGGCGCAAGCGGCCGAACTGCGCCAAGCCTGTATCTGTTCGGCGCCGTCGGACGCGGCAAGAGCTGGTTGCTCGATGGTTTCTTTCAGGCCTTGCCGATCACGCAGAAACGGCGCCTGCATTTCCATCAGTTTTTCGCGCAATTGCATCAGGGCATGTTCAGCCATCGCGAGCAGGACGATGCCCTCGAAGTGACCCTCGACGAATTGCTGGAGGATTGTCGGGTGCTGTGTTTCGACGAGTTTCATGTGCATGACATCGGCGATGCCATGCTCATCACCCGGCTGTTCAAAGCATTGTTCAAACGGCGAATTCTGCTGCTGGTGACTTCCAACTATGCGCCGGATGGCCTGCTGCCCAATCCGCTCTATCACGCCCGCTTCAAACCGGTGATCGAACTGATCAATACGCACATGCAGGTAATGGAAGTCGGCGGGCCGCACGATTACCGCAGTCACACGCGCCACTCTGCGCAGCAGTTATTCACTCAGGGCCATTACGTGTGGCCAGCCACGCCAGCGCAACGCGCCGCTCTGCAGCTGCCACCTGCAGATGCGCCAGCCGTTGCGCTAACCGTCGGCACCCGGCAGATTCGGGCTCGCTGGTGTAAAGAGCGAAGTGTCGGTTTTACCTTCAACGATCTGTGTGAACAGCCGACGGCGGTCATGGATTACCTGGAGCTGTGTCGACGTTTCGACCGCTGGATCATTGATGATCTCCCGGAACTGGGAGAATGCCCGATCGCCGCACAACAACGCTTCATCAACCTGATCGACGTGCTGTATGACCAGGACAAGCACCTGACGTTGCTGGGTCGCCTGCCCTTGCGCGAAAGCCTCGACGGCCACGCCATTGACCTGGCGCGCACGCGCAGTCGGTTGGGGCAGTTGCAAGAGATGCACAACGACGACTGAGCACACTGACCCTGTGGGAGCGAGCCTGCTCGCGAAGGCGCGGTGTCAGTCACATATCAGCGGCTGACACTCCGCCTTCGCGAGCAGGCTCGCTCCCACAAAAGGCAGCTGAAGTTTCGCCACCTACCCAATTTCAAATCCGGGTATTGCCGTTATCATGTCGCCCATTCCCAGCGCCTCAGCGTCGCTCCACTGATCATTAGCGAACCCCAACATGCACACCCTTGCTCAATTGCGCGCCGGCGAGTTGTCGGGCATCACGCGGCTGGATCTGTCTTGCGGACTGACCGAGTTCCCGGTCGAGATTTTCGAGCTGGCCGACACTCTGGAAATTCTCAATCTCAGCGGCAATGCCCTGAGCAGCCTGCCGGATGACCTGCATCGTCTGACGCGTCTGCGCGTGCTGTTCTGCTCCGACAACCCATTCACCGAACTGCCGGCCTGTCTCGGCCAATGCGCGGCGCTGACGATGGTCGGCTTCAGAGCCAATCGCATCGTCAACGTCCCCGCTCAAGCCCTGCCGCCACAACTGCGCTGGCTTATCCTGACCGACAACTGCATCGAAAGCCTGCCGAGCGAACTCGGTGAGCGCCCGGCCCTGCAAAAGCTCATGCTGTCCGGCAATCGTCTGCAAGCGCTGCCGCCTTCACTGAGCAACTGCCATCGGCTTGAGTTGCTGCGCATTTCCGCCAACCGCCTGACCGAACTGCCGCAATGGCTGCTCGCGCTGCCGAGCCTGACCTGGCTGGCCTACGCCGGTAACCCGCTGGAAACCGAGGCAGACGCCGCCGCGCTGGAGGCGACGCCGCAAATCCTTTGGTCGGCACTGCGTCTGGAACAGCGGTTGGGTGAAGGTGCCTCGGGAGTGATTTCCCGGGCGAGCTGGCAACGCGACGATGGCTCAGTGACGTCGGTTGCGGTGAAGTTGTACAAAGGTGAAATGACCAGCGATGGCTCGCCGCTGCACGAAATGAATGCCTGTATCACCGCCGGCCTGCATCCCAATCTGATCCGCATCGAGGGGCGCATCAGTGGCCATCCCGACGGCCAACAGGGACTGGTGATGCAACTGATCGATCCGTCCTTCCATAACCTCGCCGACCTGCCAAGCCTGGCGTCCTGCTCACGCGATGTGTACGCCGATGATTGCCGGTTCACTGCCGAGGTGGCGCTGAACATTGCCAGAGGCATCGCCTCCGCAGCGGAGCATCTGCATCAGCAAGGCATCACCCACGGCGATCTCTACGGGCACAACATTTTGTTGAACGCGCGCGGCGATTGCCTGCTCGGGGATTTTGGCGGGGCGTCGTTCCACGCTATTGCCGACACGGCGCAAACGCGCGCGTTGCAACGCATCGAAGTGCGTGCGTTCGGGATTTTGTTGGGGGAATTGCTGGCGCGCATCGACTCGGGGTTGAGTGATGAGCGGCGTGCGGTGCTTGAGGAGCTGGAGCGGCGTTGCTGTCAGGCGGAGGTGCTGGCGCGGCCGGGGTTTGCTGAGGTCATGCGGCAGCTTGAGAATCTGTGACCGCTGCGCGGTCAATCGCGAGCAGGCTCACTCCCACACTGGATCTGTGGCGTTCACAAATCCCCTGTGGGAGCTAGCCTGCTAGCGATGAGGCCATCACTGACGCGGTCGATCAGCCCGCCAGGCCGACAAACATGTCTTGCACGTCATCATGGTTATCGAGGCCTTCGAGGAACGCTTCAACCTCAGCCATTTGCTCGTCGCTCAAACCGCTGACCGGGTTTTTCGGCTGGTAGCCGAGCTTGGCCGACAACACGGTGAAACCTTGCTCTGGCAGCGCTTTCTGCACCGCATCCAGATCGGTAGGGTCAGTCAGGAACAGCGTTGCGCCGTCTTCGCCCGGCTCGAAATCCTGAGCACCGGCTTCGATGGCGGCCATTTCCGCATCGGCGTCCGGGGTGTCCGGCGAAGCTTCGATCATGCCGACGTGGTTGAAGTCCCAAGCCACGGAGCCGGAGGCACCCAGTTGGCCTTTACGGAACGCCACGCGGATTTCGGCGACGGTACGGTTGATGTTGTCGGTCACGCACTCGACGATCAGCGGCACCTGGTGCGGGGCGAACCCTTCGTAGGTCACGCGATGGTATTGCACGGTTTCACCCAGCAGACCGGCGCCTTTCTTGATCGCGCGATCCAGGGTTTCTTTTGGCATCGAGGCTTTCTTGGCCTGTTCGACCACCAGACGCAGGTGTGCGTTGGTGGTGGTATCGGCACCGTTGCGGGCAGCGATGGTGATTTCCTTCACCAGTTTGCCGAAGATCTTGCCCTTGGCGTTGGCTGCCGCTTCTTTGTGTTTAACCTTCCACTGTGCGCCCATTACTCACTCTCTTGATCTGTGGCGCCGAGACATCTATTGGCCGACGCGTGGCGCCAAGTTTATACGGCCTAAAGTCGGCAATCGACCAAAAAAACACAATGCAGAATCGACATTTTCACCAGTGCTTGTAGGGGGATTCTGAAAAACACCTTTGACATGACCATTCAGCGCTGTGGTTTCGTACCCTCTCAGGCCCGTATTGCCTGACAGAGCCTGTTCGAATGCTCAATGACAAGGAAAGTCCTTTTACCCTGACCCTGACCGACAGCGGCCTGTGCCTGCCGGTGGTGCGTTTCCACGGTGAGGAAGCGCTCAACCAGCCCTTCCGTTTCGACATCGAACTGATCGGTCTGGCCCCCGCCGTGGCGCCGGGCACCTTCCTGCACCAACCAGCCTACCTGCGCCTGGATGACCAGCATGGGGTGCACGGCATGATCGACAGTGCCCGTTGCGAACATCGCGGCACGCATCGGATCGGCTATCGACTGACTGTCGTGCCGCGCCTGCAACAGTTGGCCCAGCCGAGCAAACGGCGGGTCTTCGTGCAACGGAGCGTGCCGCAGATTCTCCAGCAATTGCTCAAGGGAAATGCCCTGCCCGTTGATAGCTACCGGATTGAAATGAGCGTCGGGCAATACCCGATCCGGCCGTTTTGCATTCAGTACGAAGAAAGTGATCTGGCGCTGCTGCACAGGCTTTGCGAGGAGGAAGGCATCCACTATCACTTCGAACACCGAATGGACGGCCACGTTGTCGTGTTTGCCGATGACAGCCTGAGCCTGCCACAAGTGCCGGTGCTGCTTGCGTTCAAGGCCGGCGAACAAACGCCCTCACCCAGCGTCAGTGCGCTGTACCAGCATCACCACGCAGCCCCCATCGCCACGCTGCATGCCGTGCGTAATCGAGGGCAACAGGCGATCAGCGTCGATGCCGCCAACCACATCACGGTAAATCCCCTGCCGCCAATACCTTCTCTCGAGCAACGTCACCACGAACAACGCAGCCGTCGGCATTTGGAACGGCAACGCTGCCAGCACCGCACGATCAATGGCCGCAGTGATCGGGTCGGTTTGCTCAGTGGCCATCTGCTGCAAGTGTCGGCGCATCCGATCAGCCACTTCAACGAACAATGGCGGCTCACGTCGATCCGCCATCACGGCGAGCATCCGTCGATTCTTGACCCGAACCCTGCCCTGCACCGCTACCACAACGATTTCACTGCCCAGCCCTGGTCAACCGATTTTCGTCCCGCGCTTAGACAAACCCGCCCCGGCATTGCCGGATATCACCTGGCGCAGGTGTTCGGGCCTGCCGGGCAACCGGCACAACTCGATGAGCAGGGTCGAGTCGCCGTCAGGCTGTGGCCTTCGGAACACTCGCAAACACTTGATGACGACGCGATCTGGTTACCCATCGCCATGACGCGAGCCAATGGTCGAATCGCACTGGATGAACTGCCCTGCGCCGGCAGCGAAGTGTGGGTGAGTTTCCTCGACAGCGACCCGGATCGACCGATCCTGTGTCTGGGCAACTCGCGCAACCCCACGCCTCGCGAACCACCGCCTGCACGCGATAGCAGCTTGTTGCTCGACTGGCTGCTCAACAGCGACGCCCGCTGATCCCTTTGTACATCAGCAAAAAGCGCTCAGGCTTTGTCGGCCTTACCTGCCGCGGCGGCGAATTTGGCCAGGCGCACGTCGAGATGCCGAGGTCGTCGCCCATGATCCTCGGCGCGCTCCTTGCGGCGGATAGCGTTGCGCACCATCAGTGAACCGAGGTAGCGGATCGGCTCCGGCGGGAAATAACCCAGCGGCCCGTTGACCAGCGGCGAGCGCGTCCACGGGTTGTCCAGGCCTTGCACCAGTGAAGCGAGAATCTGCCCGCCCATGTGGCACGGGCCGACGCCGCTGCCCGAATAGCCGAAACCGTAAAACACATTGCCGGCGCTGCTCATCTGGCCAAAGAACGGCAAGCCAGTGACCGAGCGATCGGAGGGGCCGTTCCAGGTGGCATCGACTTTCACATCGGCAAACGCCGGAAAGAAGTCCGCAAGACTGTTTTTCAGCAGGCCGGCATAAGGCGATGGCTGATCGAACACCGGCAGCATCCGCCCGCCAAACGCGAAGGTGTTGCCGCCCTTGCCGAGCATGATCCGGCCGTCCGGGGTGTTGTGGTAGTAGTGCACGAAAATCCGCGAATCGAGCACGGTGACCCCGCTGGTCAAACCGATCTCCTGCAACAGCTCCGGGCGCGGTTCGGTGATCAGCATGTCGCTGGAGACAATCGCCACGCTGCGTTCGAACTGCGGAAAAGCACGGGCCATCCATGCGTTCATTGCCAGCACCACGCGATCGGCGATCACCGTGCCATTCGGCGTCTGCAAGCGTGCCGGGCGTCCTTCTTCCAGCCCGGTCATTGCCGTGTTTTCGTGAATCTTCACACCCAACTGCAACGCTACCCGACGCAAGCCACGCACCAGTTTGCCCGGCTGCACACTCGCCGCTGCCGGCGAGAACCAGCCTTCCAGATGCTTGCTCGAACCGGCCATGCGCTGCACATCGGCCAGCGGGCGCTGGGTGAACGAGTTGATGCCGTTGCGCTCCAGTGCGACGATCACCGCATCGGTCGAGCCGACTTGTGCGCGGTTGGTCGCGGTGTACAGCGTGCCGTCGAGGCGATAATCGGCATCGACGCCGTACTGCTCGCAGAACTCACCGATCGCATGGATGCTGCGCTCCGATTCCTTGACCAGACGTACCGCTTCCTCGACGCCAAACAGACGTTCAAGGGTGAAATATTTTGCCGACCACGACAGCGCACATCCGCCATTGCGCCCACTGGCGCCGGCGCCGCAGATGTCCGCTTCGATCAGCAACACATCGAGTTCGGGGTTCTGCTGCTTGAGCATGATTGCCGTCCACAACCCGGTGTAACCGCCGCCAACAATGCACACATCGCTGCGGACCTCGCCCTGCAACGGCGCGCAGGGTTCAGACGTATCGGCCTGCAAGGCCTGCTCCAGCCAAAACGGTCTCATGGGGTTTCTCCAGTCAGATGGCCGCGACACAGCCTGCCACGAGCGTCGCAGCAGGCCGCGAGGCAAAGGGTTTCAGGAACGCAGGGGTTTGATCGTCAGCGGGCAATTGGGGATCGAGGCACGCGGTTCCATCACCCCGACCGGGCGGCTGTTCCAGTGCGGAATCAGCACCAGCGCCGAGAACAGCGCACAACCGGCGAAGACGATAAACACCGTCACCGAGTCGAAGTAACCCGGCAGCAAACCACCGAGCACCGCGCCGACCGAGCCGCAGCCGTTGACGAAACCGGCCGCTGTGGCGCCAGCCTTGGCTTTGCCGAAGTCGATCGCGGCGGCACCGCTGATCATTGAGTCCGGGCCGTACAGGGTCAGGCCCATGACGAACAGCAACGCGACCACCAGCAAGACACTGCCGGTGTGCAGCGCGCCCATGAACAGCGCCAGCGTCACGGTCAGCGCCAACAGGCTCAACACGCAGGCCGGCATGCGCCGGGCGCCGAAGAGTTTGTCCGAGGCCAGGCCAATCAGGATCGGCCCGAGCAACCCGGCCAGTTCGAACGAGGTGGGAATGATCGCCGCGCCGACCTTGCCGACACTCGGCATCTGCTCAAAAACAATCACCGGCCCCCACAACAGAATCGCGTAACGCGCCGGTTTCAACATGAAATACGCCAGGCCCAGCACCAGCACCGTGCGGTTACGCAGGATTTCCTTCAACGGCTCCCAGACACTCAGCTTGCTGTTGGCTTCGGTTTCTTCCGCCGTCAATTCAGGTTCCGGCTCGACCGCCGGCAAGCCGACGTCTTCCGGTTTGTTGCGCTGGAAGATAAAGAACAACACCGCGACCACGGCAACCACCACCGCACTGGAAATGAACGCCGCGTGCCAGGTGCCCATCAAGGTATACGCCCACCAGCCGGCAAATGGCGACGCCACCAGACCACCAAAGGCGTAGCAGGAACTCCATAGGCCGAGCACCCGCCCGCGCTGCTGGGACGGGAAGAAACTGCCGAGGTTTTTGCACAATCCCGACCAGCCGGTGGACTGCGCCAAGCCCTGAATCAACATGCAGGTGGCGAAGATCGGCAACGTGGCGTAACTGCCCATCACCAGCGCCGCTGCGGCGGAAATCAGCAACCCACCGAGCACCACGACCCGTGGGCCAAAGCGGTCGGCGAGCATGCCCCAGGTGAACTGGCCGAGGGCATAAGCCGCCAGATAAATGGCATCGAGGTTGGCCATGGCCATCTTGTCGAGCATGAAGGTCGGGTCTTCGGCGATGCCCAGTTTGGCCACCGAAAAGGCTTTGCGGGTGAAGTAGAAAGCGGCGTACGCCAGCCAGGTAATCGCGAAAATCTGCACGCGCCAACGCGCAATGGTGCCGATGTGCTTATTCATGGTGGTTCTGACCTCAGGGTGTGAGTGTGCCGGCAGAATCGTTAAGCAAAACGCCTGTGTTTTTATTGTTGAGCACTGCGATATCACCCCGTCCCTACGGCGATACCGGTCAGATGAGTCCTGTTGTTGCACGCTCAGGCTCATGGCCACCGTGCTGCCCGAGCGGGCAGTCAGCGATGGCGTGAGTCGATCAAAGCAATTACTGTTTAATAAATAAAATCGATTTATCGTATTTCACACATAAGCTCAGCTTGTTACTGACTTAACGATCAGGTGACTTCATGTCGGTGTCCCACGCCCAACTCAAAGCCTTCCACGCCGTGGCCGTGCATGGAAGCTTCACCAAAGCCGCCGAGCGCCTTTTTCTCACGCAACCGGCGATATCCGACCAAGTGCGCAAACTCGAAGAGCGTTTCGGCGTGTTGCTATTTCACCGCAATAAACGTTCCGTACGCCTGACCGACTTGGGCGAGCGCTTGCTGGCGATCACCCAGCGCCTGTTTGTGATTGAAGCCGAAGCGCAGGAGTTGCTGCAGGAATCTCAGGCCTTGCAGACCGGCAGCCTGATTCTCGCGGTGGATGCGCCGGTGCACGTGCTGCCGCAGATCGCGCGGTTCTGTGAGCGTTATCCGGGGATCAGCGTGAAGATCGAGACCGGCAACACCGATGAATCACTGTTTCGTCTGTTCAACTATCAGGCCGATCTGGCGTTGCTCGGGCGCGATGTCAGCGATGAGCGCTTGCTGTGTGTTCCATTGCGTAACGATCCGATGGTGGCGTTCGTTTCGCGCAATCACCCGTGGGCCGAGCGTGAATCGATTTGCCTGGAAGACCTGGATGACACGCCGCTGGTGCTGCGTGAACACGGATCGGTGACAAGGCAGACGCTGGAAGAGGAAATGGCCCGGGCCGGATTTCGCATTCGCCCGGCGATTCAAGTGGAAGGACGGGAAGCGGCACGCGAGGCGGTGGTGGTCGGGATTGGTGTCGGCGTTGTTTCGGCGGCGGAGTTTGGTGCGGATTCGCGGGTGTGTGCGTTGCCGATTGTCGACTGCACACGACGGCTGACGGAGACGCTGGTGTGTTTGCGTGAGCAAAGCAATCGACGGGTGGTGGCGACCTTCCTCGATATGGTTCGCCAGAGTCTTGTGTGAACCGTGATGGCCCCTTCGCGAGCAGGCTCGCTCCCACATTTGGAATGCATATCCCCTGTGGGAGCGAGCCTGCTCGCGAAGGGAGCGCCACGGTGTATCAGACTGGCGCAAGACCGAAGAATGCCTGAATCAAGCGCAACTCTCGTCGCCGTTCCATGCAGCCGATCATGTGCCGATTGACCAACCCTGCCCCGACAATCGGAATCGCCACCACGCGCGGGTCATGGCTGACCTCAACCGATGACACCACACCAACACCCAACTCGGCCGCGACGGCTTCGGTCACCGCCTCACGGCTATCGAGTTCCAGCAGCACGCGCGGATGGATCGACGCCTGCGCGCACGCCTGATCAAACGTACGCCGGGTGATCGAACTCGGCTCACGCAGCACCATGATCACCTGATCCAGTTCCTTGAGTTTCACTTCCCCGGCACGCACCGCCCATGGGTGCCCCGCCGGCACCAACGCGCAAATTCTTGATTCGCTCAACGCTTGCAAATGCAGGCCTTTGCGCGGCTCCACTTCGGTCAACACCGCCACATCGGCGTGTTCCGACAGCAACGCCGCGAGAGTTTCCTGAGCATTGCCCAAGCGCAGATTCACCGTGATTCCCGGATAGCGTGCACGCAGGCTGGCCAACATCGGCATGACCATGTGCGGCCCGTCCGCCGCCACTTCCAGCCGTCCGGTGAGTAATTGCCGGTTGGCCTCGAGCATTGTCTGCGCCTCTTCCGCCAGACCAAACATCGCGCGGGTGATCGCCGCGAGTTTGGTGCCCTCCTCGGTCAGTTCGACCCGTCGCGCGGTGCGCCGCAACAGAGTGATCTGGTAGTGCTCCTCCAACGCCTTGATATGCCCGGTAACTGCCGGCTGGCTGATGAACAAGCGCGCGGCGGCGCGGGTGAAGCTGCCTTCACGGGCCACGGCGTCGAACGCGCGGAGCTGGAACAGGTTCATGGATAACTCTCACTGATGGCTGGCATAACAACAAACAATTTGATTGATACAACGGCGAATTGCAACGTATGTCCCGTAGCTTCATCCCACAGCGCTATCCGAGGACACACGAATGAGTATCGCCGAACCCATCCTGCTCACTCCCGGCCCGTTGACCACTTCGGCCCGCACCCGCCAGGCGATGATGGTCGACTGGGGGTCATGGGATGACCGCTTCAACCAACTGACCGCCAGTCTGTGCGAACAACTGCTGGCGATCCTCAACGGCGCCGCCACTCACCACTGCGTGCCATTGCAGGGCAGCGGTACCTTCGCCGTCGAAGCGGCCATCGGCACTTTGGTGCCGCGTGACGGCAAAGTGCTGGTGCTGATCAACGGCGCGTACGGCAAGCGTCTGGCGAAGATTTGCGAAGTGCTCGGCCGCTCGTTCAGCACCTTCGAAACCGCTGAAGACGAACCGACGACAGCCGCCGACGTCGATCGTTTGTTGCGCGCCGACAGCGACATCACCCACGTCGCGCTGATTCACTGCGAAACCAGCACCGGGATTCTCAATCCGCTGGCGGAGATTGCCCAGGTCGTCGAGCAACACGGTAAACGCCTGATTATCGATGCCATGAGTTCCTTCGGCGCATTGCCGGTGGATGCGCAACAAGTGCCGTTCGATGCGCTGATCGCCGCGTCCGGCAAATGCCTGGAAGGCGTACCGGGAATGGGCTTCGTCTTCGCCCGCAAGGAATCACTGGCCGCAGCCGCCGGTAATTCGCACTCGCTGGCGATGGACCTGTTTGACCAGCACACCTACATGATGAAAACCGGGCAATGGCGCTTCACCCCGCCGACCCACGTGGTCGCGGCACTGCACGAAGCGCTGCTGCAATACAACGAAGAAGGTGGCCTGCCGGCGCGACATGCGCGTTACGCGGCCAATTGCGAGGCGCTGATGGACGAAATGGGCAAGCTCGGTTTGCGCAGCTTCCTGCCAGCGGCAATTCAGGCGCCGATCATTGCCACGTTCCATGCGCCGCAAGATCCGCGTTATCAGTTCAAGGATTTCTACGAACGGGTCAAGGCCAAGGGTTACATCCTCTATCCCGGCAAATTGACCCAGGTCGAAACCTTCCGCGTCGGCTGCATCGGCCACGTCAGCCCGGACGAAATGCGCCAGGCCGTCGCGGCGGTCGGCGAAGTGCTGCGTGAGATGGAAGTCCTCGAAATCTAAACCCCACACAAATCCCCTGTAGGAGTGAGCCTGCTCGCGATGAGGCCGTGTCAGTCGACGAAGATGTTGAATGATCAACCGCTATCGCGAGCAGGCTCACTCCTACATTTGAATTGCATTGCCAACTCAGGAAGTTGATCAACATGAACTACGTCAATCCAAACAAGCTGCAAGCCGCGATCCTCGACTGGGCCGGCACCGTGGTCGATTTCGGCTCGTTCGCGCCGACGCAGATCTTCGTCGAAGCGTTCGCCGAATTCGACGTGCAGGTCTCCATCGAAGAAGCCCGTGGCCCGATGGGCATGGGCAAGTGGGATCACATCCGCACCCTTTGCGATCAGCCGCAAGTGGCCGAGCGTTATCGCAAGGCATTCGGCCGCACGCCGACCGATGACGACGTCACCGCCATCTACAATCGCTTCATGCCGCTGCAGATCGAGAAGATCGCCGAGCACTCGGCACTGATTCCCGGCGCTCTGGAAACCATCGCCAACCTGCGCCAGCAAGGGATCAAGATCGGCTCTTGCTCAGGTTATCCGAAGCAAGTGATGGATAAAGTCGTCGAATTGGCCGCCACCAACGGCTACGTCGCCGACCACGTGGTTGCCACCGATGAAGTGCCGAATGGCCGTCCGTGGCCGGCCCAGGCGCTGGCCAACGTGATCGCGCTGGGCATCGACGATGTCGCGGCGTGCGTGAAGATCGATGACACCGTGCCGGGCATTCTCGAAGGCCGCCGCGCCGGTATGTGGACCGTTGCGCTGATCTGTTCGGGCAATGCGCTGGGTCTGGATTACGCCGGTTTCCGCGCCTTGGGCAGCGATGAGCTGGCCAGCGAACGCAAGCGCATTCACGCACTGTTCGAAGGCTCGCGCCCGCACTACATGATCGACACCATCACCGATTTGCCGGAAGTCATTGCCGACATCAACAAGCGCCTGGCCAATGGTGAAATGCCCCAATACAGCTAGTTCCGCCGAGACGAAGAAAACCGCTGATTGCAAACGCAATCAGCGGTTTTTTATTCGACTTGCATAAATCAAATCAAGCAAACGATTTAACAGGCGCTTACCAAACTCAAGTGTTCACTCTGAAACAAGATCACCTGCGGCGTCATAAGCCAGACCGTCCGGGTATTTAATACTGCCATCCGGAAACTTGATTGTTCCGTCCGCCCATTCAATACGCCCATCCGCATATTCGATCGTATCATCTGGCCACACGATTCGGCCATCGGGATACTCTACCCGACCATCTTCATATTGAATAATACCGTCGGGACGTGTTACCGATGTTTTATCCACATCGATCCGGCTGCCGTCCGGCAATGTCGTCGAGCCATCCTGGTGGGTTGTGGCACCGATGGTTTGAATCAGTGCAATCAAGGCAATCGGGTCGACATTGACGTTGACCGTTGGCCACGGCATCGGCGGTCGCTTGGTGTTGACTGGATCAGTCGGAAGGGTTGGCGCTACAGGCGTGGTTGGCGCCACCGGTTTGGTCGGGGCTACAGGCTTGGTCGGCACCACCGGTTTGATCGGGGCTACAGGCTTGGTCGGCACTACCGGTTTGGTCGGGGCTACAGGCTTGGTCGGCACCACCGGTTTGGTCGGGGCTACAGGCTTGGTCGGCACCACCGGTTTGGTCGGGGCTACAGGCTTGGTCGGCACCACCGGTTTGGTCGGAACTACAGGCTTGGTCGGCGTTACAGGCTTGGTCGGAGTGATGGAGGGCCGTGGTTTTGGTGTCGGTTTCGAGATCGGAGCCTTAGCCATATCTTTCTTTACGGCGTAGGTGTTTTTTTGCTGGGCAGCTACAGTAGTTTTTTTCATTTTCACAAACTCAACACAATAAAATCAGCACTAATTACAAACCTTAGAAAACAACTAAGGACCTGACAAAACAATAATCATCCCACCCCAACAATTCAAATCAAAGCAAACACAAGATATAAACAACAAACAGTTACACCAACAACTTCAAACCACCACCCAACAACTTCCCCAATACAACAACCCAACAACTTCAGAAATACGCCTTTTCGACAGCGCCACTCCGCCAGCAAAAAACATTGATTAACTCAGGCAAAAACATCACATCAGGTTTACAGTTGATACAGGCCGTCAAACAAGAAGCGGTACCTGTAAACCCTGACCGATGAGGAAACACCGTATGCCGTGGACAAGTTCCGAATCACGCTACAGCACCGTATCGGTGCTGCTGCACTGGCTGATGCTGGTGTTGTTGGTGCTGGTCTACGCCAGCATGGAATTACGTGGCCTGTTTCCCAAAGGCAGCGGCGGGCGCACGCTGATCCGCGAAGTGCACTACATGCTCGGCCTGACCGTGTTTGTGCTGGTGTGGTTTCGCCTGCTCGCGCGCAGCATTGGCCCGGCGCCGAAAATCTTCCCCGCCTCACCGCAATGGCAAACCGTACTGGCGCGGCTGATGCACTGGGCGTTGTACCTGTTCATGATCAGCATGCCGATTCTCGGCTGGCTGATTACCAGCGCCGAGGGGCATCAGGTGATGTTCTATGGTTTTGATCTGCCGCTGCTGGTCGCGGAGAACAAGGATTTCGCCAAGCAGGTCGAGCACTGGCATGTTCTGATTGCCACGATCGGTTACTGGCTGATCGGCCTGCATGCGCTGGCGGGGATCTATCACCACTATGTGGTGCGCGATAACACGCTGCTGCGGATGATGCCCAAGCGCGGTTGATTGTCAGGGGCTGGCGATAAAACCGCGCCGGCCCTGCAAGCCACCGGTATGAATGAAGATCAGCCGCGTGCCAGCTGCGAATCTGCCCGCCTCGACTTGCTGTTTGAGCGCCAGCAACGCCTTGCCGGTGTATAGCGGCTCCAGAGGAACGCCGCTGGCCTGCTCGGTCTGCTCAATGAACGTGAGCAGCAGCGGATCGACCTTGGCAAAGCCGCCGCGGCTGGCGTCGATCAGTTCATATCCCACGCAGCTCTGACCGGGCGACGGAACAATCGCCTCGACCTGCGGCGCCACGCCGTGATCCTCAGGTACCGCCAACGCGCCATAGGCCGGATGCGCACCGGCCTCGGCGAGAACCAGCCCGGCGAGTGTCGTCCCGGTGCCACAAGCCAGCCACCATCCGTGGTAATCACTCCAACCGAGCGTGGGTAATTGCGCTTGCGCCTGTTCCTTGATCGCGGCACAACCGAGCGCACCCGGTAAACCACCACCGCCCTCGGGCACTGCATGCAGTTGCGGATACAGCTCGTGCCAGGGCGCCCAGAATCCCGGTTCGTTTCGTGCGCGATAACCGCCGTAACCCAACCAATGCAGCTGCATGCCGAACGCCTGCAAATCCAGCACCGTCGGTGTCTCTTGCGCATGCCCGCGTAACAGGCCCACGGTTTTGAACCCCAGCCGCTTCCCCGCTGCCGCCAACGCGTGCAGATGATTGGAATGCGCGCCACCGAGGCTGATGATGCCTGCGGCCCCCGCACGATCGGCGGCTTTGAGGTGTTCGACGAGTTTGAACCATTTGTTGCCGCTGATCAGCGGGTCGATCTGGTCGAGGCGCAGGATCGCGACTTCAATGTCGGCGGTTGTCAGCCAGTCGAGGTGAAGGTGTTCGAGAGGGGCTTGGGGTAGCCAATCGGAGGGAGGCAAAAGCATGGGCGGCGATTCGATCTGGACAGAGCCGGCATTCTAGTCGCTCATCAGCAGCCATCGCGAGCAGGCTCACTCCTACATTGGTTTGTGGTGCTCACCGAATCTGAGAACAACAAAAAACCTGTGGGAGCGAGCCTGCTCGCGAAGGCGTCGTGTCAGTCGACATGTGTATTGGCTGACACTGCGCTTTCGCGAGCAGGCTCGCTCCCACAGGTTCAGCGGTGGAGCTTAGAGCTCAGCCGCCAGACGCGAACCTTGGTTGATCGCGCGCTTGGCATCCAGCTCGGCCGCGACATCGGCACCACCGATCAGGTGCACATTCTGCCCCGCTTCCACCAGACCGTCATGCAACTCACGCAGCGGATCCTGCCCTGCGCAAATCACGATGTTGTCCACCGCCAGCACTTGCGGCTCGCCGGTTTCGCCGATGCGGATGTGCAGGCCTTCATCATCGATGTTCAGATATTCAACGCTGTTGAGCATTTGTACCTGCTTGTTCTTCAGACCGGTCCGGTGAATCCAGCCTGTGGTTTTACCCAGACCATCACCGACCTTGGTTTTCTTGCGCTGCAACAGGAACACTTCACGGGCCGGCGCATGCGGTGCGGCTTTGATCCCGGCAACGCCACCGCGTGCCTCCAGCTGCGTATCGATGCCCCACTCTTTCCAGAACGCGGCTCGATCCTGACTGGTCGCTACGCCTTCGTGAACGAGGAACTCCGAGACGTCAAAACCGATACCACCGGCGCCGATCACCGCCACGCGTTTGCCAACCGGTTTGCGCTCGAGGATCACGTCCAGATAACTCAGCACCTTGGCGTTGTCGACGCCCGGAATCGCCGGCACACGCGGCGCAATGCCGGTGGCGAGGATGATTTCGTCATAACCGCCTTCAACCAGTTTCGCCACGTCGACGCGGGTGTTCAGGCACACCTCAACGTGAGTGGTCTGCAGTTTGCGTTTGAAGTAACGCAGGGTTTCGAAGAACTCTTCCTTGCCCGGCACACGTTTGGCGATGTTGAACTGGCCGCCGATTTCGCTGGCCGAATCAAACAGCGTCACCTGATGGCCACGTTCGGCAGCCACGGTCGCAGCAGACAAACCGGCAGGGCCGGCACCAACCACAGCGATTTTCTTGATCTGCTGCACGGGCAGGTAGTTGAGTTCGGTTTCGTGACAGGCACGCGGGTTGACCAGGCAACTGGTGAGCTTGCCGCCGAAGGTGTGATCTAAGCACGCCTGGTTGCAACCGATGCAGGTGTTGATTTCGTCGGCGCGGCCTTCGGCGGCCTTGTTGACGAAGTCCGGGTCGGCAAGAAACGGCCGCGCCATCGAGACCATGTCGGCATCGCCTTCAGCCAGAATCTGCTCGGCGATTTCCGGGGTGTTGATGCGGTTGGTGGTGATCAACGGAATCTTCACCGAGCCACGCAACTTGGCCGTGACCTTGCTGAACGCCGCGCGTGGCACTTTGGTGGCGATGGTCGGAATCCGCGCTTCGTGCCAGCCGATGCCGGTGTTGATGATGGTCGCGCCGGCCTGCTCGATGGCTTTGGCCAGGGTGACGATCTCGTCCCAGGTGCTGCCGCCCTCGACCAGATCGAGCATCGACAAACGGAAAATGATGATGAAATTCGGGCCGACCGCTTCGCGAACGCGACGAACGATTTCCACCGGCAGGCGCATGCGGTTTTCGTAGCTGCCGCCCCAACGGTCGGTGCGGTGGTTGGTGTGCGCGGCGAGGAACTGGTTAATGAAATAACCTTCCGAACCCATGATTTCGACGCCGTCGTATTCGGCGGTTTGCGCCAGTACCGAACAGGTGACGAAATCGCTGATCTGCTTCTCGATGCCTTCCTCGTCCAGCTCTTTGGGCTTGAACGGGTTGATTGGTGCCTGGATCGCACTCGGCGCTACTTGCTTGGGGCTGTAGGCATAACGCCCGGCGTGAAGGATCTGCATGCAGATCTTGCCGCCCGCCTCGTGCACCGCGCGGGTGACGATGCGGTGCTTGAGTGCTTCTTCCTCGGTGGTCAGCTTGGCCGCACCAGAATAAACGCCGCCCTCGTCGTTCGGACCAATGCCGCCAGTAACCATCAAGCCGACACCGCCACGCGCACGTTCGGCGAAGTACGCCGCCATGCGCTCGAAACCACCCGGTTTTTCTTCAAGGCCAGTGTGCATCGAGCCCATCAGGGTGCGGTTGCGCAGCGTGGTGAATCCCAAGTCCAGCGGGGCCAACAGGTGCGGGTAATGAGCGGCGGTCATCGGTAACTCCACAACGAGCAATCACGGAAAAGTTGCGGGCGCTCTGCGGCCCCCGTCAGTCATGTTCGACAGACTAAGAGTCGCATCGCTGTCACTCAATGACCGTAACTGACAACTTATTGATCCAAATGCGCAGTGCCCCTTGGCAACCGGAGCCATGGGCCCTACCCTAGTCGCCATACCCTGTACCCGGTAGTTGTTGGTTTTCATGCGCAAACTTTTGTACCTGTTCTTCTCCATGGCCCTCGTCGCCGCTTTGACCACCTACGCCATGTGGGCGGCGGACCGGCCGGCGGGGCACTACCTGTCGGACTTACGCATTAAAGTGGCGGTCGATCAGGGCACCCCAGCCGATCGCGGCAACCTGCTGGGCATCCAGCCCGAGCTGTTTCCCACCGACTATCAAAACCCCGAGCGCTTGCACCGCAAACTCGCTGCCTATTTGCAGCAAGCTCAGGATCAAGGCCTATTGAACGACAAAACCGTCGTGGTATTGCCGGAAAACGTCGGCACCTGGCTGCTGCTCAGCGGTGAAAAAGACGAGCTTTATCAGGCGCCGTCCCTTGCCGAGGCGATGAACTGGCTGGCGGCAAGCAATCCGCTGCTGTTCGCCCGCGCCTGGCTCAGCGCCAACGGCAGCGACCGCCTCAACGACGCGTACCTGCGCATGAAATCCAAGGCGATGGCCAAGGACTACCAGGCACTGTTCGGTGGTCTGGCCAAAGAGTTTCATGTGACGCTGGTAGCGGGCTCGATCGTGCTGCCGGAGCCAAGCATTCGCGACGGCCAGCTCAAACCCGGTAGCGGAGCGCTGTTCAACAGCAGCGTGGTGTTCGGCCGCGACGGCGTGCCGCTTGGCCAGCCACAGCGACAGATGCACCCGGTGTTCGATCAACGTGAAGTGATCGAAGGTGCGGACAAATATTCGCTCAACGTGGTCGATACCCCGGCCGGACGCCTCGGCGTGCTGATTGGCAGTGACAGTTGGTATCCGGACAACTACCGCCAACTCGACGAGCAACGCGTGCAATTGGTCGCGGTACCGGCACAGGTGCTCGGTCAGAGTACGTGGAACCAACCGTGGCGCGGCTATAAGGGTTCAAGTACGCCGGGATCGGTCAGCCTCAAACCCGGAGAGCTTACAGAAGGACAGGCCTGGCATCGGTTGACGCTGACCGCGCAACCGCCGAGCAGTCAAGCGATTGCCGGCATCAGTGTGTTTCTGCGCGGGCAGTTCTGGGAGAAGGCCAGTTCCGGCCAAAGTTTCCTCAGCAGCAACGGTCAGCAGTTCGCCGATGGCGAGGCTCGTGGCGCGCGCTTGCTGAACATCTGGTTGTAAGCCATGAAACCGCTACCGATGCGTCTTGGGGATCTGTCGGTGGGCTTCGTTCACAGCCTCGCCGATGCCGTGCGCAGCCATGCGGTCGATCCGCAGCCGCTGCTGGAGCAATATGGCCTCGACGCCGCGCGGTTGGCTGAGGCCGGGGCACGCTTGTCGATTCCGCGCTATATGCGTCTGGGCCACGCGGCGATTCAGCTGACCGGTAATTCGGCGCTGGGCTTGCGCATGGGCCAGCTTAGCCGCCTGAGCCAGGCCGGGCTGGCCGGTGTCACTGCCGCACAAGCGCCGACCGTGCGCGAAGCCGCACGCTGCCTGATCCGTTTCGAGGCGTTGTACGGTTCCAACTATCGCGGCCAGTCCAGTTTCCACGAAGATGCCCATGGCGCGTGGCTGCGTTTCTATTCGATCAGCCCGTACAACGCCTATAACCGTTTTGTCGTGGACTCGATCATTGCCGGGTGGCTGCATCAGCTCTCCAGTGTCAGCCGCGAACCGCTGCGCGCTGAACGCATCGACATCGAATTCGAAGCGCCGGATTACCGCGAGGCTTACAGCGTGCTGGGGGATTGCCCGATCCAGTTCGGTGCCGAGCGTAATCAACTGCGTCTGAACCTCAACAGTCTCGCACTGCGCAACCCCGAGCATTGCCCGAGTACCTGGCGGCATCTGCTGCAGTTGTGTGAGCGGGAACTTGAACAATTGACCCGCACCCGCAGCTTGCGCGAACGCATCACTCAGCTGTTGGGGCCGTTGCTCAATGGTGGCCGGGAACCCGACCTGGAAGAAGTGGCGACACGCCTGAAGCTGCCGACCTGGACCTTGCGGCGCAAACTGGCCGAGGAAGGCACGCAGTTTCGCGCGATCCTCAACGATACGCGCCGGGACCTGGCGATGACCTACATCCGTGACACCGAACTGGCCTTCGGCGAGATTGCCTACCTGCTGGGTTTCGCCTCAGCCGAAGCGTTCCAGCGAGCCTTCAAACGCTGGAGCGGTCAGACACCCGGCGAATTCCGCCGCAGCCACCGCAAAACGGCATAACAGCAGCTGCGAGCTACAAGCTTCAAGCTGCAAGTCAAAGCTCGGTGGCGTCTTCAGCGGGTTCCAGAGGATCCAGTTCAAAGGCCTGGTATTCGAGCAGCTCTTCTTGATATTCATCCATCGCGTAATCCCCCTGCTGCTCTCTTGAATGGGCCTGAGCAAATGCCCAGTGCCTCGAGCTTAACGTGCTCGTATGAAGGAAAAGTGAAACCCGGCCTTCATGAATAAAACGTAGCAGGTGGTCAGGAATTTATCGCGGGAATTTTGTCAGGGGAATGTAACGAAATTTTAAGTGCATCAGAAACCACTGTGGGAGCGAGCTGGCTCGCTCCCACAGGGATTTGCGGTGAGGCTGGTTTATTGGCCGGACGCTGGCATCGCCGGAATCGGCTCGGAGGGCGGCGGGATGTCCGGGTTGGCCGGTGGCGTGATGGTTTCGGTCGTCGATGCTGGCGCCGGTTCTGCGCTCGGGGCCGGAGTGATCGGCGCCGCCTCTGCCGGTGGCGCAACCGGTTCAGACGTCACTGGCGTCGCCTCAGCAGGTGCCGGCGCCGGTTCTGCGGCAGGCGCAGGTGTCGCAGCAGGCTCAGCCGCCGGAGTCGGTGTAGGCACCAGCGCTGCCGGAGCTGCCTTCGCCTCAGGCACACCCAAGTCAGCCTTCGGCTTCTCTTCAATGTGTGCAGCTTTCTTTGCTTCCGCCGGCAGGAACAATTCCACCAACGTGAAGAAGCGCTCATAGAACTTTTGCGACGTCACCGTCTCGCTGGCGACCTTGACCATCGAATCGTCGGACGAGCCGATCGGCATCGACACCGAGCCCAACACACCCACGCCGAGGCTGGCCGAGTTGTTGGTTTTCTTCAGCGCGTAGCGATCCTGCAAGGCGTTGGCGAACATCGTCGCATGGTGCCCGGCGCTGCCGTCATCGGCGCAGACCACGTTGAAGCTGATCTCCATGTGGGTGTCGCCGGTTTGCTGGAAGCTCTTGTGGCCGCTGACCAGTTTCGGGTCGCTGCTGGTGATGATGTAGCCCTGGCTGAGCAACGCACGCCGGGCGGCTTCGCAACTGACCGAATCGGTCACTGGATAATTACGCGAAAACGTACCGGAGTCATCGAAGTTCTCATGCTCATACATCGGCTTGTCTTTCGAACAGCCGGCAACAGCGGTCAACAACAGCGCCAACCCGACAACACGCATGGGAGTGGAAATCAACATTGAACATCCTGAGAGAAAACAGTCCGGGGCGTATTGTGCAACAGATCACGACCCCGCGGCGCATGGATTAGTGTCTTAAAGCAGTTACAACTCTATCGACCGTCAGTTGCGGGAAAAAGTCGCAACGCCAGATGATCGATGAACACGCGCAATTTCGCCGTCGCGTGGCGACTCGATGGCCATAGCACCCAAAACTGCCCGGTGTGCTCCAGATGCACATCGAGCACCCGCTGCAAGCGCCCTTGCGCCTCGGCCTCACGGGTCATGAAATCCGGCAGGCAGGCAATGCCCATGCCGGCCAGTGCCGCGTGGCTTACCGCCTCAATCGACGTGCTGACCAGCCGAGTCGGCAACGTCGGCTCGGCGGCGCCCTCTGTGCGAATCAGCGGCCAGGTTTCCAGTTTTCCAGTGGCATGAAAGGTGTGCCGAAGGCACGCATGAGTCGCCAGATCGCCCGGTGCTTGCGGCACGCCGCGCTGCGCCAGATAAGCCGGACTGGCCACCAGCACCATGTGAAACTCGCCCAACGGTCGCGCCATCAGTCGCGAATCCCGGGGTTTACCGGTGCGGATCACGGCATCGAAACCTTCTTCAACCACATCGACCATGCGATCGGTCAAATCCAGATCCAGTTCAATCTGCGGGTACAACGCCATGAACTCGGCCATGACCGGCATCACCAGGCCATGCACCTGCGGCAGGCTGATGCGCAACCTGCCATGGGGTTTCGCAGCCGCATCGCACAACTCGAACTCCGCCGCCTCGACCTCCGCGAGGATCTTGCGACAGCGCTCCAGAAACAGCGCCCCTTCACTGGTCAGCGTGACACTGCGAGTGGTGCGCTGAAACAGCCGCACGCCGAGTCGCGCTTCCAGCCGCGCGATACTTTTGCCCACCGCCGAGGATGACACCCCTTGCAGCCGTCCGGCTTCAGTGAAACTGCGCGTCTCGGCGACCTGAACGAACACCGAAATACTGCCCAGGCTATCCATACCAACCTCCCATTAACGACATCCGTGTCCGATATGTTCGGAACCTTAACCCGTTTTTCACCGATGTGCAGCGCCCTACCCTGTGCTCCTCGTCAACTTTGCACATGGATGCCGGCTCATGAACGATGCCCAACTCGGTTGCCCCGCACTTGAACACACTGTCGATCGCCACGAGCGATTACCCCTCGGCGCCCTTTTGGCACTGGCCACCGCCGGTTTCATCACGGTCATGACCGAAGCCATGCCCGCCGGCCTGTTGCCGCAGATGAGCAGCGGCCTGAATGTGTCCCCGGCACTGATCGGGCAATTGGTCACGCTGTATGCGATCGGCTCGATCCTGGCGGCGATCCCACTGACGATCGCCACCCGAGGCTGGCGACGCAGACCGCTGTTGCTGTCCGCCATCGGCGGCTTTGCCATCGCCAACAGCATCACCGCCCTGTCGGAGTGGTACTGGCTCACCCTGATCGCACGCTTTATCGCCGGGGTATTTGCCGGTTTGCTTTGGGCACTGCTGGCGGGATACGCGAGCCGCATGGTCGCCCCACACCTGCAAGGCCGCGCCATCACCGTAGCCATGCTCGGCGCGCCGCTTGCGCTGTCGCTGGGAATACCCGCAGGCACCCTGCTCGGCACCTTGGTCGGCTGGCGCCTGAGCTTTGCCATCATGACCGCACTGACCGTTGTGCTGGTGCTCTGGGTACGCTGGCAAGTGCCGGATTTCGCCGGCGAACGCGTAGGAAAGCGCATGCCGCTGCGTCAGGTGTTTACCTTGCCGGGCGTGCGATCGGTATTGCTGGTCACGCTCACCTACGTCGTTGCGCACAATTTGCTGTACACCTACATCGCACCCTTCCTGCAGCCTTCCGGACTTGATGCCAACGTCGACCGCGTGCTGCTGGTATTCGGCCTCGCCTCGGTGCTGAGCCTGTGGATCGTTGGCAGCCTGATTGACCGCTGGCTGCGCGAACTGGTGTTGATCAGTGCCGGGTTGTTCCTGCTGTCCGCAATAGCACTGGGCCTGTGGCGCGAATCGCCGAGCGTGGTGTACATCGCCACCGCTGTCTGGGGACTCGCGTTTGGTGCAATGCCATCACTGCTGCAAACCGCCTCGGCGAAAACCGCGAAAGAGGCTGCCGATACGGCGCAATCGATGTTGGTTACGCTGTGGAATGTCGGGATTGCAGGCGGTGGTTTGATGGGTGGTTTGTTGCTGGGGAACCTTGGAGTGGGGGCATTCCCGTGGATTGTTGCAGGATTGCTAGTACTGACCCTGTCAGTAGCGATCAAAGCTCGGGGACATGGTTTTCCAAGAGCCGAATGAGACCGAGTGCGCTGTAGGGTTGAGGCCAGACGGCTGGAAACTGATCGATTGACAGGGCGTCTTCGCGAGCAGGCTCGCTCCCACAATTGGATTGAGTACATCTGACAGAAGATTGCTCGGCTGGGAGGCCGCCATCGCGAGCAGGCTCACTCCTACAATGGGATTGAGTACATCTGACAGAAGATTGGTCGGCTGGCAGGCCGTCTTCGCGAGCAGGCTCGCTCCTACAATGGGATTGAGTACATCTGACAGAAGATTGGTCGGCTGGCAGGCCGTCTTCGAGAGCAGGCTCGCTTCTACAGTTGGATTGAGTATGTCTGACAGAAGATTGGTCGGCTGTCAGGCCGCCTTCGCGAGCAGGCTCGCTCCTACAATGGGATTGAGTACATCTGACAGAAGATTGGTCGGCTGGCAGGCCGTCTTCGAGAGCAGGCTCGCTACCACAATTGGATTGAGTACATCTGACAGAAGATTGGTTGGCTGGGAGGCCGTCTTCGCGAGCAGGCTCGCTCCTACAGTGGAACTGAGTACATCTGACAGAAGATTGGTCGGCTGTAAGGCCGCCATCGCGAGCAGGCTCGCTCCTACAGTGGAACTGAGTACATCTGACAGAAGATTGGTCGGCTGTAAGGCCGCCATCGCGAGCAGGCTCGCTCCTACAGTGGAACTGAGTACATCTGACAGAAGATTGGTCGGCTGTAAGGCCGCCATCGCGAGCAGGCTCGCTCCCACAGGTTTAATTCGTGTGCGGCCCACGCGGCAAAGCCGCCCCACTCAACAGGATGAGCGTTAGCTCGGCTGCAGCTCTTGATCTTGATCTGAAGGCCCGTCGGCAGGCTGAGTGGAGGGATTGATCCGGGGGGTGGGAGCGCAGCGACCGTTCGACGAAGTCGAACACATCGAGAGGAGGTGCAGCGAAGCAAACCGTAGGCGATGCCCCCGGATCGATCCCGGAGCGAAGGAACCCCGAGCCCCAGCGAGCGGGCCGAACGTCAGGGCAAAGCCTTTTGGGTTACCTTTTCGGCGTTTGGAAAAGGTGACTCGCTGTAAGAGCCATCCCTTTCAAGGTCTTTTCGTTTTGGCAGCCTTGATAACTCTGTCCGTTGAGACATGAGCATGGACCGCTGTACCTTGAACCCATGTCTTGGGTTTAGGCACCTTGGGGCCGCGGGGGCTTTTCGCAACTTGTTTGGGCTGGATGTTTCTGGCCAGCTCCAACAAGCGTTGGGCCAGTTGCTCCAGAGGGACAACGGGAAGATATTCCGAGGGCAGCGCAATCTGCATTCCCTCATAACCACTCCTGACCTGAACCGCCAAGTGATAGATGGAGGCTTCCCATCCTTCAGGCTGAGTCTCCCGGTGAGCTTGCTCGACACTTCGTTTGAGGACGGCCAGGACGTTGTAGGCCAATACCGCAGTGGCGAACCCGAGCAAGGCAGCCTTTGGGCTGCCAAGGGTTTCGATTTCACTTTCCAGAATCGCTTCCAGTCGCTGGAACATACCTTCAATGCTCCAGCGGCGGCGATAGAGCTCTGCGATCTGCTGTGCACTGACGCTTTGGGGTAGGTTGCTCCAGAACATCAAGCTGCTGTCTCCCGAGTCCGTTGGCGAATGAAGCGTCAGTTCGACACGCCGACATTGGTAACCGCCTCTGACCTGGATGATCTGCTCACGCACAGTGCCTGTTTCCACAGGCACCGGCTCTTGCCACTCACCTTCTTGAATCAAGCGTGGATGCTTGGCTTGCTGGCGAATGACAAAGGAGGTCTGGGCCTGCTCACAAGCTTCCATGACCGGGAGCGTGCAATAGAGTCGATCAGCCAACCACACTTGGCCCGGCTCGGCATCAGCCAACAGCGGCAGCACGCAAACACGCTCGCTTGCGTAGGCATCCTCACACGCCTGAAGGTCGATGACCTGATCGAGGTCGGGGTCGTAGGCCACCACCGAAAAACCGGGACGAGCGGCGCCGCGCTCGTGACGTAAAGCTCCCAGACGTTTCTCAGTGGATGCCAAGTGATTACCGTCCACTACCCGAACCTGCCAACCCGGCAGCATCGTCGTGCAACCCAGCTCTTTTATGGTTGGAGTCAGGCGTTGAGCGCAGCCCGTAACCAGGGCGCGCAACAGCGCCGGCTCGGTACGACTGATCTTGTCGTAGAGAGCCGCCAAACTGACAGGAAGATCTTCCAGTTGCCGCGCGGCGGCGTGCAGGGATGGCTTCAGGCCCAATGAAACAAGGGACATCAGCTTGATGATGGTCGAGAACAGCAGCTCACGAGAATACTGCCGTTGCCGATGCTCTTCGAAAACCTGATCGACCCACTCAGGGGCAATAGCCTGCTCCAGAGCCAATTTAGCCATGACACTGGCAGGTGCTTTTTTCTCGAAACGCGCTAGAACATCGGCCCACATCGTTTGGGGATCCCTGAATGAAATTTCAGGGGATTTTACCGAAGACCTTGAAAGGGATGGCTGTAAGAGCGAAACCGCCAGCGGCAGCACCCGCAGCAACGGATATCCCCCCAAAACCCCAAGAACATGGTCGGCCCAAAGGCCGCCACGACCCAACGCAAAAAAAAAGCCCCGACCTATACAGGCCGGGGCTTTCACATGACAGCTCAATCAACCATCAAAACCGCTTGATCTCAGCCTGAGCTTCCAACTGCTTGCGATACGCCGCAAAGTCCTGCTGCCCCTCACGCGAAGCAAGGAAACGACGGTACTGAACCTTCTCTTCATCCGTCGGCGCAGCCGCTTCGTTAACGCCGTTCAGACGCACAATCATCAGACTACCGTCCGGCAAAGTGACGCTGGTGAACGTCGGCTTGTCCTTCGCAGCCGGCTTCGGCATACGGAACAACGCTTGCAGCACCGCCGGATCAACACCTTCCTGACCACGAGTGGCCGCTTCGGTAGCTTTCCAGTTCTGCCCGTCAACCGCCTTGTCCAGAGGAGCCTTGCCATCACGCAGATCAGCAATCAGCTTCTCGGCCTTGGTCTTGGCAGCCGCGCTGGCGTGCTCTTTGGTCAACTGAGTGCGGATCGCCGCATTCACGCTTTCCAATGGCAGTTGCGCAGGCTTCAGGTGCTCCTTGGAGCGCAGCACGATCACGGTTTCCGGATCCAGTTCGATGGCGGTGCTGTTGGCACCTTCGTCGATCACTTCGGTGCTGAATGCAGCGGTGACCACAGCACGGTTGGCCGCAACACCTTCGCCACCTTCACGGCCGAACGGCTTGGAGGTGTGCACGGTCAGCTTCAGATCCGCCGCTGGCTGAGCCAAGTCAGACGCTTCGAACGCCGAGTCTTCCAGTTGCTTGGTCGCCTCGACGAAACGCTGCTCGACCTGCGCGGCTTTCAGCTCGCGGGTCAGCTTGTCTTTCAGGCTGGCCAGGGTCGGCACTTCAGGCGCTTCGACACCCAACAGCTTGATCAGGTGGTAACCGAAGTCGGTACGAATCGGCTCGGACACCTGGTCTTTCGACAAGGAGTACAAGGCTTTTTCAAACGCCGGGTCGTAAACACCAGGACCTGCGTAACCAAGGTCACCGCCATTGTTGGCCGAACCCGGGTCCTGCGAGAACTCTTTGGCCAGCGCTTCGAACTTCTCGCCCTTGGCCAGACGCGCCTGGACTTCGTCGATCTTCGCCTTGGCCTGAGCTTCAGTGGTCTTGTCGTTCACTTCGATCAGAATGTGCGCGGCACGACGCTGTTCCGACAGGTTGGCGATCTCTTTCTGATAAGCCGCCTGCAGGTCTTCGTCCTTGACGGCGACCTGATCGAAGAACGAAGACTTCTTCAGTTCTACGTAATCGATGATCACTTGATCCGGAGTCATGAACTCCTTGGCGTGCTCGTCGTAGTAGGCCTTGACCTCGTCGTCGGTCAGCTTGACCGCCGCCGGATCAGCCTTGACATTCAGGGTGGCGAAATCGCGGGTTTGTTTTTCCAGACGGGCAAATGCCAGCACTTCAGCGTCGGTGACGAAACCGCTGCCCGCCACACCGGCGCGCAGTTGGCCGATCAGCATTTCCTGAGCCAGCATCTGGCGGAATTGCATACGGCTGTAACCCAGTTGACGGATCACCTGGTCGAAGCGCTCGGAGCTGAACTTGCCGTCCACCTGGAATTCAGGTGTCTGCAGGATCACTTGGTCCAGTGCGCCTTCGGAGAAAGCGAATTTCGCTTGTTCGGCGCCTTGCAGCAGCAGCTTGCGATCGATCAGACCCTTGAGGGCCGATTCGCGGAGCATTTTTTCGTCGAGCAAGGAAGCATCGAAGTCTTTGCCCAACTGTTGCATCAGCTGACGGCGTTGCATATCAACGGCCTGGCTCAGCTCGTTCTGGCTGATTTCATCACCATTGACCTTGGCCGCCTCATTCTTGTGAGTCGTGGCCTGGAAAATGGCGTCGAAACCGGTCAGAGCCATCAGTGCAACGATGACCCCGATAATGGTCTTGGCAATCCAGCCTTGTGAATTGTCCCTGATATTCTGCAGCATGCGTCCCCCAGAAACGGTTGAACTTCAAAATTAGGCAACCGTGGAGCGTGGGTAGAATCCGGATAGAAGAAAGGCGCATCCGAGGATGCGCCTTCTCGTAACTGGCGGAGCGGACAGGGCTCGAACCCTCGATCCCGGCGTTACAGGCAACTGTTTCAGTGACCTGCTCTACCGCTCCGCTGCCAAGTCAGGCATGACCCCGACCCGGATGGGTAAAAACCTGAAAACTTAGTTAACAGCTTCTTTCAGTGCTTTACCGGCTTTGAAACCTGGCTTCTTGGCAGCCGGGATTTCCAGAGTCTTGCCGGTCTGCGGGTTACGACCGGTACGAGCCGGACGATCCGTCACGGAGAAAGTACCGAAACCAACCAGAACAACGGAGTCGCCAGCCTTCAGAGCGCCAGTGACGGATTCGATTACAGCGTCCAGCGCACGGCCAGCAGCAGCTTTCGGGATATCAGCGGATGCAGCGATAGCATCAATCAGTTCCGACTTGTTCACTCTAAGTCCCCTTATATCTATTTTGAGATGATTCTAAGTTTTTTGGTGAAAGCAAAAACGAGTGCTGAATGGCCTACAGACACTTAAGAGCCGCTTTATAACAAGGGCTCTAAAAAACTGTCAAGGAAGCCCCCCAGGCAAAAGCGTATTAATGCGTGCTAATTCTTTCCTTAGAGTCAGACTCACGTTTTTCGTCCTTGGCAACTATCTCCGGAGCCACATCCGGCAAGGGCTCCGGCGCGTATTGCAGCGCAATTTGCAGGACCTCGTCAATCCATTTAACCGGTTTAATCTGCAGATCCTGCTTGATATTGTCAGGAATCTCCTTCAGATCACGCACGTTCTCTTCCGGAATAATCACGATCTTGATTCCGCCGCGGTGAGCCGCCAGCAGTTTTTCCTTCAAACCACCAATCGCCAGTACCTGACCACGCAAGGTAATTTCACCGGTCATGGCGACATCGGCGCGCACCGGAATGCCGGTCAATGCCGACACCAGCGCCGTGCACATGCCTACACCAGCGCTAGGGCCGTCCTTCGGGGTCGCCCCTTCCGGCATGTGGATGTGCGTGTCGCGCTTCTCGTGGAAGTCCAGAGGAATGCCCAGGCTCTTGGCACGGCTGCGCACCACAGTCAGCGCGGCAGTGATCGATTCGACCATTACATCGCCCAGCGAACCGGTCTTGATCAGTTGACCCTTACCCGGCACAACTGCGGCTTCGATAGTCAGCAACTCGCCGCCCACCTGTGTCCAGGCAAGGCCGGTCACCTGACCGATCTGATCCTGCTGCTCGGCCAGACCGTAACGGAACTTGCGCACACCGAGGAAGTGCTCGAGCAGATCAGCTGTCACTTTCACCGAGAAACGTTTTTCCAGCGCGTGCTCTTTCACGGCCTTGCGGCAGACCTTGGCGATCTGACGTTCGAGGCCACGCACACCGGCTTCACGGGTGTAGTAACGGATGATGTCGCGGATCGCTTCTGCATCGAATTCCAGCTCGCCCTTTTTCAGACCGTTAGCGGCGATCTGCTTTGGCGAGAGGTATTTGACGGCGATGTTGATCTTCTCGTCTTCGGTGTAACCCGGCAGACGGATCACTTCCATCCGGTCGAGCAGCGCCGGCGGAATGTTCATCGAGTTCGAGGTGCACAGGAACATCACATCGGAAAGGTCGTAATCGACTTCCAGATAGTGGTCGTTGAAGTTGTGGTTCTGCTCTGGATCGAGCACTTCCAGCAACGCCGACGCCGGATCGCCACGCATATCGCTGCCCATTTTGTCGATTTCATCGAGCAGGAACAGCGGGTTGCGCACGCCCACCTTTGTCATCTTTTGAATCAATCTTCCCGGCATCGAACCGATGTAAGTCCGACGGTGACCACGAATTTCCGCTTCATCACGCACGCCACCGAGGGCCATGCGCACGAATTTGCGGTTGGTGGCGTGTGCGATCGACTCCGCCAGCGAGGTTTTACCCACGCCCGGAGGACCGACCAGGCACAACACCGGGCCCCGGATTTTCTTCACACGTTTTTGCACGGCGAGGTATTCAAGGATGCGTTCCTTGACCTCTTCGAGGCCGTAGTGATCGGCATCGAGAATGTCTTCTGCGCGCGCCAGGTCCAGGCGTACCTTGCTCTGCGCCTTCCACGGCACTTGCACCAGCCAGTCGATGTACGAGCGCACCACGGTGGCCTCAGCGGACATCGGCGACATTTGCTTGAGCTTGTTCAGCTCGGCAGTGGCTTTCGCCAACGCGTCTTTCGGTAGGCCGGCAGCGTCGATCCGCTTTTTCAGGTCTTCGATTTCGTTGTGGCCTTCGTCGCTGTCGCCGAGTTCTTTCTGAATGGCCTTCATCTGCTCATTCAGGTAGTACTCGCGCTGACTGCGCTCCATTTGCTTTTTGACACGGCCACGAATGCGTTTTTCGACTTGCAGCAGGTCGATCTCGGCATCCAGCAACGCCAGAACGTGCTCGACCCGGGCCGACAAATCGATGATTTCGAGGATTTCCTGCTTCTGCTCGATTTTCAGCGCCATGTGCGCCGCCATGGTGTCGACCAGACGACCCGGCTCATCGATGCTGTTGAGCGACGACAGGACTTCAGCCGGGACCTTCTTGCCCAACTGTACGTATTGTTCGAACTGCGACAGCAGTGTGCGCACGAACACTTCGGATTCGCGCTCGGCAGCGTCAACTTCTTCGATCAGCGACACTTCGGCACGGCAGTGGCCGTCGACTTCGCTGAAGCGCTCGACGGTACCGCGCTGTTCACCCTCGACCAACACTTTTACGGTGCCGTCAGGCAGCTTGAGCAGTTGCAGAACAGTGGCGATGGTACCTACGCGATAGAGAGCGTCTTCACCGGGATCGTCGTCAGCCGGGTTTCTCTGGGCCAGCAGGAGGATCTGCTTGTCGCCCGTCATCGCGGCCTCGAGGGCTTCGATGGATTTCTCGCGCCCCACGAACAGCGGGATAACCATGTGCGGATAAACCACGACATCACGCAATGGCAGGAGAGGCAATTCGATGGTTGTCTTCATGATTTCGCCTCTACGGCGGCCATATGGCCGTAATCAGATGGAATTGAGCTTGAAACCAAGATGGGGGCTGCCTTGAAAAAAAACAAGCGCTAAGCGGATGTAAAAAATGACATAAAAAAAAAGAGGCCCGAAGGCCCCTTCTTTATTCCAGCAGACTGGACACTTACGCGTCCGGTGCTGCCTTGGCGGTCGGCTCACTGTTTTCGTAGATATACAGTGGCTTGGACTTACCTTCGATCACGCTTTCATCGATCACGACTTTGCTCACCTCGGACTGCGAGGGGATTTCATACATCGTGTCGAGCAGTACACCTTCGAGAATCGAGCGCAGGCCACGGGCACCGGTTTTACGTTCCAGGGCACGCTTGGCGACCGATTTCAGCGCGTCTGTGCGGAACTCCAGATCCACGCCTTCCATCTCGAACAGCTTGGCATACTGTTTGGTCAGAGCATTTTTCGGCTCGGTGAGGATCTGCATCAGCGCAGCCTCATCCAGCTCGTCCAGCGTCGCGAGGACCGGCAGACGACCGACGAATTCCGGGATCAGACCGAACTTGACCAGATCGTCAGGCTCGACTTCACGCAGGGACTCACCAACTTTCTTGCCTTCTTCCTTGCTGCGCACTTCTGCGTTGAAGCCGATGCCGCCCTTGGTGGAACGGTTTTGGATAACCTTTTCCAGACCGGAGAACGCACCACCGCAGATGAACAGGATGTTACGGGTGTCGACCTGCAGGAATTCCTGCTGCGGGTGCTTGCGACCACCTTGCGGCGGTACGGAAGCGACCGTGCCTTCGATCAACTTCAGCAAGGCCTGTTGCACGCCTTCACCGGATACGTCCCGGGTGATCGACGGGTTGTCGGACTTGCGGGAAATCTTGTCGATTTCATCGATGTAGACAATACCCATCTGGGCCTTCTCTACGTCGTAATCGCACTTCTGCAGCAGCTTCTGAATGATGTTCTCGACATCTTCACCCACGTAACCCGCCTCGGTGAGGGTGGTTGCGTCGGCAATGGTGAACGGAACGTTCAGCAAGCGGGCCAGTGTTTCGGCCAGCAGGGTTTTACCGGAGCCTGTCGGGCCGATCAGCAGGATGTTGCTCTTGCCGAGTTCGACGTCGTCAGCCTTTTTGTCACGCTGGTTCAGGCGCTTGTAGTGGTTGTACACCGCTACGGCCAAAACCTTTTTCGCACGCTCCTGACCAATGACGTACTGGTCAAGGATGCCGCTGATTTCTTTAGGCGAAGGCAATTTATGCGCGCTGCTTTCGGCCTGGGCTTCCTGCACCTCCTCACGGATGATGTCATTGCACAGGTCGACGCACTCGTCGCAGATAAAGACCGAGGGGCCGGCAATCAATTTGCGCACTTCATGCTGGCTTTTGCCACAGAAGGAGCAATAGAGCAGCTTGCCGTTGTCCTCGCCGTTGCGGGTGTCAGTCATTCGTTCGATCCAAATCCGATAGGCTTGCAACACAAGATGAAGGCTATTGCGGGCTTTTTCAAGCCCGCCGCTGATCAGACAAGCCGACCAAGCCTATTTTGAGCTGCTTATTTTAAGCTGGGCGCTGGTTGATCACTTCGTCGATCAGACCATATTCCTTCGCAGCTTCTGCACTCATGAAGTTGTCGCGATTGGTATCGCGCTCGATTTCTTCCAGAGTACGCCCGCTGTGTTTGGCCATCAGCGTGTTCAGACGCTCGCGAATGAAGAGGATTTCCTTGGCGTGGATTTCGATGTCCGACGCCTGGCCCTGGAAACCGCCCAGTGGCTGGTGAATCATCACGCGCGAGTTCGGCAGGCAGAAACGCTTGCCCGGGGCACCTGCGGTCAGCAGGAATGCACCCATGCTGCAGGCCTGGCCGATGCAGGTGGTCGACACGTTCGGCTTGATGAACTGCATGGTGTCGTAGATCGACATGCCTGCTGTCACCGAACCGCCCGGGGAGTTGATGTAGAGATGGATGTCCTTGTCCGGGTTTTCCGCTTCAAGGAACAGCAGTTGCGCGCAGATCAGGTTGGCCATGTAGTCCTCTACCGGACCAACCAGAAAGATCACTCGCTCCTTGAGCAGGCGCGAATAGATGTCATAGGCGCGTTCGCCACGAGCAGATTGCTCGACAACCATCGGGACCAGGCCGCCGGCGGCCTGGATATCAGAGTTCTGCTGAATATAAGAATTACGGAACATGCTCTGCAGTCGCTCCCAAATAGTTATGTCTTGAATACGCATAAGCCAGCTCGAGAGCTGGCTTATGGTGTGTACTTCTTAACGCAAAATCAATCAGTCGGCTGTTGGAGCTTCTACCGGCTTGACTGCTTCTTCGTAAGAGACCGCTTTGTCGGTCACACTAGCTTTCTGCAGAACAGTATCCACAACTTGTTCTTCCAGCACAACCGAACGCACTTCGTTCAGCTGCTGCTCGTTTTTGTAGTACCACGACACAACCTGCTCAGGCTCCTGGTAAGCCGAGGCCATTTCCTGAATCATTTCGCGAACGCGAGCTTCGTCAGGCTTCAGATCGAACTGCTTGACCACTTCAGCAACGATCAGACCCAGCACAACGCGGCGCTTGGCTTGCTCTTCGAACAGCTCGGCCGGCAGTTGATCAGGCTTGATGTTGCCGCCGAACTGCTGAACAGCCTGCACGCGCAGACGGTCAACTTCGTTGGACAGCAGCGCCTTCGGCACTTCGATCGGGTTGGTGGCCAGCAGACCGTCCATTACCTGATTCTTGACCTTGGATTTGATCGCCTGACGCAGTTCGCGCTCCATGTTCTTGCGAACTTCGGTGCGGAAACCGTCGATGCCGCTTTCCTTGATGCCGAATTGAGCGAAGAACTCTTCGTTCAGCTCTGGCAGCTTAGGCTCGGAAACAGTGTTGACAGTCACGGTGAACTCGGCGGTTTTGCCAGCCAGGTCGAGGTTCTGATAGTCCTCTGGGAAGGTCAGGTTCAGAACGCGCTCTTCACCGGCTTTAGCGCCAACCAGGCCTTCTTCGAAGCCCGGAATCATGCGGCCGGAACCCAGCACCAGCTGAGTGCCTTTGGCGGAGCCGCCAGCGAACACTTCGCCGTCAACCTTGCCAACGAAATCGATGTTCAGTTGGTCTTCGTTCTGGGCGGCGCGATCGGCCACTTCAAAACGGGTGTTCTGCTTGCGCAGGATGTCGAGCATTTTGTCCAGGTCAGCGTCAGCCACGTCAGCGCTCAGGCGCTCAACGGTGATGCCGTCGAAACCGGCAACGGTGAACTCCGGGAACACTTCGAACACAGCAACGTATTCCAGATCCTTGCCAGCTTCGAGCGACTTAGGCTCGATCGAAGGCGAACCAGCCGGGTTCAGCTTCTGCTCAACCACAGCTTCGTAGAAGGAGGACTGGATCACGTCGCCTACAGCTTCCTGACGAGCATCAGCACCGAAACGGCGCTTGATTTCGCTCATTGGCACTTTGCCTGGACGGAAGCCAGCAATCTTGGCCTTTTGGGCGGTCTGCTGCAGACGCTTGTTGACCTGAGTCTCGATGCGCTCAGCCGGCACGGTGACGCTCATGCGGCGCTCGAGAGCAGTAGTATTTTCAACAGAAACTTGCATGGATATTCCTCGTTGCACAGACGTTAGCCGGCCGTTTCCGACCCCAGAATCAAGGGCATGCATTCTAGTGGGTCAAACTCAAGAAGTCACCCTACTGAAAACGGGTAAAAAAACAGCAGGCATGTTATCGGGACCGCTACACCAATGCAGCGCGCCCCACAGGCGAATACAACCAATCACGCCAGGGCTCTGCGCCAACCGCTTCTATATATAGAAGAGACTGCCAATCACTCCCTGACGGCCGTTCTTGCAAGCAAGCCCGGCGAGCAGTGCAGCATCATCGAGCAACATAAATACGACGAAGCGCCCTACTCCTGCGTCCGGAAACCGGCCATGCCGGTTTTCAAAACCGCAAAACAAAAAAGGCGCCAGACTGTTAAATCTGGCGCCTTTCGAAATATGGGGTGGACGATGGGGATCGAACCCACGACAACGGGAGTCACAATCCCGTGCTCTACCAACTGAGCTACGCCCACCATATTGCGTAACAAAAAAGCCAAACAACTTCTTTGTTGAAACCTCACCAGCCCGAAGACATGAATGAAGCTTTAATTGGTGCGGATGAAGAGACTCGAACTCTTACGCCTCGCGGCGCTGGAACCTAAATCCAGTGTGTCTACCAATTCCACCACATCCGCAGGTGAAGCTTTAAAGCAAAGGCGCCAGACTGTTACATCTGGCGCCTTTCGAAATATGGGGTGGACGATGGGGATCGAACCCACGACAACGGGAGTCACAATCCCGTGCTCTACCAACTGAGCTACGCCCACCATATCGCGCTACTTGTGCCAAAGCTGCCTAATGGCGCACCCGGCAGGACTCGAACCTGCGACCATCCGCTTAGAAGGCGGATGCTCTATCCAGCTGAGCTACGGGCGCCTTATTAATCTGTACTCTTAAAGGACTACAAACTAAGTGCTTTCCAGTGTCGCAGAACCTTGATTCCGCTTCACCTTCTTAACCAGTGCTAGGCTGTGCCCGACAAGTGCGACGAATAGTATAGAGCGCTCCAAAGGTCGTCAAATCCTTTTTGAAAAAAATTCATTTAATTAAAGGAGTTAGAGGAATTTGGTGACCAAGCGCCTTTGCCCTCACCGCTCGACATGCGAGAATGCGTTCTCATTTTTTCCCCTCTCGATGGTTAATCACGCGCAATGACTGCACAACTAATCGACGGCAAATCGATCGCCGCCAGCCTGCGCCAGCAGATCGCCCAACGAGTTGCCGAGCGTCGCCAGCAAGGCCTGCGCACTCCCGGCCTCGCGGTGATCCTGGTCGGCAGCGATCCTGCCTCTCAGGTTTATGTCTCGCACAAGCGTAAAGACTGTGAAGAGGTTGGCTTCCTCTCTCAAGCCTACGACCTGCCCTCCGACACCACGCAAGACGCGTTGACCGATCTGATCGATCGCCTCAACGACGACCCTGCAATCGACGGCATCCTGCTTCAGTTACCGCTGCCCGAGCACCTGGACGCCTCCAAATTGCTGGAGCGCATTCGCCCGGACAAAGACGTCGACGGGTTCCACCCTTATAACGTCGGCCGTCTGGCCCAACGCATTCCGCTGCTGCGCCCATGCACGCCTAAAGGCATCATGACGCTGCTGGAAAGCACCGGCGCTGACCTTTATGGCATGGACGCAGTGGTAGTCGGCGCCTCCAACATCGTCGGTCGCCCGATGGCGATGGAACTGTTGCTGGCCGGCTGCACCGTAACCGTGACTCACCGCTTCACCAAGGATCTGGCCGGCCATGTCGGTCGTGCCGATCTGGTGGTGGTGGCCGCCGGCAAGCCGGGCCTGGTCAAAGGCGAGTGGATCAAGGAAGGCGCGATCGTGATCGACGTCGGCATCAACCGTCAGGACGACGGCAAACTGGTCGGTGACGTTGTTTACGAAACCGCCCTGCCCCGCGCTGGCTGGATCACTCCAGTGCCAGGTGGCGTCGGTCCGATGACCCGCGCCTGCCTGCTGGAAAACACCCTGTATGCGGCAGAAACCCTGCACGCCTGATCGGTACTTTCAGCAATAAGAGAAACCCGCTTTGTGCGGGTTTTTTCATGCCTGAGAAAAAACTGTAACCGTTCGCCGGAAACCCCTCTTTTTACAGGCCTTTTCACGAGTTTTTCAGGTCATTCAAACAACCATCGACAGTTCTTCAGCCATACTCCTAAAATGCGACGCTTTGAAGAAATAACCCGTTACAAACTAACGGAATATCCAACCTTTATGAGTTCGCCCGCGTGAAAATTCGTCTCTCGATTCTGAGCCTGTTTTTTGCTTTTACAGGCACATTCATCACGCCAACGATCAACGCTGCGGAAACCACCGCTGCCCCACGTGACGCTTCGACCCTGAAGATCGCCTCCGGCAGTGCCCTGCTCATGGATATGCAGACCAACAAAGTCATCTACTCCAGCAACCCAGACGTGATCGTGCCGATTGCCTCTGTCAGCAAGTTGATGACCGGTTTGGTAGTGGTTGAAGCCCGGCAAAACATGGACGAATGGATCAATGTCGATATCAGCAACACGCCGGAAATGAGGGGTGTGTTCTCCCGAGTCAAACTCAAGAGTGAACTGCCGCGTCGCGAGATGTTGCTGATCGCCTTGATGTCGTCGGAGAACCGCGCGGCCGCCAGCCTCGCGCACCACTATCCGGGTGGCTACGCCGCCTTTATCGCGGCGATGAACGCCAAGGCCAAGGCACTGGGCATGACCAACACCCACTATGTCGAGCCGACTGGCTTGTCCGAACGCAACGTCTCTACCGCCCGTGACTTGAGCAAGTTGCTGGTCGCCGCGAGCAAGTACCCGATCCTCAGCGAACTCACGACCACCAAGGAAAAGACCGTGTCGTTCCGCAAACCCAATTACACCCTGGGTTTCCGCAACACCGATCACTTGGTCAACAAAGCCGACTGGGACATCAAGATCACCAAGACCGGCTTCACCAACCCCGCCGGTCACTGCCTGGTACTGGTAACGAAGATGGGCAACCGCCCGGTCGCGCTGGTGATCCTCGACGCGTTCGGCAAGTACACCCATTTTGCCGATGCCAGCCGTATTCGCAGTTGGGTAGAAACCGGGCGCAGCGCCAGCGTTCCGGCGGTGGCTCAGCAATACAAGGCCGAGAAAAACCTCAAGAATCGCCAAAGCGGCGTAGTCGAAGCGTCCAAGTAAGGCACCGCACAAGAAAAAGCCCCGAATCCCCGGGGCTTTTTTTCATCTGCTGCCTCAGTCATTGGGCAACGGCATCTGATCATCTTCAGGAATGCCATCCCCCGCACTCGGATCCCGCGAAGGTTCCGGTGTCATGACATTGGGTCGGGCCATCGGATCGCGCATCGGGCTGTCCGGGTCCAGCACCGGATCAATATCCGGCTCTGGCGTCGTCGGCACACTGTCCGGTTTATGGTCATCGAAGCTTGAATCGGTACTCATACGCACCTCGCATCAAGGTTTCAGATTGGCTAGCGGGTCATACGGCTTGGCCGGTTGCTTGTCGTCCTCGCCGGGCTTCACGTCTTTGGGGGCTTTCGCAGGGCCGACGGGATCGACTTGCGGATCATCAAGATCCGGCGAATCCGGATCAAAGCCCAGATCATGACCCGAAGAGTGCTCGGAAGAATGTGGGCCTTTCGGGGATTGGGGATCTGTCATGTTCGCCTCCTGATTCACCCGCAAACGACGGGCTATAGAGGTAAGAGGCGTGCCGGGCGCAGTCGTGCCCGGCAAATGACGAACGGAGACTCAGTGGGCGGCCAGCGCTTTCTTCGCCTGCGCCGCTTCGTTTTCCTGACCGGCCTGAGCCAGTTCATCAGCTGCTTTTAGCCAGCGTTGCCGGTCGACGGCTGCCGGAATCTGCGACGGCTTCTGAATCAGCACGGCCCAGCCACCAGACTTTTCCAGCGCCGATTCAAAGGAACTGAAACTCATCAATTCGCGGCGGTTCATGCCGGCGCGCAGCAGTACCTTCTGTTTGTTGCGGTCATAACCGGACAGGATCGCGTAACGCGGCTCGGCCCAGAATGCCGAGCCCTCGCTGAAGCGCACCATCACCGGATAACCCGCCGCAACTTGGGTCAGCAGCGCTGGCAGGTTGCTGTCCAGCGGATAAACCACCATGCCGTACTCACGGGCAAGGTTCTGGATATTCTGTTGCAGTTTGTCTTCGGCCCCCGGCAAGTGCAGTGGTTTTTCCAGTAAACCCGGGGTGATCACGATGCCCTGCTGCGACAACAGGCTGGCCAGCACTTGCGGCCCGCTCTGATTGGCTTCGCCGCGATAGAACGTGCCGCTGAGTTCGACCCGCTCCGGCAGACGCTTGACCTCAGGCGCGACACTGCCTGCACACCCGGCCAACATGGCCGCGCAACCGGCCACCAGCAGCGCCGCACGAATTCGAGAAAATACCTGCACCATCATCACTCTCTGTTCAGACGCCGGTCATCGTGTTCCGGCAACGCTTTCGATCATAGGGCCGCGCCAGTCTGCGGTATAGCCTTAAGCGGCAGACCCATCGCTTGCATAGAGCAAACTGATTGGTCACCACCGACCTTTGGTCAATAGTCTGCAACACCCCATTGTCTAGACTGTCACTGAAACAGAGCGAATTGAAAAAGTGGGCGCCCGAAGCAGGGCGAAGAGGAGGCACTGATGAGCCTGACCATGACGATTGTGATGTTGATTGCCGGCTGGCTGGCCGTGGCGGCTGCCATGTTGTGGGGGGTGCTACGGATTTCGCGGCGCCATCATCACCATTCGGTTCAGCCTGCTGCGGTTGCGAAGACCGAGAAGCAAAGCCCGCGTCACGCAGCTGCGCATTGAGGCCAAATTTTAAAAGCAAAAGCCCCTCACCCTAGCCCTCTCCCGGAGGGAGAGGGGACTGACCGAGTCGCTATTGAGAAGTACATCGACGTGAAATATCGAGCCGAACTCAGGTTTAAAAACCACGCAGATCGGCTCCCTCTCCCTCGGGAGAGGGCTGGGGTGAGGGGCTGGTTCTATTCCACACTGCAAATCTTGAATCAAAAAAAAACCGCCTGACCTCTAAGAGTTCAGGCGGTTTTTGTACTTTCAGCGGTTACGCCTGCTCAGCCAGCTTCTTCTGCCTCGCCCTGCGAGACATCATGTTCAGCACTTCAATCGAAGCCGAGAACGCCATCGCCGCATACACATAACCTTTCGGTACGTGGGCGCCGAAGCCCTCAGCGATCAAGGTCATACCGATCATGATCAGGAAGCCCAGCGCCAGCATCACCACGGTCGGGTTGTCGTTGATGAACTTGGCCAGCGGTTCAGCAGCAAACAACATCACCAGTACCGACACCACCACCGCGATGATCATGATCGGCAAGTGTTCGGTCATGCCGACCGCGGTAATGATGCTGTCGATCGAGAACACCATGTCGAGCATCAGGATCTGGCCAATGGCGGCGGCAAAACCCAGGGTAACCGTCGAGGTCGCCGACTTCGGATCTTCCGGTGCCGGGTCCATGCTGTGATGGATCTCGGTCGTGGCCTTCCAGACCAGGAACAGACCGCCGGCAATCAGGATCATGTCCTTCCAGGAGAACGCCTGGCCCAGAATCTCGATCACCGGCGCAGTCAGCTGCACGATGAAAGCGATGGTGCTCAACAGTGCCAGACGCAGGATCAACGCCATGCCGATACCGATGCGGCGCGCTTTCTGCTGGTATTGCTTAGGCAACTTGTTGGTCAGGATCGAGATAAAGATCAGGTTATCGATGCCGAGCACGATTTCCATCACCACCAATGTGGCCAAAGCAACCCAAGCGGTGGGGCTGGCGGCGAGCTGTAACAGATATTCCATGGGTCAGTCCTGACTCTGTGTAAGACGAATTAGATGGTCTTGGAGGAAGATTCGGAATTTCCCGCATCTTTTTCCGGTGTTTCTTTTTTCTCGATCAACCCGCCGGTGGCATCGCTGAGCGCCTGCTCGGCAGCTTTATGCGTGTCGTCAATCGCTTGCTTGGCGCTTTCGGCGGCTTTGCCCATCAGTTGCTGGGCGCTTTTCTCGGCCTGATCGCAACCGGCCAGAAGCAGTAAAGACGTAAACATCAATGCTGGGATTGTGTATTTCATAAGGTTTCCTTCGAATGAACAGACAGGCTCACAGACCGGCCGTCGATGGCTGGGCATTCTAGGGAGATGAACACTTCAGGAAAATTCGTATTTTTAGCGGCTATACTTCGGTTTTCACGAACTGTAGACCGTCATGCTCAATTACCGACAACTGCATTACTTCTGGGTCGTAGCCAAGACCGGCAGCATTGTGCGCGCCTGCGAGCAACTGAACCTGACCCCACAAACCATCAGCGGGCAGATTTCCCTGCTCGAACAGACGTATGGCATCGAGTTATTCAGACGCGTCGGACGGCAACTCGAATTGACCGAAGCCGGGCGACAAGCCCTGCCCTACGCCGAGCAGATGTTTCAACTGGGCGGTGAACTGGAGTTGATGCTGCGCGCCCAGCCCAACGAACAGCAGATTCTGTTCCGCGTTGGCGTGGCAGACGTGGTGCCGAAATCCATCGTTTATCGCCTGATTGCGCCGACGATGGAGCTCAACGAGCCGCTGCGCATCACCTGCCGCGAAGACAAGCTCGAACGCTTGCTCGCCGATCTGGCGATCCAGCGCCTCGATCTGGTGATCTCCGACAGCCCGATGCCCTCGCACCTCGATATCAAGGGCTACAGCCAGAAACTCGGAGAATGTGGGATCAGTTTCTTTGCCACCGCTGAACTGGCAGCAAAATACGGTCAGGACTTCCCGCGCAGTCTGCACGGCGCACCGCTGTTGATTCCCGGTGCGGAAACCGTGGTGCGCAGCCGCTTGCAGCGCTGGTTTGCCGAGCAGCAGATCCAGCCGCAAATCGTCGGCGAGTTTGATGACAGTGCGTTGATGCAGGCGTTCGGCCAATCCGGCAGCGGGATATTTATTGGCCCGAGCGTGATTGCCGATGAGGTGAAGCGCCAGTACGGCGTCGAGCTGATTGGCCAGACCGACGCGGTGACCGAGTCGTTCTACGCCATTTCGGTGGAGCGCAAGGTCAAGCACCCCGGCATCGTTGCGATTACCGAAGGTGCCCGACGCGAGCTTTTTACCGCGTTATGAGGCCTCGGCGCAGATTTCGCGCGGCTTGAGCGTCATCAGCACCATGGCGAGGAACACCGAGAGCAAAATGAACCCAGCGGCGGTAAAACCGAGGAAACCCAGACCCGCGCTGTCGATGACCCGACCACCGACGATGGCGCCCAGGCCGATCCCCAGATTGGCCCCGGCGATGTTCAACGAAGCGGCAAAGGCCGGCGCTTCCGGCGCGGCTTTCATCAGGCGCACATGGCTGACCAGGAACAGCGCGGCCTGGGTCACGCCCCAGATCCCCATCGCCACTGCGAGCCCCAGCGGCGAATGAATGTTCGGCACCAACGAGACCATGCCGGCAATCATGAACGCACAGAACAACACCGATGCCCCCAACGGATGGCGGTCGACCGCACGACCACCCAGCGAGTTGCCGATCAACCCGACCGCGCCGAAGGCCATCAGGCACCAACCGACCACGGTGCCGTTGAAGCCGGCGAGGCGCTCAAGAATGTCGGCCAGATACGTATAAGCGGTAAACATGCCGCTGAACACCAGAATCGACAGGACGATATGGCCGATCATCAACGGGCTGCGCAGGATCTTGAATTGCGAGCGGAAGCTGACCTGATGCTGGTGCAGACTGGTTTTCGGCAGGTAAACAAATAGCAGCAAGGCTTTGGCAAAAGCGATGACCGCCAGAATGCCAAAGGCACTGCGCCAGCCGAAAGCGTCAGAAATCAGCGTGCCGACCGGGATGCCAAACACCGTGGCGCAAACGATGCCGAAGCCAATCTTGGCGATCGCACGACCGGCAAAGTCCGGGCCGACAATGTCCACGGCCGTCTCACTGGCCAAGGCCCAGAACACTGGCAAGCCGAGCGCCGGGATCAACCGGGCAATCGCCATCACCCAGATGTTCGGCGCCAGCGCCGCCACGGTATTGGCCAGACCGAACATGATCAGGATGCTGATAAACAGCTTGCGCCGCTCGAAGCGGGCGAAGTAGGCGGTCAAAAACGGTCCGAACATCGCCACCGTGAAGGCGAACAGCGTCACCAGCAACCCGGCCTGCGGGATGGTGACTTCAAGGTCTCGGGCAATCGCCGGCAACAGGCCGACGATGACGAATTCCGTGGTCAGCACCGTGAATCCGGCGGCAGACAACAGAAGAATGGGCAACAGCATGCGCAACTCCAGCAAAACGACGACACCAGCGTTGACCCGAAGGCCCGCTGGCGAAATTTGAAAATAAGGATGCGCAATCTTAACAGAGTGTGTCCGGGCTGACTTGCACAAACCTGTCGACTTTGTTGCCTGATCCGGTGGCAGATCGTCACAGGCCTGAAGGATAAGGCCTACGCTGTGATAAAGTCCGCGCCCTGAAAAACGTACAGCCTATTCAGCGGCCTGTTTAATGGCGTTGATGTCGCGTCAACACTTTCGGTGCGTGCCGGTGGTCTGCCCCCGTTTTGCCATCGTTATCACGCAACCCTGCACCCTATAAAAAATCAGAGATGCCGCTATGACTGCTTCATCCCCTTCTCTATTGCAACGCCTGAAGAACCTGAGCCTGGTCGCACAGATCCTCATCGGCCTGATCGCCGGTATTGCCTTGGCGATGTTTGCCCCGCAAGTGGCAAAAGACACCGCGTTCATCGGCAAAGTGTTCGTGTCGGCGTTGAAAGCCGTCGCGCCGATTCTGGTGTTCGTGTTGGTAATGGCGTCGATTGCCAACCACAAGCACGGCCAGGAAACCCACATCCGTCCGATTCTGTTCCTCTATCTGCTGGGCACCTTCGCCGCAGCCGTGGTGGCCGTGATTGCCAGCATGGCATTCCCGTCGCATCTGGTGCTGTCCACCGAAAACGTCGCGGTGACCGCACCGGGTGGCATTGCAGAAGTGTTGCAGAGCCTGTTGCTGAGCGTCGTGGATAACCCGGTGAATGCACTGATCAACGCCAACTTCATCGGTATTCTGGCCTGGGCAATCGGCATGGGCGTCGCGATTCGCCATGCCGGTGACACTACCCGCGAAGTGCTCGGTGATCTGTCCAACGGCGTGACCCTGATCGTGCGTGTGGTGATTCGCTTTGCACCGCTGGGCATTTTCGGTCTGGTAGCGTCGACGCTGGCGACTTCGGGCTTCGGCGCGCTGATCGGTTATGCGCACCTGCTGGCCGTGCTGCTCGGCTGCATGTTGTTCGTGGCGCTGGTGATGAACCCGCTGATCGTATTCTGGAAACTGCGTCGCAACCCGTACCCGCTGACCCTCAAGTGCCTGCGTGAAAGTGGCATCACCGCGTTCTTCACCCGCAGTTCGGCGGCGAACATTCCGGTCAACCTGGAATTGAGCAAGCGCCTGGGCCTGCATGAAGACACCTATTCGGTGTCGATCCCGCTGGGCGCGACCATCAACATGGCCGGTGCAGCGATCACCATTACTGTGCTGACCCTGGCGGCCGTGCATACATTGGGTATTGCCGTGGACATTCCGACGGCGATTCTGCTCAGCGTTGTCGCCGCCATTTGCGCGTGTGGCGCT